>NZ_MUMF01000239.1 GCF_002155905.1 Streptomyces tricolor | reverse complement strand
GCGGCCGGCCCGCTCGCCGCCGTGGAACTGCCGGGCGGTGTCCCGGTGTGGGCCGTCACCCACCACGCCGAGGCCAAGGCGCTGCTCACCGACCCGCGGCTGGTGAAGGACATCGAGGTGTGGGGCGCCTGGCGGCGCGGTGAGATACCTGCGGACTGGCCGCTGATCGGCCTGGCCAACCCGGGCCGCTCGATGCTGACGGTGGACGGCGCCGACCACCGCCGGCTGCGCACCCTGGTCGCGCAGGCGCTCACCCCGCGGCGGGTGGAGCGGATGCGGGAGCGGATCGAGAAGCTCACCCAGGACCTGCTGGACGCGCTGCCCGCGGACGGCGGGACCGTCGATCTGAAGGCGGCCTTCGCCTACCCGCTGCCCATGTACGTCGTCGCCGACCTGATGGGCATCGAGGAGGCGCGGCTGCCCCGGCTGAAGGTGCTGTTCGAGAAGTTCTTCTCCACGCAGACCCCGCCCCAGGAGGTCGTCGCGACCCTCACCGAACTGGCGGACATCATGGCGCGGACGGTGGCGGCGAAGCGGGCCGCGCCCGGCGACGACCTGACCAGCGCGCTGATCCTGGCCTCGGAGGACGGCGACCGGCTCACCGACGAGGAGATCGTCTCCACGCTCCAGCTGATGGTGGCGGCGGGCCACGAGACGACGATCTCGCTGATCGTCAACGCCGTCGTCAACCTCTCCACCCACCCCGAGCAGCGCGCCCTGGTGCTGTCCGGGCAGGCCGACTGGTCGGCGGTGATCGAGGAGACCCTGCGCTTCTCCACCCCCACCTCCCATGTGCTGATCCGGTTCGCGACCGAGGACGTGCCGGTGGGCGACAAGGTGATCCCGGCCGGGGACGCGCTGATCGTGTCGTACGGCGCGATCGGCCGCGACGAGCGGGCGCACGGCCCGACCGCCGGGCGGTTCGACATCACCCGCGAGACGAGGAACCGGCACATCTCCTTCGGCCACGGCCCTCACGTCTGCCCCGGCGCCGCGCTCTCCCGCCTGGAGGCGGGGATCGCCCTGCCGGCGCTGTACGCCCGCTTCCCGCGCCTGGACCTGGCGGTTGCGGCGACCGAGCTGCGCAACAAGCCGGTGGTCACCCAGAACGACCTGTTCGAACTGCCGGTCCGGCTGAATCCGTAGCTGTCCGCGGGGCTGTCAAGTCCCGAATTGCCGTGCCGTGACCGGGGTCACCTCCCGGGGCGTAATGGAGTCCTGATCCAAGCTTTCGACCCCTTGCCCCGGAGAGGTGACCACCGATGCCGACGCAGAATCGCTGGCGCAATTGCGCCAAATGCCAGAGCCTCTTCTTCAACGGTCATGCCGGTGTCCCGGGTGTCTGCCCGAGGGACGGCGGGGGCCATGTGGCGACGGGATACGACTTCACCCTCACCCATACGGAATTCCCCTTCGTGCGGGTCCAGCGGGACTGGTACACCTGCTGGTACTGCCAGGTCCTGTACTACGCGGGCCATCCTGACCGGCCCGGCCGCCCGGGCGAGGACGGGGCGTGCCCCGCACGCCCGGGCCGCGGCCACACTCATGGTGTCGCGCGCACCTTCCGCCTGATGACCGGCCTGGGCGACGGCTCCCACATGCAGAGCAACTGGCGCAACTGCCGGAACTGCCAGGCGCTGTTCTTCGCGGGTTCCGACCGCCGCGGATCATGCCCGTCCGGCGGCAGCCACGAGGGCCACCTCGACGACCCGGACACGCTGGATTTCTGCCTCGCCTACCCGATGAATCCACGCATCACGGTGACCCGCGTCGAGCCCGTCATCAGCGTTCTGGGAGACAGCTTCACGCCGGACGGCCAGGTGCACATCTCGTGGAAAATCGTCGGGGAGAACGGGACGCTCGAAAAGCGTTCCGACACCGTCCACTGCTTCCGGGAAGGGGACTTCCGGTACACGTTCCACGCACAGGGACGGTGGGATTTCCTCACCGTGCGCGCCTGGGACGTCACGAGCGATACCCCCACACTCGTGCGCTCGGTCCTGTCACCGGCACGCCTTGACTTGGAGAGCGCTCCAACTCGTAGCGTCGCGGACGGCGCGCACCGGTGAGGGCGCCCGGGCCTCCCCCGCGGGATGCCGGGCACCGGAATCCGTCGCTAGATGGAGACAGGCCGTGTGCCGTGCCGGAACCACGATCGAGTGTGCGGAAGGAAACCTCATGCAGAAGCGCAGGCTGCGGGACCTCCAGGTATCGGCCATCGGGCTCGGATGCATGGGGATGTCCGCCTTCTACGGCTCCGCCGACCGGGCGGAGGGCATCGCGACCATCCGGCGCGCCCTCGATCTCGGCATCGACTTCCTCGACACCGCGCAGATCTACGGGCCGCTCACCAACGAGTCGCTGGTCGGCGAGGCGATCAAGGGGCGGCGCGACGCGTATGTGATCGCGACGAAGTTCAACTACCGGATGGACGACGCGGTACCGGGCGACATGAGCACGGTCGGCCGGCAGGACGGCTCGGCCGAGCATGTGCGTGCCTCGGTGCACGGCTCGCTGCGGCGGCTCGGCACCGACCACATCGACCTGTACTACCAGCACCGGGTCGACCCGAACGTGCCCATCGAGGAGACGGTCGGCGCGCTGGGCGAGCTGGTCGCCGAGGGCAAGGTGCGGTACATCGGGCTGAGCGAGGCGAGCGCGCAGACCATCCGGCGCGCCCACGCCGTCCACCCGATCACCGCGGTGCAGAGCGAGTACTCGCTGTGGTCGCGGGACGTGGAGGCGGAGGTGCTGCCGGCCTGCCGGGAGCTGGGCATCGGCTTCGTACCGTACTCGCCGCTCGGCCGCGGTTTCCTCGCGGGCCGCTTCACCTCGCCCGACGAGCTGGACGAGAACGACTTCCGGCGCACCAACCCGCGCTTCACGGACGCCAATCTGCAGGCCAACCTGCGGCTGGCGGAGAAGGTGAAGGAGATCGCCGCCGAGAAGGACGTGACCCCGGCCCAGCTGGCCATCGCCTGGGTGCTGGCACAGGGCGAGGACCTGGTGCCGATCCCGGGCACCAAGCGCCGCACCTACCTGGAGCAGAACGCCGCCGCGGCCGGCATCGAGCTGACCGCGGAGGACCTGGCCCGCATCGACGCCGAGCTGCCGGAGGCGGCGGGTGAGCGGTACGACGAGGCGGGGATGCGCACGGTCAATCGGTAGCCGGGTACGCCGGCCGGTCGCACCGGGGCCCGCCGTGGGGCAGCCGCGGCTCGGTCGGCCGACCGGACCCACGCCGCACAGGCGGCCCCGCGCCTCGATGCCGCCGCGGCGACGGTGACATGCGCCGGCGTGTGGCCGACCACGGCGGACCCCACCCTTCGGCCGCCCGGTCACCGCCGACCTGCACGCGCCGAGTCGAGCCGGGGTCCGAGTCGGCCGTGGCGGGTATGTCCTCCGGAGGCCGACGGCCAAGGCCGAGGAAGGCCGCCAGCCGGCCGACGGGCGGCGGGTGACGGGCCCCACACCGCACAGGCGGCCCCGCGCCTCGATGCCGCCGCGGCGACGGTGACATGCGGCGGCGTGTGGCCGACCACGGCGGCCCCCACCCTTCGGCCGCCCGGTCACCGCCGACCCGCACGCGCCGAGTTCCGCCAGGTCCGATCCTGGCCGGCATGTCCTCCGGAAGCCGGCGGCCAAGGCCGAGGAAGGCCGCCAGCCGGCGGGCGGCCGGTGACGGGCCCCACACCGCACAAGCGGCCCGCGCCTCACAGGCGGCCCCGGGTCCCCGCGGAGCGCCGGGACACCACCACGAGGTCCAGTGCCGCCGCCAGCGCGAGGAGTCCGCACACCACGGCGAGGACGGTGAGCGGGCCGGTGCCCGGGCTGTCGCCCGGGCCCTCGTGCGCGGCCCACACCGCGAACCCGGCGGTCGCCGCGGCGAACACGGGCAGGAAGACGGCGGAGAGCAGCAGCCGCAGCCGCAGGGCGCTGCGCGCGGTGGCCGGTTCGGTACCGGTACGGGAGAGGCGGTGACCGAGCGCTCCGGAGCGTGACCGGGGCTCCGGTGCCGCCTGTCGTCCGTGGTGTCGCTCACGCATGACACACCTCCTTCTGCGGGACGGGTCCTGTGAGGAACCCCACGCGGGGTCCAACTCGCCCCCGGCACCGGCACTTTGGGAGTCGCCGGCCCGGTGCGGCGGACCCGTCGGCATCGACCGTCCCGTCTCGTCTGCCACCATGGTCGGCGCCCTTGACCAGGCGGCCCGGCCGTGCAGTGCAGCCGGACCGACGGGATCCGCCGGTCTCTCCCGAGCCTCCTGGTTGTCGAGTACCCCGCCGTGTCCTCTGCCCCTGCCCCTG
>NZ_MUMF01000024.1 GCF_002155905.1 Streptomyces tricolor | reverse complement strand
TGCCGGGGCCCTCGTCCAGGACCTCCAGCTCCAGCGACTCCGGCTGCGGCCCGCGCCGCGCCTTCACGGTCACCCGGCCGTGCGGCGGGCTGTGCTTGACGGCGTTGTCGATCAGGTTCGCGACGACCTGGTGGATCCGCTCGGGGTCCGCGTGCGCGGTCAGCTCCGGCGGGGAGACGTCGAGGTGGAGATGGACGTCGGTGCGGGTGTGGCTGCCGGAACCGGAGGCGATGCCCGCGCGCGCGGAGGCGACCATGTTGGCCTCCTTCAGCACGCCCGAGAGGTACGGCCACACCTCGAACCGGCGCAGCTTCAGCGGGACGACGCCGTTGTCGAGCCGGGACAGGTCCAGCAGGGTCTCCACCAGGCGGCCGAGCCGCTCGGTCTGCTTCAGGGCCGTCCGCATGGTCTCCGGGTCGGCCTCGGTGACCCCGTCGACGATGTTCTCCAGCACCGCGCGCAGCCCGGCGATCGGGGTGCGCAGCTCGTGCGAGACGTTCGCGACCAGCTCCTTGCGCTGGTTGTCCTGGGCCTCCAGCTCGTCGGCCATGACGTTGATCGTCTGGGCCAGGTCGCCGAGTTCGTCCCGGCGGTTCTCGCGCACCCGGCGGGTGTAGTCGCCCTGCGAGATCGACCGGGCCACCGTGTTCATCTCGTCCAGCGGCATGGTGAGCGAGTGCGCCACGAACTGCGTGATCAGCAGCGTGGCGATCATCGAGAAGACCGTGATGAAGCGCAGCTCCGTCTTGGTGTGCACCGCGACGATCGACAGACCGGTGGTGATCAGCACCGAGATGACGACCAGCGCGCCCAGCTTGGTCTTGATCGAGAACGGGCGTACGCCGCCCCAGGGGTCCTCGCCGAGGGTCCCGGGGCTCCTCCGTGCGGCCTGGCGCCCGTCGCCGCTCACGGGGCCGGTGTCTCCAGCGCGTAGCCCACGCCGTGCACGGTACGGATCCGCTCGGCGCCGATCTTCCGCCGCAGCGCCTTGATGTGGCTGTCGACCGTGCGGGTGCCGGAGGCGTCCGCCCAGTCCCACACCTCGGCCAGCAGCTGCTCCCGGGAGAGCACCGCGCGCGGGGTGTTCGCCAGGCACACCAGCAGGTCGAACTCGGTGGGCGTCAGGTGGACGTCCTCGGACTTCACCCGCACCCGGCGCTGCGCGTGGTCGATCTCCAGCTCGCCGAGGCGCAGGATGCCGGAGCGGGGCGTGGCGGCGGCCAGCGCGGCCCGCTCCACGCGCCGCAGCAGCACGTGCACGCGTGCCGCCAGCTCGCGCATCGAGAACGGCTTGGTCATGTAGTCGTCGGCGCCGACGCCGAGCCCGACCAGCATGTCCGTCTCGTCGTCCCGCGCGGTGAGCATCAGCACCGGCACCGGCCGCTGCGCCTGCACTCGCCGGCACACTTCCAGCCCGTCGAAGCCGGGCAGCATGATGTCGAGGATCAGCAGGTCGGGCTGCCATGCCTCGGCCGTGTCGACGGCGGCCGGACCGTCGGCCGCCGTTTGCACCAGAAATCCCTCGGCGCGGAGCCGGGCCGCGATGGCGTCGACGATCGTGGGATCGTCCTCGACGACCAGGACCCGGCGCTGTGCGCCCGGGGTGGTCGTCGCCGCGCCGCTCTGGGAGGTGTGTGTCTGCTCCATCGCCCGCCCCTGTTGTTGCTTTCCGGAATCCGTGGGGTGATCCCATGTCTGCGTTTGACGCTTGAATGATCCGCGTCAGGGCAGCACATTACGGGGACTCACCGCGCTGTCGCTATCCAGGTCGGACGGCGAGGTGGACGGCGTCCGGAACGCCCCGGGCAACGGGGACCTCTTCGGTACGCACCTGCTGGAACCCGGCATTCCGCAAGCTTCCTTCAAATTCCGGAGAGGGTTCGGCCGACCACACCGCGAGCACCCCGCCGGGCCTCAACACCCGTACGCAGGCGGCGAGTCCGGCGGGCGTGTAGAGGCTGTCGTTGTCCTGTGTGACGGTCCAGCCGGGCCCGTTGTCGATGTCGAGGCACAGTGCGTCGAACGTGTCCGATGTCTCATTGACGTACGCCACGAGATCCGCTTCCACGATCCTCGTGCGCGGGTCGGCGAGCGCCCCGGCGGACAGCTCGGCCAGCGGCCCGTCCCGGTGCCAGTCGATGACGGCGGGCTCCCGCTCCACCACGGTGATCCGCCCCCACCCGGGATCGGCGGCGGCGTGTGCGAGCGAGAACCCCACGCCCAGCCCGCCGATCAGCACCTCCGGCGCGGGCCGCCCGTCCAGCGCGGCGCGGGCCGCGTCGACCAGCAGCCGCTCCGAGCGGCCGTCGGAGGTGTCCATCAGGAAGCAGCCGTTGGCGATGATCTGCAGCAGCGCACCGTGTCTGCGCAGGACCACCTCGCCGTACGGGCCGTCGCGCCGGTCCAGGACCACGGGAGTGTCGTACACGGCAGTCATGACCACCATCCTGCTGGAACAGGGCCCGGCATTCACGGGAATTGTGCAGGACACCCACGGACGTGTGGTGCCGGCCGCCCCGGGGCGCTCTCGCGTGGCGCCGGTCATGGACAGCGGCGCGCCCGGGCGTGAAGGGTGGGGTGCGACGGAAGGAGCGCCGCGCCGTGGAACGGAGCACGACGGGCCCCGCGCCGGAGGCCTCATCCGCACCGGGCGGGCCCCTCCCGGACGGCCCGAACGCCGTCCCGTCCCGCCTGCTCGACGGCGTGCCCCGCCAGCGCGGATCCGCGGCACCCGCCCCCGCACCGGACGGTGCGCCCCCGTCCGCACCGGCCCTGCGCGCGTGGCGCCTGCTGCCCACCCCCACGGGAACGCCGTTCACCTTCGCCTACACCGCGATCCTGGCCCTGACCTCCCTGTTCGCCTCCCTGGCCGATCCCGGCCTGGTGCACGCGCTGCACCAGGGCTCCAGCACGGACGTCGCCCACCTGGTGCGCACGCCCGCGCTGGTGCTGACGGCGAGCGCGCTGTGGGTCGCGGGCGGGATCGTCTCGCCGTACGCGGTCGTATGCGTGCTGGTGCTCACCGCGCTGGAGCGGCGGACCGGCGGGGTGCGGGCCGCCTGCGTCTTCCTGGCCGGCCATGTCCTGGCCACTCTCGCCACCGAGGTCCCGGTGGGCCTCGCGGTCCTCCTCGGCCGCCTGCCCGGCAGCTCGCTGCACCGCCTCGACTACGGCATCAGCTTCGGCGTGGCCTGTGGCACCGGCGCCCTGGCGGGCCTGCTCCGCCCCTGGCTGGGCCGGTCCGTCCTCGCCGTGGTCGCGGGCGTGCTGCTGAGCGGCCTGCCGGGCTCCACGGATCCGTTGACGGACTGGGGCCACCTCATCGCCCTGGCGATCGGTGTGGCCGCCTGGCCCTGGGTCCGAGGCGGCGGCTCACCCCCTTGCTCGCACATGATCGCTCAGAGCGAACACTTCTCCGGGAACAACAGGCGCCGCTAGAACATTGAGTCGGCATAGCTCAAGTTGACTGCCTAAGGGGAGATCATGGCTGCTGAGTCACCGGCGTTCACGCTGACCCTGCCCGTGCTGCCGCTCGACGACGAGGTCGTGCTGCCGGGGATGGTGGTTCCGCTGGACCTGAGCGACGCCGAGGTGCGGGCCGCGGTGGAGGCCGCGCAGGCCGCCGCCCGCTCGGAACCCGGAAAGCCCAAGGTGCTGCTGGTGCCGCGGGTCGACGGCACGTACGCCAAGACCGGCGTCCTCGGCACGGTGGAGCAGGTCGGCCGGCTCGCCGACGGTGACCCGGGGGCCCTGATCCGCGGCCGGAGCCGGGTCCGCATCGGGGCCGGCACCACCGGCCCGGGCGCCGCGCTCTGGGTCGAGGGCGCCCGCGTCGAGGAGAGCGTCCCGGATCCGCTGCCGGGCCAGGTCGCGGAGCTGGTCAAGGAGTACAAGGCGCTCGCCACCACCTGGCTGAAGAAGCGCGGCGCCTGGCAGGTCGTGGACCGCGTCCAGGCCATCGACGACGTCTCGGCACTGGCCGACAACTCCGGCTACTCGCCGTTCCTGACCACCGAGCAGAAGGTCGAGCTGCTGGAGACCGCCGACCCGGTGGCCCGGCTCAAGCTCGCCACGCAGCAGCTGCGCGACCACCTCGCCGAGCAGGACGTCGCCGAGACCATCGCCAAGGACGTCCAGGAGGGCGTCGACAAGCAGCAGCGCGAGTTCCTGCTGCGCCGTCAGCTGGAGGCGGTCCGCAAGGAGTTGCGCGAGCTGAACGGCGAGAAGGAGGGCGAGGAGTCCGACGACTACCGCGCCCGGGTGGAGGCCGCCGACCTGCCGGAGAAGGTCCGCGAGGCCGCCCTGAAGGAGGTCGACAAGCTGGAGCGCGCCTCCGACCAGTCGCCCGAGGGCTCCTGGATCCGCACCTGGCTGGACACCGTCCTGGAGATGCCGTGGAACGAGCGGACCGAGGACGCGTACGACATCCAGGGCGCCAAGGCGGTGCTGGACGCCGAGCACGCCGGCCTGGAGGACGTGAAGGAGCGCATCACCGAGTACCTGGCCGTGCGCAAGCGGCGCACCGACCGGGGCCTGGGCGTCATCGGCGGGCGGCGCGGCGGCGCCGTGCTCGCGCTCGTCGGCCCGCCCGGTGTCGGCAAGACCTCTCTGGGCGAGTCGGTGGCCCACGCCATGGGCCGCAAGTTCGTCCGCGTCGCCCTCGGCGGCGTCCGCGACGAGGCCGAGATCCGCGGCCACCGCCGTACGTACGTCGGTGCGCTGCCCGGACGGATCGTGCGGGCGATCAAGGAGGCCGGGTCGATGAACCCGGTGGTCCTGCTGGACGAGATCGACAAGGTGGGCTCCGACTTCCGGGGCGACCCGGCCGCGGCCCTCCTCGAAGTGCTCGACCCGGCGCAGAACCACACCTTCCGGGACCACTACCTGGAGGTCGAGCTGGACCTGTCCGACGTGGTCTTCCTCGCCACCGCCAACGTCCTGGAGGCCATCCCGGAGGCGCTCGCCGACCGGATGGAGATCGTCCGGCTGGACGGCTACACCGAGGACGAGAAGATCGTCATCGCCCGCGACCACCTGGTCCCGCGCCAGCTGGAGCGGGCCGGCCTGAGCGGGGACGAGGTCACGCTGGAGGAGAGCGCGCTGCGCAAGCTCGCCGGCGAGTACACGCGCGAGGCGGGGGTGCGGACCCTGGAGCGGTCCATCGCCCGGCTGCTCCGGAAGATCGCCGCCCAGCACGAACTGGGCGAGCGGGAGCTGCCGTTCACCGTCACCGACGGCGACCTGCGCGCCCTGATCGGCCGGCCGCACCACGTGCCCGAGTCCGCCCAGGACCCGGCCGAGCGCCGTACGGCCGTGCCCGGCGTGGCGACCGGTCTCGCGGTCACCGGCGCCGGCGGCGACGTGCTCTTCGTGGAGGCGTCGCTGGCCGACCCCGAGACGGGCGCGGCGGGGCTGACCCTGACCGGCCAGCTGGGCGACGTGATGAAGGAGTCGGCGCAGATCGCGCTGAGCTTCCTGCGCAGCCACGGCGCCGAACTGGAGCTGCCGGTGGCCGACCTGAAGGACCGGGGTGTGCACATCCACTTCCCGGCGGGCGCGGTGCCGAAGGACGGCCCGAGCGCGGGCATCACGATGACCACGGCGCTCGCGTCGCTGCTCTCCGGCCGCCTGGTCCGCACGGACGTCGCCATGACCGGCGAGGTCTCGCTGACCGGCCGGGTGCTGCCGATCGGCGGGGTGAAGCAGAAGCTGCTCGCCGCCCACCGCGCCGGGGTGACCACGGTGATCATCCCCAAGCGCAACGAGCCCGACCTGGACGACGTCCCGGCCGAGGTGCTGGACAAGCTGGACGTCCACGCCGTGACCGACGTCCGCCAGGTCCTGGAACTGGCGCTCGCGCCCGCCACGAGCGGCGCGGAGCCGGAGGTTCCGGTCGCGGCGTGACGGACGCGTCCGGACAGGGCGAGGCCCGGGTTCCATGAGGGAGGCCCGGGCCTCCGCCCTGCGCCCGGAACGGGATCACTCGGTAGAATTCAGACGTGAGTTGGCCTCCCGAGAGCGCCTCCGGACTGATCGGCGCGGAAATCGCGGGCTACCGGGTGGAACGCGAACTCGGCCGCGGCGGCATGGCCGTCGTCTACTGCGCCAAGGACCTGCGCCTCGGCCGCACGGTCGCCCTGAAACTGCTGGCCCCCCAGTACACCCGCAACGAGGCCTTCCGCAGCCGCTTCATCCAGGAGTCCCGGGTGGCCGCCGCCATCGACCACCCCAACATCGTGCCGGTCTTCGAGGCGGGCGAGGTCGACGGGGTGCTGTACATCGCCATGTGCTTCGTCTCCGGCCTCGACCTGCGCGCCCTCATCGACCGCGAGGGCCCGCTCCCGGTGCCGGCCGCGCTGCGCATCGCCACCCAGCTCGCCTCCGCGCTCGACGCCGCCCACGCCCGCGACCTGGTGCACCGGGACGTCAAGCCCGGCAACGTGCTGATCGCCAAGGGCGTCGACAGCGACCACCCCGAGCACGTGTACCTCACCGACTTCGGACTGGCGAAGAAGTCCCTGTCGCTCACCGGGTTCACCACGCCGGGCGAGTTCATCGGCACGCTGGACTACGTGGCGCCCGAGCGGATCGCCGGGCGCCCGGTGGACGGCCGGTCCGACCAGTACAGCCTGGCCTGCGTGGTGCACGAGACCCTCGCGGGTGCCCCGCCCTTCCGGCGGGAGGACCACCTGGAGCTGCTCTGGGCCCACCAGTGCGACCCGCCGCCCGCGCTGAGCGAGGAACGGCCGGACATCCCGGGCGGCGCGGACGAGGTCCTGCACCGGGCCCTGGCGAAGATCCCCGATGACCGCTACGACACCTGCCTGGAGTTCGTGGCGGCCCTGCGCGGCGCCGTCGGCGAGGCCGGCCCGCAGGGTCTCGCGCCGGCCCCGGCGGACCCGCGGACGGGCGCCGACGGCACGGACCCGGACGCGGGCGCCGGCCCGGGCGCGGAGCCGGGCTCCGACCGGGCCGAGGTGCCCGAGCCGCCGGCCTGGGCCGGTCCGGTGCTCCGGACGGGCCGCTAGCGGGGGTCTTCCCCGCCGTCAAGTCCCGGACCTTCGGAACGTGACCCGGCCGGGGCCGCTCCCGCCTACTGGGTGTGCGGGCCGCACCGGAGACACCGGAGACCGACCAGGGCCCCGCGGAACGGCAGGAGGCGACGGTGAAGCTCATGATCAGGAACCGCGGGGAACGCCGCTCGAAGCGGGGCAGGCGGCATGTTCCTCCTGCTGGTGGTACTACGAGCACCGCGCGTACGCGTGCACGTGGTTCTCCTGGGACTCCTCCCGACCGCGAGGTGCCCTGCGCGCGCTCCCGCCCCGCCGCTCCCCGCGGCGGGGCGGGAGCGCGTCACAGCGCGGTCAGCGACTGCTCCGCCCACACCGTCTTGCCCACCCGGTCGTGCCGGGTGCCCCAGCGCTCGGCGAGCTGGGCGACCAGCAGCAGGCCCCGGCCGCCCTCGTCGAAGATCCGCGCCCGGCGCATGTGCGGGGTGGTGCCGCTGGAGTCGTAGACCTCGCTGATCAGGGTGTTGCCGCGGTGGATCAGCCGGAGCCGGATGGGCGGGCGGCCGTACCGGATGGCGTTGGTGACCAGCTCGCTGACCATCAGCTCGGTGGTGAACGCGGCCTCGTCCAGCCCCCAGACGGTCAGCTGCTCGGTGGCGTACCGGCGGGCCAGGGAGACCACCGTGGGCTTGTCGTCCAGCTGCCAGGAGGCGACCAGGTCCTCGTGCAGCGCCCGGGTACGGGCCACCAGCAGGGCGATGTCGTCGTCGGGGCGGTGACTGAGCAGCTCGGCGAGGACCCGGTCGCACACCGACTCCAGTGACTTCGCGGGGCGGCCGAGCGCGGCGAACATCTTGTCCAGCGCCTCGTCGATGTCGTGGTCGCGGGCCTCCAGCAGCCCGTCGGTGTAGAGCACGAGCAGGCTGCCCTCGGGCAGTTCCGTCTCGAACGCCTCGAAGGGCAGCCCGCCGAGCCCGAGCGGCGGCCCCGCGGGCACGTCGAGGAACCGCACCGTACCGTCCGGGGTCACCGCGGCGGGCGGCGGATGCCCGGCCCGGGCCATCGTGCACCGGCGCGTGACCGGGTCGTACACCGTGTACAGGCAGGTGGTGCCGATGCCGCCGGCGGAGTCGGCGTCCGGGTCCGCGCTGCTCTCGTCGGCGGCCAGCCGCAGCACCAGATCGTCCAGGTGGGTGAGCAGCTCGTCGGCCGGCAGATCGACGTCGGCCAGGGTACGGACCGCCATCCGCAGCCGGCCCATGGTGGCGGAGGCGCGGATGCCGTGGCCCACCACGTCGCCCACGACCAACCCCACCCGCGCCCCGGACAGCGGGATCACGTCGAACCAGTCGCCGCCCACGCCGGCCCGGGTCGCGGCCGGCAGATACCGGGTGGCGATCTCCAGCGCCTCCTGGTCGGGCAGCGTGTGCGGCAGCAGGCTGCGCTGCAGGGCCATGGTGGTGGTGCGGGACCGCGAGTAGCCGCGCGCCTGCTCGATGCCGGCCGCCGCCTTGGCGCTGAACTCCTCGGCGAGCCGCAGCTCCTCCGGCCCGAACGGCCCCCGCTGCGGGTGCCGGCCGAACAAGGCCACGCCGAGCGTGCCGCCCGCGGCGAGCAGCGGCACCGCCAGCAGCGTGCGGGCCCCGGACGCGCGCAGCCAGGCGGCGCCCGGGTCCAGCGCCGCCCACTCGGCGACCGCCGGGTCCGCCGTGTCGAACAGCTGGGGGCCGGCCATGGCCAGGCAGCGGGCGGGCGGCGAGTCGGCCGGGCAGACGACCGCTTCGCCGACCCCGGTGCCGCGGCCGGGCCCGTCGCCGTCCGGGACCGCGCGCAGGGCGGCCCGGCGCAGTACGACCCGGTCCGGCAGGTGGGTGCGGGCCTCCGTGCCGGTCAGCGGGGAGTCCAGCAGGTCGACGGCCATGACGTCGGCCAGCCGGGGGACCGTGACCTCGCCGAGTTCCTGAGCGGCGCGGGACTGGTCCGCCGCCGTGCCGGCCGGCGCTTCGGCCACGTCCGGGGGACGCGGCCGGCCGGCGGGCTCCGGGGACGGCTGCTCCACGGACAGACAGACCGCCCGGACCCGGCCGTCGGCGTCCTTCAGCGGAGTGACGGTGGTCCCGCCGAGGTCCGGGCCGAGCCGCGCGGGTGCCCGCTGGGGCCGGCCGGACTCCAGCGCCAGCCGCATCGCCCGGTCCGCCTCCGCGCTCGCGGCCCCCGGCACGATGTGGGCGAGGCCCAGCCCGCGCATCGCCGCCTCGGGCAGGGCGAGCGCGCGCTCCAGCCGGCGGTTGGCGCGCACCAGGCGCAGCTCCGCGTCGAAGATCGCGAGCGGAAAGGGGGACTGGAGGAAGGTCCACTCCTCCAGCGGTTCGCCCCGGGGCGGCTGGGGCCGCGGGGCGACGGCGCTCACCACGAGCCATTCGGTGCCCCCGGTACCCGAGGTCCGGCGGTGGGCGAGCACGTCCAGTTCCACGAGCCGGCCGTCCTGGTGGCGCAGTGGGACGGTGCCGTTCCAGCGGGTGCGGCCGGACAGGGCGCGGCGGACCGCCGCGCCGTCGGCGGCGAGCAGCGCGGTGGCGGACCGGCCGACCACGGCCGGGGAGTCGTAGCCGAGCAGCCGCCGCGCGCCCTCGCTCCAGCCGGTCAGAATGCCCTGCTCATCGATGGTGGCCGTGGCCGTGTACGTCGACTGTCGCTCCATCGCCGCTCATCTCGCCCTTGCTCGGCAGGCTCTCCTGACCAGCATGATCCGGGGTGGCGCGGAGCACCAACGCAGCGCGGCGGACACGGTGGCCCCGGCCGGCCGGGGCCACCGCGCGGGACGCGGGACGTCCGGCGTCAGCCGAGCGCCAGGGCCTGCACCCGGTCCAGCGCCCCGTTGAACTTGTCGTGGTCGCCGACGGTCGGGCCGGAGGAGGTGTACTGCCACATCGTGTAGAACGACCACCCGGCCGGCAGCGTCCCCGGGGTGGAGGCGTAGCGGGCGATCCACAGCGGGTTGTTCGTCGCGAAGCCGCCGTAGTTGCCGGTGCACTGGGTCCACCAGGTGGTGGCCGTGTAGATCACCGGGTACCGGCTGGTGCGCGCCTTGTAGGTGTTGATGAAGTCGGCGATCCAGCTGACCATCTGGCTCGCGGTCTTGCCGTAGCAGGCGGCGCCGTACGGGTTCCACTCGATGTCGAGGGCGCCGGGCAGGGTCTTGCCGTCCCGGGACCAGCCGCCGCCGTGGTCCACGAAGTAGTTGGCCTGGGTGGCGCCGCTGGTGGTGTCCGGGGTGGCGAAGTGGTAGGCGCCGCGGATCATGCCCACGTTGTAGGAGCCGTTGTACTGCTGGGCGAAGTACGGGTTCGTGTAGTACGTGCCTTCCGTGGCCTTCGTGTACGCCCAGCGCACCCCGCTGTTCCACAGGGTCGACCAGGCGACGTTGCCCTGGTGCCCGGAGACGTCGACGCCCTCCGTCTGGGTGACGTCACCGGTGCTGGGCGAGCCGTCCTGGCCGTCGTGGGCGAGGACACCCATGCCCATGTGGGCGGAGCCGCGGCTGGGCGTGCTCGCGGCCTGGGCCGAGGTGAGCGGCAGGGTGAGGGAGAGCGCCGCGAGCAGGGCCGTGAGCAGGACGGCGAGGGGGCGCGGGCGGAAGGGGCCGGGTCTGAGCACGGGCATGACGTGCCTCCGGGGAGTGAAGTGGGGGAGAGCGGTGTGGGGTGAGCTGTGTGGGGGGCTCGTGGCGCTGACCGCCGGCCCACTGGCGTGGGCATGCCATTAATGACGTGGTAAAGAAGCTACGCACGTAGATGACGGCGTGGGAAGAGGGTCCGGACGACGCCGTTGGTCTACGCCTGCGAAATACTGACAGAGCTGCGGCAATGACGACTTTTGACAGAAACTTTCAGGACCGCGAAACCGATCAGGGGTGCTGACGTGCACGAGGACGGAAACGACGGCGCGCACGGCGTCGTCGGCCAGATGACGCCCAGTGGTGCAGACCAGGAATTCCTGGCGCTGGAGCGGGAATTGACCGTGCTGCTCCGGCGTGCCCGGGCCAACCAGGGCGAGATGGCCCGGGAGGTCCACCCCGACCTGGAGTCCTCCGCGTACGGCCTGCTCATCCGGCTGGACGAACTCGGCGGGCAGCGGGCCACGGAACTCGCCGCCTACATCGGCGTCGGCAAGGCCACCATGTCCCGCCAGCTGCGCGCCCTGGAGGACCTCGGCCTGATCGCCCGCGAACCCGACCCCGCCGACGGCCGCGCCTGGCTCGTCACCCTCACCGAGGAGGGCCGCCGCCGCGTCGGCACGGTCCGCGAGGCCCGCCGCGCCCGCTACGTCCGCCAGCTCGCCCACTGGGACCGCCGCGAGGTCGCCGAACTGGCCCGGCTGCTGCACGAGCTGAACGGCGTCATGGCGAAGTGACCCCCGCCGGCCCGCCACCGCCCGGCGCGGCCCCTCACGGCTCCACGTACACCACCGTCGCGTCGTCGTGCGTCTTGCTCCGCCCCAGGAAGGCCCGCTCCTCCCGGTCCGCCGCCTCCAGCTCCCGTACCCGCTCCACCAGCGACCGGGCGCCCTCCTTCGCGACCAGGTCGAACAGGGCCGTCCAGTCGCCCGCCCGGAACATCTCCGTCCAGCGGGTCGCGCCGTCCGTCAGCGCGGCCAGCGCCCGGACCTGGTGCCGGGGCAGGACGCCGGTCACCGCCCGGGCGGCCACGGCGGGATCGGCGGCGGCCGTGAAAAAGCCGCCCTCCTTGTTGCGCAGGTGCGCGTCGACCAGGGCCTCGGTGGCGAGCGCGGCGCGGGGCAGCCGGGCCAGCCGGTCGTCCAGTACCGGGGTGACCGTGCCGTCGGGTCCCCGCAGCAGCAGCGCCGCATCGGAGAGCACCAGGTACTCGACCTCGGCGGCGGACCAGCGGGCCAGGGCGACGGTTGCCTGGGGGGTTCGCGAGTGAGAAAGGTCACAGGTGTCCGCGTGGGCGTCGGCCGTGCGCCGGATCGCCCGCGCGAGAATCTCCGGGAGCGTCAGATCTCGGCCGGAAACGGTCAGTTCGGTCAGCGCACCGCCCAGGCGCGCGGTGAACCAGGGGACCGAATGCAGACAGCCCGTCCCCCCGCGGGGCGGTGTCACTCCGTCCAGGACGATCACGCAACCGCCCTGTCCGGAGGCGGGTAGTCCGACACCGGCGAAGTCCTCGTTGGGGCGGGTGGCGGCGCCGGGTTCCGAAACGAGATCAGTGCGCATCCGGCCAGTCTGCACGAGCCCTTCACACGCCCCGCCAAAAGGCGGCAACCACTCGGTGAATTCCCCCGACCCCGCAGGTCAGGCGTCTGGATTGGGCGGGAATGAGCCACTCCGGGAAGACGTGGTGGCGAATATTGCCAAAGCCTGCCGCGTGCGTCCAACCGGCACGGCGCGGAGGAGCCCGGCACGCGCCAGGGGAACTTGCCCGCCAACTCCCCTCCGATGTTCACTCCTTCGGGTGGCGGGTCAGGTGATGCGCGACCACTGCCCACCGGCGCTGGGAGGGTCGGGAACCGTACGAACCGGGTGTACGCACCACTTGGCACCGAGATGACGGGGTGCCACCCGGGCCCCTGGGTAGACGAGTTCAGGAATGCGAGCACCGGTGCAGAAGAAGCGGCCTCGGCGCACAGGCAGGCAGACGGCCCCCGAGGGGACCGTCCCCCAGACCCCCGTGGGCACCGGCCGCCCCACTCATGTGCGCACCCGGCTGATCGTCGCCGTCGCCGTGGTGGCCGCCGCCGTGGCCGGAGCCGGCGCGCCCGCGCTGCTCACCGCCTCCCAGGACGTCAGCGACTCCCAGGAGCTGGTGACGCTCGCCGCCCGCACCCAGGACGCGCTCACGCTCGCCCACTCCCTGGCCGACGAACGCGACGAGGTCACCTCCTACATCGCGGCCGGCCGCCCCAAGTCCAAGGCACCCGCCGAGGACCGCAGCGCCCGCGTGGACCGGCAGGTCGAGGAGCTGCGCGCCGACACCGACGCCCCGGCGGACCTGCGCACCGCCCTCGACGGCATCGAGCCGATCCGCCGGGCCGCCCTCACCGGCAAGACCACCGCCCTCCAGACGCACCAGGCGTACTCGGCGACGATCACCGCACTGCACCGGCTCGCCGAGCAGCTGGCCGAACAGCTGCCCCCGCGGGCCGGCTCCGGCGCCTACGCCCTCGCCGAACTGGACTCCGCCGTCCAGCAGTCCGCCGCCGCCCGCGGCCTGCTGCTGGCCGCGCTGAACATCCCGTCCCGCACCCAGACGGTGATCGACCCCGCCACCGGCCTGCCCAGCACGTCCGCCACCAGCAGCGAGGCGGACCGCAAACAGCGCGACGCGCTCACCGCCGCCGCCCAGCAGGCCCGGCTGCGCGCCGACGCGGCCCTCGCCGACTTCCACGAGACCGCGCCCAAGGCCGCCGTCACCTCCTACGACTCCACGGTCACCGGCCCCGAGGTCAACTCGGCCGACAAGTACCTGGCCGCGCTCACCGACCAGCCCACCCTGGCCGACAGCGAGCTGACCACCAGCACCAAGAAGCTGGACGCGGCCCTGTCCGCCCGCGTCGACCTGATGCGCGGCGCCGAGTCCGCGCTGTACGACCGCCGTACCAAGGACCTCGAAAAGCTCCGGGACGACGACGTCACCGCGCTGGAGATCCGCGTCGCCGTCCTCGGCGCGCTGCTGCTGGTCGCGATCGGCATCGCCACCGCCATGGCCCGCACCCTGACCCGCCCGCTGTCGGTGCTGCGCCGCGGCTCGGCCCGCCTCGCCGGGTCCGAGGACCCCACGACCCAGGAACCGATCGCGTTCACGGGCCGCAACGACGAGTTCGCCCAGGTGGTCCGCTCGGTCAACGCCCTGCACGCGCACGCGGTGGCCCTGCACGAGCGGGTCGCCACCCTGGAGGCCGACCGCAAGCACCTGGTGGGCCAGCGCCAGAAGATGGCCGACGCCCGCGAGGAACTCCGCGCCGAGCTCGCCGACTCCGCCGCCCAGCTGGAGCGGCTGCGCACCAGCATCGGCTCCACCTTCGTCAACCTCGCGCTGCGCACCCTCGGCCTGGTCGAGCGACAGCTGGCGGTCATCGAGGGCCTGGAGGAGCGCGAGCAGGACCCCGACCGCCTGTCCACCCTCTTCAAGCTCGACCACTTCGCCACGGTGATGCGCCGGCACAGCGAGAACCTGCTGGTCCTCGCCGGCACCGAGCACGTCCAGCAGCACCCCGGCCCGGTGCCGCTGGTCGACGTGGTCCGGGCGGCGGTCAGCGAGATCGAGCGCTACGAGCGGGTCCGCATCGCGGCCCTGCCCCCGCACGCGCACGTGGCCGGCTTCGCCGCCGACGACCTCTCCCACCTGCTGGCCGAACTCATGGAGAACGCCACCTCGTTCTCCCCGCCGGACCTCCCGGTGGAGGTCTCCGGCTGGCTCCTGGAGTCGGGCGAGGTCATGCTGTCCGTCCAGGACGAGGGCATCGGCGTGACGGAGGACCGCCTCGCCCGCCTCAACGCCCGCCTCACCGACTTCGACCCCGAGTCCCTCTACGACCAGGAGGGCGACGACGGCCTCGGCCTCGG
>NZ_MUMF01000238.1 GCF_002155905.1 Streptomyces tricolor | reverse complement strand
CCCTCCCCGCAGCCCCTTTCCCCGAGGAGAGTGCGCCATCAACGCGTCCAGCCCTCCCGCTGCCGTCGAACTGCGCGGCATCACCAAGCGTTTCCCCGGCGTCGTCGCCAACCGCGACATCGACATCACGGTCCGGACGGGCACCGTCCACGCCCTGTGCGGCGAGAACGGCGCCGGCAAGTCCACCCTGATGAAGATCCTCTACGGCATGCAGCAGCCGGACGAGGGCACCATCACCGTGGGTGGCGAACAGGTCGTCTTCCACAACCCCGGCGACGCCATCGCCCGCGGCATCGGCATGGTGCACCAGCACTTCATGCTCGCCGACAACCTCACCGTCCTGGAGAACGTCGTTCTCGGCGCGGAGAAGCTGTACGGCATCGGGGGCAAGGCACGCGCCAAGATCACGGAGATCTCCGACGCCTACGGCCTGGGCGTCCGCCCCGACGCCCTGGTGGAGGAACTCGGCGTCGCCGACCGCCAGCGCGTGGAGATCCTCAAGGTCCTCTACCGCGGCGCCAAGACCCTCATCCTGGACGAGCCCACCGCCGTCCTCGTGCCGCAGGAGGTCGACGCCCTCTTCGACAACCTGCGCGAACTCAAGGCCGAGGGCCTCACCGTCATCTTCATCTCGCACAAGCTGGGCGAGGTGCTCTCCGTCGCCGACGAGATCACCGTCATCCGGCGCGGCACCACCGTCGGCACCGCCGACCCGCGCAAGACCACCCCGAAGCAGCTCGCCGAGCTGATGGTCGGCAGCGAACTGCCCACCCCGGAGACCCAGGAGTCCACGGTCACGGACGTCCCGATGCTGACGGTGGACGGCCTGCACCTCACGCAGACCGACCTCGACGGCGTCGAGCGGATCATCCTGGACGAGATCAGCTTCACCATCCACAAGGGCGAGGTCCTCGGCATCGCCGGTGTGGAGGGCAACGGCCAGTCCGAGCTGGTCGAGGCGATCATGGGCATGCGCCACCCGGACGCCGGCGTCATCAGCCTCGACGGCACCGACATCTCCCACGCCCCGACCCGCCGGCGCCGCGAGTCCGGCATCGGCTACATCCCCGAGGACCGCCACCGCCACGGCCTGCTGCTGGAAGCACCGCTGTGGGAGAACCGCATCCTCGGCCACGTCACCGAGAAGCCCAACTCGCGCGGCGGACTGCTCGACCCCAAGGCGGCCCGCGCCGACACCCAGCGGATCGTCGAGGCCTACGACGTCCGCACCCCCGGCATCGACGTCACCGCCGCCTCGCTGTCCGGCGGCAACCAGCAGAAGCTGATCGTCGGCCGGGAGATGAGCCACAACCCCAAGCTGCTCATCGCGGCCCACCCCACCCGCGGTGTGGACGTCGGCGCGCAGGCGGCCATCTGGGACTACATCCGCGAGGCCCGCCGCGAGGGCCTGGCCGTGCTGCTGATCTCCGCCGACCTGGACGAGCTGATCGGGCTCTCCGACACCCTGCGGGTGATGTACCGCGGCCGACTGGTCGCCGACGCCGACCCCGCCACGATCACCCCCGAAGAGCTGGGCTCCGCCATGACGGGTGCGGCCACCGGCCACCTGGAGCACACAGAGGACGACGAGCGATGAACAAGCTGACCCAACGCATCGACAAGGAGCGGCTGCTCCTCGGCATCGCCGCGCCGCTGCTGGCGATCGTCGCCGCGCTCGTCGTCACCACCCTGGTGATCCTCGCGACCGGCAAGAACCCCGGCTACGCCTTCAACGACATGGTGACCTACGGCTTCGCCAGCGACAGCCAGGTCTACATCCTGAACAAGGCGACGACGTACTACCTCGCGGGCGTCGCGGTGGCCGTCGGCTTCCGCATGAACCTGTTCAACATCGGCGTCGACGGCCAGTACCGGCTCGCCGCGTTCATCGCCGCCGTCCTCGGCGGGGCGCTCACCGTGCCCGGCTGGCTCGCCATCCCGCTGATCATGATCTGCGCCATGGCGACCGGTGCCCTGTGGGCGGCCATCGCGGGCGTCCTCAAGGTGACCCGGGGCGTCAGCGAGGTCATCGCGACCATCATGCTGAACTCGATCGCCACCGCGATCATCGCCTACCTGCTCCAGCCCGGAAAGCTGGGCCAGCTCGACCAGGCCGGCACCCTCGTCTCCACCAAGCCGCTGCCCGCGTCCTCGCACTTCTTCAGCTTCGACACCGGCCCGGCCGGTGAGCTGTGGGGCTTCATCGTCATCGCCGCCCTCGTCGGCGTCGCGTACTGGTTCGTGCTCGGCCGCACCCGCTTCGGCTTCGACCTGCGCACCGTCGGCCAGTCCGAGAGCGCGGCCGGCGCCAGCGGTGTCTCGGTGAAGAAGATGGTCGCCACCAGCATGATCATCTCCGGCGCGGTGGCCGGTCTGATCGGCATGCCGACCCTGCTGAACGACAGCCACCAGTTCAGCAACGACTTCCCGGCCGGCATCGGCTTCACCGGCATCGCCATCGCGCTGCTCGGCCGCAACCACCCGATCGGCATCGCGCTCGGCGCCCTGCTCTGGGGCTTCCTGGAGCGCACCACCAACCACCTGGAATTCCAGGGCTACGACAAGGAAATCCTCGGCGTCATCCAGGGCGTCATCGTGCTGTGCGTCGTCATCGCCTACGAGGTCGTACGCCGGTACGGCATGAAGCGCCAGCAGCAGAAGGTCGGCGCCGAACTCGCCGCGCAGGCCGCCGCCGCGACGAAGAAGCAGGAGGTGGCGTGATGACTGCCACGATGACCGACGCGCCGCCGCCGGCGGCCCCCAAGGCGGCGGGCGCCCCCCAGCGCTCCGGCCGCTCCCTGGGCATGACGCTCATGATCGTCGCGGGTGCGCTGCTGCTGCTGTCCGCGGTCCGCATGATCACCGGCGCCCATCAGCTCGACTCCTCCGGCCAGGTCGGCGCCGCGCTCGGCCTCGCCGTGCCGATCGGCCTCGCCGGCCTGGCCGGCCTGTGGTCCGAGCGGGCCGGCGTGGTCAACATCGGCCTCGAAGGCATGATGATCCTCGGCACCTTCGGCGCCGGCTGGATCGGCTGGCAGTCCAGCCCCTGGCTCGGCCTGCTGTGCGGCGTCGGCTTCGGCGTCCTCGGCGGCCTGGTGCACGCCGTCGCCACCGTCACCTTCGGCGTCGACCACATCGTCTCCGGTGTCGCCGTCAACCTGCTCGCGCTCGGCGCCACCCAGTACCTCGCCAAGCTGTTCTTCGCCGAGGGCTCGGCCGCGGAGGCGGGCGGCAACCCCAAGCAGTCCCCGCCCGCGGAGTCGCTGCCGGACGTCACGATCCCCGGCCTCTCCGACGGCCTGACCTCCATCGAGAAGCACCACTGGTTCCTGGTCTCCGACCTCGCCGGCATCGTCGGCGGCCTGATCACCGACCTGTCCGTGGTGACGATCCTCGCCGTGCTGCTGTTCGTCGGCAGCTGGTGGCTGCTGTGGCGCACCCCGTTCGGGCTGCGGCTGCGCTCCTGCGGCGAGAACCCGATCGCCGCGGAGTCCCTCGGCGTCAACGTCTACCGGTACAAGTACGCGGCCGTGGCCGTCTCCGGCGGCCTCGCCGGTCTCGGTGGCGCCTTCCTGGCGCTGGTCACCTCGCACACCTACCTGGAGGGCCAGACCGGAGGCCGCGGCTACATCGGTCTCGCCGCCATGATCTTCGGCAACTGGCGTCCCGGCGGGCTGGCCATGGGCGCGGGCCTGTTCGGCTACTCCGACGCCCTCCAGCTGCGCAGCGGCGGTACGACGGTCCACGCCCTGCTCCTGGTGCTGGTCGTCCTGCTCGCGCTGCTGGCCGGCTGGAAGCTGTACAAGAAGGCCATGCTGCAGGGCGTGATCAGCGCCGTCATGGCCGTCCTGGTGCTGGTCTGGTACCTGTTCACCGACGAGGTCCCGAGCGACTTCGTGGGCGCCACCCCGTACGTCGTCACGCTGCTCGTGCTGTCGCTGTCCGCGCAGCGCCTGCGGATGCCGAAGGCGGACGGCATGCGGTACCGGAAGGGCCAGGGCAAGTGACCGGCGAAGCCGCCGCCTTCGACTGGGAGGCGCTGCGGGCCGAGGCACGGGAGGCCATGGCCCACGCCTACGCCCCCTACTCGGGCTACCCGGTCGGCGTGGCGGCCCGGGTCGACGACGGCCGCACGGTCACCGGCTGCAACGTGGAGAACGCCTCCTACGGCCTCGGCCTGTGCGCCGAGTGCGGCCTGGTCTCCCAGCTGCAGCGCACGGGCGGCGGCCGGCTGACGCACTTCACCTGCGTCGACGGCACCGGCGCCCTGCTGGTCCCGTGCGGTCGCTGCCGCCAGCTGCTCTACGAGTTCGGCGGTCCCGACCTGCTGCTGGACACCCCCGCGGGCGTCCTCCCGCTCTCCGAGATGCTGCCCCAGGCCTTCGGCCCGGACCATCTCACCCAGTAATCCCGTACGGCCCCCCTGCCCCGCTCGCAGGGGGGCCGCACCCTTCGCACCTCCCGGAAGGAACCACCCGCCATGGCCATGGACGCCATCTCCGTCATCCGCACCAAGCGGGACCGCGGCGAGCTGACCGACGAGCAGATCGACTGGGTCATCGACGCGTACACCCGGGGCGAGGTCGCCGACGAGCAGATGTCCGCGCTCGCCATGGCGATCCTGCTGAACGGCATGAACCGCCGCGAGATCGCCCGCTGGACCGCCGCCATGATCGCCTCCGGCGAGCGCATGGACTTCTCGTCGCTGTCCCGCCCCACGGCCGACAAGCACTCCACGGGCGGCGTCGGCGACAAGATCACCCTGCCCCTGGCCCCGCTGGTCGCGGCCTGCGGCGCGGCCGTCCCCCAGCTCTCCGGCCGCGGCCTCGGCCACACCGGCGGCACCCTGGACAAGCTGGAGTCCGTCCCCGGCTGGCGCGCCCTGCTCTCCAACGAGGAGATGCTGCACGTCCTGGACACCACGGGCGCGGTGATCTGCGCGGCGGGCGACGGCCTGGCCCCCGCGGACAAGAAGCTGTACGCGCTGCGGGACGTGACCGGCACGGTGGAGGCGATCCCGCTGATCGCCTCCTCGATCATGTCGAAGAAGATCGCCGAGGGCACGGGCTCGCTCGTCCTGGACGTCAAGGTGGGCACCGGCGCCTTCATGAAGACGATCGAGGACGCCCGCGAGCTGGCCTCCACGATGGTGGGCCTGGGCACCGACCACGGCGTGAAGACGGTCGCGCTGCTGACCGACATGTCCACCCCCCTCGGCCTCACCGCCGGCAACGCGCTGGAGGTCCGCGAGTCGGTGGAGGTCCTGGCGGGCGGCGGCCCGGCCGACGTCGTGGAGCTGACGATCGCCCTGGCCCGCGAGATGCTGGAGGCCGCCGGGATCAGGGACGCCGACCCGGCGAAGGCCCTGGCCGACGGCTCGGCGATGGACGTGTGGCGCCGGATGATCGCGGCGCAGGGCGGCGACCCGGACGCGGCGCTGCCCACCTCGAAGGAGCAGCACGTGGTGAAGGCGTCCGCCTCCGGCGTCCTCACCCGCCTCGACGCCTACGACATCGGCATCGCCGCCTGGCGCCTGGGCGCCGGCCGCGCCCGCAAGGAGGACCCGGTGCAGGCGGCGGCGGGCGTCGAGCTGCACGCCAAGCCGGGCGACACGGTGACCGAGGGCCAGCCCCTGCTGACCCTGCACACCGACACCCCCGAGCGTTTCGACTACGCGCTCCAGGCGGTGGAGGGCTCGTACGACATCGCGGCCCCCGGCACGGACTTCCAGGCCACGCCGGTGGTCCTGGAACGCATCGCCTGACCTGGGCTTTCCCTTTTCGGGTGAACGGGACCGGTGGACCTCCGCCGGTCCCGTTCGGCATGCTGGGATCGGTGACGCACCGATGGGAGACCGCCATGAGCGCACTCAGCGTCGAGCCCGAGTCCCCGGGGGGAACGGGCTGGGACGAGATCGTCCGTGTCTGGGAGGAGACGGACGCTCCCGAGGGCAGCAAGGTGGAGATCATCGAAGGGGTCGTCACCGTGTCGCCGCCGCCATCCGAAGAGCACAACGACACCGCGGAGCTGCTTCACGAACGCTTGTACGGCGCGAGGCCTTCTGGCTGCGACTGGGGCATTTATCAGACGCTCGGGCTCACGTGCCCGGAGACGGGTAGCTTGTTCGTTCCCGACCTATGCGTGGTGCCGAGGGCTGCCTTGCGCCGTGGCAGGCGCGTGTACGCCGGCGAGGCCGAACTGGTCGTCGAGGTCACGTCCCGGAGCAACGCGAACCACGATCGCATCAAGAAGGCCCACGGATACGCCGTGGCGGGTGTGCCGCTCTACCTTCTCCTGGACGCATGGCAGTCGGGGCGCCCGACCGCGACGCTCTACGGGGAACCACATAGCGGCACCTACCGAGTCCTGGCCTCGGTGGAGTACGGCGAGGAGCTGACGCTGCCCGCACCGTTCAAGCTCGTCCTCGACACCGGCATTTTCCCGCTCAGCTGACCTCTTGCTCAGCCCAGCACCGCCGCCACCCCCACCAGCACCGGCACCGAGACCACCGTCGACAGCAGGACCGACTCGCGGGCCAGGGACTCCGCCACGCGGTAGCGGCTGGCGTAGGTGAAGAGGTTCTGGGCGCCGGGGAGGGCCGCGGTCACCACCACGCCCAGCAGGGCGGGGCCGTGCAGGCCGAAGACGGCCTTCGCCAGGATCCAGGCCACCAGCGGCTGGCCCAGCGACTTCAGGGCGACGGACAGCAGGACCAGCCGGCTGTCCGGTCCCCGGCCGGGAACCGGGTTGCCGTGCAGGGACATGCCGAACGCCAGCAGCGCCGCCGGGACGGACATGTCACCGATCACGGTCAGGGGGTTCATGAGCGGACCGGGCAGCGGCCGGCCCGCCGCCGACACCACCACCCCGGCCAGCGACCCGACGGCGATCGGATTCCGCAGCGGGGTCAGCAGCCGCCGCCACACCGTCCCCCTCCCGCCCGCGCCGGACAGGTCCAGCACCGTGAGCGCGACCGGCGTCACCAGCACGACCTGGAAGAGCAGTACCGGCGCCACCAGGGACGCGTCGCCCAGCACATACGCGGCGATCGGGATACCGAGGTTGCCCGAGTTGACGTAACCGGAGCACAGCGCACCGATCGTCGTACGGCCCACCCCCCACCGCCGTACCACGCCGGCCGCCACGAACACCGCGCCCACCGCCGCCGTGCTCAGCGCCGTCACCAGCAGCCGGCTGGAGAAGACCACCGAGAGGTCGGCACGCGCCAGGGTGGTGAACAGCAGCGCCGGCCCGGCCAGCGTGAAGGCGAGCCGGGTCAGCACCTCGCCGCCCTGCTCGCCGAGCGTCCCCCGCCGCCCGAGCACATAGCCCACCCCGACGACGACCGCGATCACCGCGAACCCGCTCAGCACCCCCGCCACAGGGCCCACCCTGCGGGGCGGGCGGGAAACCGGTCAATGTGATCTCCGCCGAGCGGGCAGGGGAAGGCCCGCCGGGGCGCGATGAGTTCCGCGCGCCCCGCCGGTCTACCGCACGTGGATGCCGAGAACCCCGCCGTGCTCGTGCTGCCCGGGCCCGTGCGAAGTGACGAGGTCCCCGGGCTGTGCGACGAGGTGCGGGCACTGGTGGAGGGAAGTGGGGCCCGGGTGGTCGTGTGTGACGTGGGCGGGCTCGGGCCGCCGGGGCTGGCGGCCGTCGATCTGCTCGCCCGGCTGGAGCTGGCCGCCCGCCGGGCCGGCGGGCGGATCCGGCTGCGGGACCCCGACCCCGCGCTACCCGCCCTGCTCGACCTCGTCGGACTCCGCTTCCAGATGGAGGGGCAGGCCGAAGAGCGGGAACCACCGCTGGGTGTCGAGGAAGCAGTGGAAACCGGTGATCCGGCCGTCTGAGATCTCCAGCACCTGCACCGCCCAGGGGCTGAACCCGCCCTTCTCCGGGTCCGGCTTGTAGTGCGCGAAGCCCGGCAGGCCGTTGGCCTGGACCGGCAGCAGACGGGACCCGGCGCAGGAGGCACCGATGGTGGTCATGAAGCCGGTGATGTCGGCGGTGCCGCGCAGCCACAGGTCGAACGGCGGCATCGTCATGATGGCGTCCTCGTGCAGCAGCGCCGTCAGCGCCGTCATGTCGTAGCCCTCGAACGCCTTGACGTACCGCTCCAGCAGCTTCTGCTGCTCCTCGTCGAGCGGGTCGGACACCGCCCCCTCGGCGCCCGCGTCCCCGCGCTCGGCGAGCGTGGCCCGGGCCCGCTGCAAGGCGCTGTTCACCGAGGCGACCGTGGTGCCCAGCAGCTCGGCCACCTCGCTCGCCTTCCACGCGAGCACCTCGCGCAGGATCAGCACCGCCCGCTGCTTGGGCGGCAGCTGCTGGAGGGCCGCCATGAAGGCGAGCCGGATCGACTCCTTGGCGACCGCCGCCTCCGCCGGGTCCGTCACGGCCGGCAGCACGCGCGCGTCCGGCATCGGCTCCAGCCAGGTGCTGTCCGGGCGCGGGGAGAGCGCGGCCTGGGCGAGCGGCGTCGAGTCCGTCAGGTCCATCGGCCGCGCCCGCTTGTTGCCCGCCGTCAGCATGTCCAGGCACACGTTCGTCGCGATCCGGTACAGCCACGAGCGCAGGCTGGAACGGCCCTCGAACGTGCCGTAACTCCGCCAGGCCCGCACCAGGGTGTCCTGCACCGCGTCCTCGGCCTCGAAGGAGGAGCCGAGCATCCGGTAGCAGTACCCGGTCAGCTCGGTCCGGTGCTTCTCCAGTGCGACGTCGAGATCCGGCGTCGCCGTGCTGTTGCCCATCGTCCACCCACCCCTGTGGCCATCCCTGTGGCGCGCCTTCGCACCTCAGCACCTCGGAAGCTACCGCAGGGGACTGACAATGGCGTGCCGAGTACGAAAACGTGCAGGTGAGCGGGTGGAGCGCCGGCTGACTCGGGTGGTGCGCTTCAGCGGGCGTTCGTCACCAGCGAGCCCCCGGCCGCCGCCCTGGCCGCCCTGGACCCGAGGACGGTGATCGCGACGACGCCGAGCACCGCGAGCAGGCCCACGCCGACCGTGCCGGTCCAGCCGCCCGCGTGGAAGGCCAGCGCGCCCGCCGTGCTGCCGACGCTGGAACCGATGTAGTACGCGGACTGGTACAGCGCCGACGCCTGGGCCCGGCCGTGCGTGGCCGTCTTGCTCACCGCCGACGACGCCACCGCGTGCCCGGCGAAGAAGCCCGCCGTGATCAGCACCAGACCCAGCAGGACCAGCGGCAGGGAGGCGGTCAGGGACAGCAGCAGCCCCGCCGCCGTCGTACCGCCCGCCAGGTACAGCGCGCCCCGGCGGCCCAACCGGCCCACCAGCCGCCCCGCCGTGGACGCGGACACCGTCCCCACCAGGTAGACCAGGAAGATCGAGCCCACGATGCCCTGCGGCAGCCCGAACGGGGCCTCCGTCAGCCGGTACCCGATCACCGTGTAGACCCCGCCGAACACCGTCATGAACAGCGCGCCGATCGCGTACAGGCGGCGCAGCAGCGGGTCGGAGAGGTGACCGCGGACGGTGCCGAGCAGCACCCGCGGGCGCAGCGAACCCGCCGTGAAGTGCTTCGGGGCCGGCAGCAGCAGCCGGAACGCCACCGCGCACCCGACCGCGACCGCGCCGATCACGCCCACCGAGACCCGCCAGCCCCACTCCTGCGCGACCCAGCCGGTGATCACCCGGCCGCTCATGCCGCCGACGCTGTTGCCGGCCACGAACAGTCCGATCGCCGTGACCAGCGCCTTCGGCCGTACCTCCTCGGCCAGGTACGCGGTCGCCGAGGCCGGCAGCCCGGCCAGCGCGGCGCCCTGCACCCCGCGCAGCACGACCAGCGCGCCGAGCGACGGAGCGAAGGGCACCAGCATGCCGACCGTGACGGCGACGGCCAGCGAGGCCGTCATCACCGTACGGCGCCCGAAGCGCTCCGACAGGGCGCTCATCGGCAGGACGAACAGGGCCAGTCCGCCGGTGGCCGCCGCCACGGTCCAGCTCGCCTCGCTCGCCGCGACCCCGAACTCCCCGGAGATCAGCGGCAGCAGGGCCTGGGTGGAGTAGAGGAGGGCGAAGGTCGCGACTCCGGCGAGGAAGAGGGCGAGGCTCATCCGGCGGTAGCCGGGGCCGCCCGGGGTCATCCGGGTGTCGGGGTCGGAAGCAGGGACGGTCGAGACGGCGCCCACGCTGGTGGGCGCCCCGGTACTGGCGGGAGACATGCCTCGACCGTACGGACGATCTCGCTCATGCGTCCAATGCATGGAATCGCCATAATCGTTCCCATGGTGCATCAGCAGAGGTCACAGCCGCGGCTGTCACCGTCCGGTGACACAGAAGACATGGCGCTGTTGCTCGCGCCCCGCCTCGCCTACTTCGCCGGCGTGGCCCGCACGGAGCATGTCACGCGCGCCGCGCAGGAGATGAACGTCCCTCAGTCCACGCTGTCCCGCGCGATGGTCCGCCTGGAGCAGGATTTGGGCGTCGACCTGTTCGCCCGGCACGGCCGCACCGTCTCCCTGACCACCGCGGGCCGCACCTTCCTCGCCTCCGTCGAACGGGCCCTCGCCGAGGTGGAGCGCGCCGCCGAGGAGGTCCGCGCGGACGCCGACCCGGCCACCGGCAAGGTCGCCTTCGGCTTCCTGCACACCATGGGCGCCGAGACCGTGCCCGGCCTGCTGCACGCCTTCCGCGCCGACCATCCGCGCATCCGCTTCAGCCTGGTCCAGAACTACGGCGAGGCGATGCTGGAGCGGCTCCGGGCCGGCGAGCTGGACCTCTGCCTGACCTCGCCCGTCCCCGACGCCCCCGACCTGGTCGCCCGCCGCCTGGACGAGCAGAAACTCCGCCTG
The DNA here is from genome assembly GCF_002155905.1 of Streptomyces tricolor. Taxonomy (GTDB): domain Bacteria; phylum Actinomycetota; class Actinomycetes; order Streptomycetales; family Streptomycetaceae; genus Streptomyces; species Streptomyces tricolor. Next base: position 9,299 of record NZ_MUMF01000238.1, on the reverse strand, counting down.
GTCGTCCCCGCCGACCACCGCCTGGCGGCCCGCCGCCGCATCCGCCTGGCCGAGGCCGCCGAGGAAACCTTCGTCACCCTGGAGCCCGGCTACGGCCTGCGCCGCATCACCGACGCCCTGTGCCGCGAGGCCGGTTTCAAGCCCCGCGTCGCCTTCGAGGGCGAGGAGGCGGAAACCCTGCGCGGCCTGGTGGCGGCGGGCCTCGGCGTGGCCCTCCTGCCACCCCCCACGGTGCCGCGCCCGGGCGTGGTGGAACTGACGGTCACGGCCCCCCGAGCGGTCCGCGAGATCGGCGTGGCCTGGCTGGCCGACCGCCCGGACACCCCGCCGGTGGCCGCCTTCAAGAAGTTCCTGCTGTCGAGAAGGGGCAATCTGCTGCCTGCCTGAGGCGGGTGGCGCCACCGCCGGTCACGGAGGAGGTGGCCGGTGTCCTCCCGGTGCCCCGGCGTCGGCGCTCATGCGACGGCGTAGTGCCCGAGGGCCGGTTCCAGGAGGCCGAAGGCGTCGGCGGCCTCGTCCGCGACGACTGCGGCGATCTCGTCGTTCGCGCGGCCGGCCAGGGTCAGTTCCTGGATGCGGTGGAACAGGACGCGGTGCACCGCCGCGAGGAGGGCTGCGGCGGTGCGCACGGTGACGTCCCCGGGGGAGGAGCCGGTGGCCTCGGCGAGGGCGGCGGCGAGTGCTCCCTCGCGCCGGTCGTGCAGCGTGCGCAGGCAGGCCGAGAGCGTCGGGCTCTCGTGGATCATCCGGGAGAAGTCCGGGCCGGCGAAGCCGATGACCGGGTCCTGGGCGGCGACGCCGGCCTCGAAGGTGCGGCGCAGCGCCCCGAGGGCGGACTCCCCGGCGGCACGGGCGGCCACCGCCTCGGCCAGGCTCGCCACGAACGCGTCCTGGTGGTCGAGGGCCATGTCCTCCTTGCGCGGGAAGTAGTTGGTCACCGTCTTCTTGGCGACGCGGGCGGCGGCGGCGATCTCCGCGATGGTCGTCGACTCGAAGCCCTGCGCCATGAAGAGGCGGGTGGCGTGGTCGGAGATCAGCTGCCGGGTCTCGCGCTTCTTGGACTCGCGCAGTCCTGTGCTCTCTAGGCTCATGGACCAATCTTACCCTCGTAGTAAATTTATGTTGACCTCCCTGATATCCCTGTCCTAATGTTACGTCCGACGTAAGTTTCAGGTGCTCGCTCCTCCGCCCCTCCGCCCCGAACCGAAGGAACCGCATGCAGATCACCGCCTCCACCGTCTCCCTCACCGTCGACGACGTGGCCGCGTCCCGCTCCTTCTTCACCACCCATCTCGGCTACGAGGAGCGCATGGCCGCCGACGGCTTCTCCTCGCTGAGCCGTCCCGACGCCGCGGCCGACATCGTCCTGTTGCGCCGCGGCATGGAGATCCTGCCGAGCGAGCAGCGCGATCAGCGCGCCGGCGGGCTCATCCTCGCGTTCACCCTCGACCGGGGCATCGAGCGCGAAGAGGACAGGCTCCGGGCCGAGGGGGTCGAGATCACCATGCCGCTGCGTGAGGAGCCGTGGGGCGAGCGCCTCTTCCAGATCACCGACCCCAACGGGGTGGTCGTCCAGTTCGTGGAGTGGGCCTCCCCCGCGGCGTGACCCCCGGCACCGCAGACAAGAAGGCCGCTCCGCGAAGGGAATCCATGCGCAAGCTCGTGTACTACGTCGCCTCCACCCTCGACGGCTTCATCGCCGGGCCGGACGGCTCGGACCCCACCGGCCCCGACGGCTTCTGGCCGATCGCGCCGGACTACATCCGGCGACTGGCCGCCATGTATCCCGAGACGCTGCCCGCCGGGGCCCGCGAGGCGCTGGGCGTAACGGCCGAGGGCACCCATTTCGACACCGTCCTGGAGGGCCGCAAGAGCTACGAGATCGGCCTGGCGGCCGGTGTCCCGGACGCCTATCCGCACCTGCGTCACCTCGTCTTCTCCCGCACGCTCACGCAGGTGCCCGCTCCAGCCGTGGAACTCGTCGCCGGCGATCCCGTGGCCAAGGTCCGTGCACTCAAGCGCGAGGACGGCAAGGACATCTGGCTGCTCGGCGGAGCGGAACTGGCGGGCGCTCTCTACCCGGAGATCGACCGGCTGATCGTCAAGCTCGCTCCCCTCACCCTCGGCGACGGCATACCGCTGTTCTCCCGCAAAGCGGCCTTCGACCCCCGCCTCTGGCAGCTCACCGACCACACCGCGGTGGAGAGCGGCGCTCTCTTCCTCACCTACCAGCGCGCGCCCGACACCGCGGCGCGAGGCTGAGGCACCCGCCGGACTCCCCGCCCCCTACCGCTTCAACGACCTGCCGAACCCCGCGGCCAACGGCATCCGGAGGCCGATCGGCGGCGGGGCGGCCAGCGCGTCCTCGACCGGGCGGGAGACGGAGTGCCCGAACAGCGCGCCCATCACGAAATCCACCGTCAGGCACAGCACTTCCTCCCGGTGCCCGTGCAACCCGTGCCGGTCGGAATGCACTTCGAACCGGCACACCTCCCGGTTCACCTTCTTCGCCCGCGCCGCGAACCGGAACGACAGCTCGGGGTCGGTCCGTTCGTCGTTCGTGCCGTGCGCGATCAGCACCCGGCGCCCCACCAGCTGCTTCACCGGCTCGGCCGGCGCCGCGACGTCCTCCTCCGGCAGCCAGGGCGCCAGCGCCACCACGGAGTTGACGGCCTCGTGGCCGCCGGCCCGGAGCGCCGCGCGTCCGCCCATGTCCACGCCGACCAGGCACACGGGGACGTCCCCGTAGCGTCGTACGATCTCGTCGGCGGCCCACTCGGCGTCCGCCGCCGGATGCGCCTCGCTGCCGTTCCAGCCGCGGTAGCGGTAGTGGACGGGGTGCACGGCCAGGCCCTCGGCGCGGCCCGCGCGCCCGAGCGCGCGGCCCAGGGAGCGGATCAGGGTCATCACCCGGACGGGGGACGGCCGGCGGGCGGAGACCTCCTCCCCGCCGGGGAGCAGCAGCACCGCTCCGCTCACCGACGTCGGCGCCGGGCCGACTGCCTTTCCCAGCCTGGCCGTTCGCACCGGCGTCGCTTGCTGTCCCATGACAGAACAGTGTCAGAAGGCGCGGTGTACGAAACCCGTCCGTGGGGTCACCGTTGCGTATCGACGGAAAAGTGCCGGAAAACAGCTGCTGCGCACACCGGGACCTCTACGCGCGTAGGCGTTAGAGTGCGGAAATGACGAGCCAGATCGCACCCGCCGGGAACGCCCCCACCGCGGACCAGATCCGCCGGGCGCCCAAGGTACTGCTGCACGATCACCTCGACGGCGGACTCCGCCCGGGCACCGTCGTCGACCTCGCCCGGGAGACCGGCTACACCGGACTTCCCGAGACCGATCCGGACAAGCTGGGGATCTGGTTCCAGGAGGCCGCCGACTCCGGCTCGCTGGAGCGGTATCTGGAGACCTTCCGGCACACCGTGGGCGTGCTCCAGACCCGGCAGGCCCTGGTCCGGGTCGCCCGGGAGTGCGCCGAGGACCTGGCCGAGGACGGGGTCGTCTACGCCGAGGTGCGGTACGCGCCCGAGCAGCACCTCGACGGGGGGCTGAGCCTGGAGGACGTGGTCGAGGCCGTCAACGAGGGCTTCCGGCAGGGCGAGCGGCTGGCCCGGGAGAACGGCAGGCGGATCCGGGTCGGCGCCCTGCTGACCGCCATGCGGCACGCGGCCCGCTCCCTGGAGATCGCCGAACTCGCCAACCGCTACCGGGACGCGGGCGTGGTCGGCTTCGACATCGCGGGCGCCGAGGCCGGCTACCCGCCCACCCGGCACCTGGACGCCTTCGAGTACCTCAAGCGCGAGAACAACCACTTCACCATCCACGCCGGCGAGGCGTTCGGGCTGCCGTCCATCTGGCAGGCGCTCCAGTGGTGCGGCGCCGACCGGCTCGGCCACGGGGTGCGGATCATCGACGACATCGAGGTCCGCGAGGACGGCTCCGTCAAGCTCGGCCGGCTCGCCTCCTACGTGCGGGACAAGCGGATCCCGCTGGAGCTGTGCCCCAGCTCCAACCTGCAGACGGGGGCCGCGCCCTCCTACGCCGAGCACCCCATCGGGCTGCTGCGCCGGCTGCACTTCCGGGCCACCGTGAACACGGACAACCGGCTGATGTCGCACACCACCATGAGCCAGGAATTCGAGCATCTCGTCGAGGCGTTCGGGTACACGCTCGACGACCTCCAGTGGTTCTCCGTCAATGCGATGAAATCAGCGTTCATTCCTTTCGATGAACGACTTGCGATGATCAATGACGTGATCAAGCCCGGATATGCCGAGCTGAAATCCGAATGGCTGTTCCGGCAGGCCGCGTCTACCAGCGGATCTGCCGGTTCCGGGGAATAGTCGCCGAGGGTTTCCCGGCCCGGAATGCGGACGCACTTTCACAAGGTGTCCGCATTTCGGTGTTTGCGGCGGGAGGTCCGGGATGTTTACGGTCGTGGACCGCTCAGATCGTTTGTGATCTCCCGTCTCCGCATGCAAGGACGCATTCACCATGAAGCAGTCTGCTGCCAAGACCCTCGGTGTCGCCGCCCTCGGCGCCGCTTTCGCCGCCGCCGGCGCGGGCGTGGCGAGCGCGGCCCCGGCCAGCCCGGACGCCGGCCAGACGCTGGACACCGTCACCAGGACGCTGCCGCCCGAGCAGGTCATCGAGGCGCTGCCGGACAGCGGCGCGGTGAAGACGCTCAAGCCGGTGGCCAAGCGCGGTGTCGCCGCGGCCATGCCGGCCGTCCGCAAGGGGGCGTCCGCCGCGCAGCCCATGGTCGAGAGCGTCGTCGCCGAAGGCCCGACCAAGCCGGTCTCCGGCCTGCTCGGCGGACTGCCGCTGAAGGGCCTGCCCACCCACGGCGTGCCGATCAACGGGATCCCGGTCGGCTGAGCCCGGCTTCCGTACGACGCGCGGGGCGCTCCGGTACGTCCGGACGCGCCCCCGCGGCATGCGCGGGCGCGGCTCACCAGGCCGTACGGGCCTTGTCCTCGGACGGCAGCAGCAGCCACAGCGCTATGTAGAGCAGGAACTGCGGTCCCGGCAGCAGGCAGGACACCAGGAAGATCACCCGCATCGTCGTGGCCGAGGTGCCGAAGCGGCGGGCCAGTCCGGCGCAGACGCCGCCGATCATGCGGCCGTGGGTGGGGCGGGCGAGGGCGGTCATGTCGGCTCCTCCGTGGTCGTCGGCTCGCTCCCGAGCCGGTGGCGATCCCCGGTGGGACCGCTCAACTGTCTTCCACGGTACGGAGACGAACGGGACGAAGCATCACTCTACGGGGCGATCCCGACCCTGGGAATCGTCGGGGTACGCCCCTGAGACAGCTCCTCCTGGACGGTGACGGCCGGCCCGGCCGCGCCGGGTTCCCGCGCGTCCCGGCGCCGCAGCCAGACCCGGCCCGCCGGTACGACGGCCAGGTGGGCCAGGACGACACCGGCCGTGTTCAGCAGCAGCGAGTCGACGTCCACGACCCGGCCCGGCACGCCGGTCTGGAGCAGGGCGATGCCGAGCGAGATCAGGGCGCCGGCCGCGGCCGTACGGAACAGGGAGGCGAGCGGGGAGACGGTGAGCCTGCCGTGCGCCATCGGCAGCAGCACGCCCAGCGGCGCGAGCAGCGCGAGCCCCTCGCCGAGCGGTCTGGCGGCACCCGGCCAGCCGAGCGCCAGATCGGCCCGGATGCCGGCCAGGGGCCGCAGATTCGGGGGCATCACCCAGGGGACGTCCAGGGGGCGCAGCATCAGCCAGGCGACGAGGGCCAGGTGTGCGACGAGGAGGACACCCCCTGTCACACGGATGCGGATCGCGGCGCTGCCGCCGCCGATGGAGCCTTGACGCTGCACGACCCCCTAGACGCGGGGGCGGGGGCGATTGGTTCCGCCATGGAAGTTTCTCGCCGGGCACCCTGCACCGATGCCGGCCTCGCGGGATTTCGCTTGCCCGCGGCGGCGGGCCCCCGAAGGGGCGCGGGGAACTGCGCGGCCGGCCCCCACCGGGCCGCGGCCGGCACACGGCCCGCGGCGCAACGGCGGGATCCCGCCGGGCAGGCCCTAGGCGCCCGTCACCTCCGTGGACGGTGGCTGGGTGCTGCCCGGGTGGTCGCGCAGGTCGTCCGTGCACTCGTAGCGGCGGAGGGGAGCGGTGTCGGGGCCGCCCAGGATGACCGAGCCGTCGTCCTCCGTCGCCGCCGAGTCGGACAGGGTGCACACCAGCTGGGCCAGGGCGTAGGAGGTGAGGCGCGCGGGCGGCGTGCTCAGCCGGAGCGTGTCCTCGGGGTCCTTCGGGCGGGGCCCGCTCACCCCGAGACCGCCCGGCACGTACGTCGTATAGCCGGCGGAGCGCTCCGCGGCGGACGGCGACTTGGCGAGCTGGTCCAGCAGCCCCTGTGCCACTATCACCCGGCGCCGGGCGTCCGGGGTGCCCTCCGGGACCCGGACGGTCCGGTCGACGGCCACCAGGGACGCCCCGCACAGCAGGAAGACCTGCACCGGCAGCCCGTGCGCGGACTGCGCGGACGCGTCGGGCCCGGCCAGCGAGCACGGCACCCGGGACGGGGCCGGCCCGAAGTCGGTCGGCACCTCCGTGGCCCGGATGCCGCAGCCGGTGAGCAGCGCGCCCAGGAGGGGCAGCGCCAGCAGCCGTCGTACGGTCATGACCCCTCCTTTCCTGGCTTCCCCGGCTTTCCCGAGCCGTCCCGGCCGGTCTTGGTGTCCTTGGCGTCCCCGTCGTCCTCCTCGGTCAGCCGCGAGGCGTCCCGGGGCAGCCGGAGCGTGAACACCGCGCCGCCCTCCGGGGAGTTGGCCGCGGTGATCTCGCCGCCGTGGATGTGGGCGTTCTCCAGGGCGATCGAGAGGCCGAGGCCGCTGCCCTCCGACCTCGGCCGGGAGGCGCTCGCCTTGTAGAAGCGGTCGAAGACGTGCGGGAGGACGTCCTCCGGGATGCCCGGGCCGTGGTCGCGGACCTGGATCACCACCTCCGCGCCCTCCGCGCCCTCCTCGTCCGTCTCCCGGACCGACACCCGCACCGGCGAGCCACCGTGCTTGAGCGCGTTGCCGATCAGGTTGGCGAGGATGACGTCCAGGCGGCGCGGGTCGAGGCGGGCGTGGATGCCGCGCTCGGCGTCCAGCTCGACCGCGTCCAGCCAGGCGCGGGCGTCGATGCAGGCGGTGATCTGGTCGGCGATGTCGACGTCGTCCAGGACCAGCCGGGCGGTGCCCGCGTCGAAGCGGGTGACCTCCATCAGATTCTCGACCAGGTCGTTCAGCCGCCGGGTCTCGCTGACCACCAGCCGGACGGCCGGCTCGATCATCGGGTCCATGCTCCCGGTCTCCGCCTCCAGCTCCTCCTCCAGCACCTCCGTGACGGCGGTGATGGCGGTGAGCGGCGTACGGAGTTCATGGCTCATGTCGGCGACGAACCGGCGGGACGCCTCGTCCCGCGCGGCCATCTCCGCGACCCGCTGCTCCAGCGCCTCGGCCGCGTTGTTGAACGTCCGGGACAGATCGGCGAGTTCGTCGGTGCCGGAGACCCGCAGCCGGGTGTCCAGCCTGCCCTCGCCGAGCCGTCGCGCGGCCACGCCGAGCCGGTGCACCGGCTTCAGCACGGTCGTGGCGGCGGCCTGCGCGAGCAGCGCGGCACCGATCAGCGCGAGCCCGGTGGCGATGCCCAGCGACCAGGCCAGCGAGTTGAGGTCCTTGGCCTCCGGTTCCAGGGACTTCGCCATGTAGCCCGTCGGACCGCCGCCGATGACGCGCGTACCGGCGACCAGGTACGGCGTGCCGTGGTCCGTGACCCGCTGCCAGTACAGGTGGTACGGCTCCTTGTTGGAGTCGGTCACCTTCTGCCGCTTGTTCACGGCCGCGCGCAGCGACTCGGGCACGTCCTCCAGCGCGAAGCCGTTGATCCCGCCCGAGTTGCCGTACACCGTCTTGCCGCCGGCGTCCTCGGCGACCAGCAGCACGCTGAAGCGCTGGCTGCTGGCGGCCATCTGGCCGGCGGCGCGCTGCAACTGGTCCTGCGTCGGATGCTCCGGCAGCGCGCCGGCGCGGTTCTGCATCTCCTGCCGGAAGTCGCGCAGCACCGCGTCCTGGGCGCGGGTGAGCACCGCCTCCCGGTTGAGCCAGTAGGCGATGCCCGACGCCGACACCGCGGCGGTGAGCGCGACCAGACCGAAGACCAGCACCAGACGCAGCCGCAGGCTGGTGAACCTGAGCCGCGACAGACTTCCCTTGCGCCCCGCGGCCCAGCCGCGCAGCCGCCCTTGCTCGTCGGTCACTGAGGGGCGTCCAGGCGGTAGCCGACACCACGGACGGTACGGATCAGCGTCGGGGACGACGGGACGTCCTCGACCTTGGCGCGCAGCCGCTGCACACACGCGTCGACCAGGCGCGAGTCACCGAGATAGTCGTGCTCCCACACCAGCCGCAGCAGCTGCTGCCGGGACAGCGCCTGACCGGGCCGCCGGCTCAGCTCCAGCAGCAGCCGCAGCTCGGTCGGGGTCAGCTGGAGGTCCTCGCCGTTCTTCGTGACGGTCATCGCGGACCGGTCGATGACGAGGTTGCCGAAGGTCGCCGAGTCGCTGGACTCGCGCTCGCCGCGCCGCAGCACGGCCCGGATCCGGGCGTCCAGCACCCGGCCCTGCACCGGCTTGACGACATAGTCGTCGGCCCCCGACTCCAGTCCGACCACGACGTCGATGTCGTCGCTGCGCGCGGTCAGCAGGATGATCGGCAGCTGGTCCGTGCGCCGGATGCGCCGGCACACCTCGAACCCGTCGATGCCGGGCAGCATCACGTCCAGCACGATCAGGTCCGGCCGCTGCTCGCGCAGCAGCTTCAGACCGTCCTCGCCGCTGGCAGCGGTGGCCACCCGGTGCCCCTGGCGCGTCAGGGAGAGCTCCAGGGCCGTACGGATGGCGTCGTCGTCCTCGATCAGCAACAGGGAAGGCACGGGCTCATTCTGGCCCATGGACGGGGTGTCGTACGACCTGCCGGCGCCACGCCTTCCGCAGCGCCACGTCCTGTGCGCGCCGTGTGACCTCGCCGGGCGGGGCCCCTGTGACAGGTCTGTGACAGTCGGCAGACACGGCCATGAAGTGGCCCCGGCAGTCTTTTGGTCACGGGCCGGACGGGGGAGCGAGCCGGCCCGGGCAAGACCGAGTCACCGGAAGTCCACGACGGGGAGCGCGAGATGAACACGCTGCACAGCATCAGCACCAGCGCAGTGGTCACGCGTCTGCACGACGTGCACCGGGGATCCGAGAAGTCCGGTGCCGTGAGCGGGCGGGGGTGCGCTCGCGGCACCGGACGTCAGC
>NZ_MUMF01000237.1 GCF_002155905.1 Streptomyces tricolor | reverse complement strand
GACGACACGTACCCCGCCGGCCCGCCCGTCCCCGGCGCGGTACGTGTCGTCCGCGCCGGTCAGGGCGAGGGCGGTGGCGAGGGCGGGCCCGTGGACGGCGAGGGCGGCGGTGAGGGAGCCGGCGGCGATGCGCGGCAGCAGCTCGGCGCGCTGGTCCTCGGTGCCGAGGGCGAGGATCAGCGGGGCGGCGAGGACGGAGGTGGCGAGCAGCGGCGAGGGGGCGAGCGCCCGCCCCGTCTCCTCGCAGGCCAGGGCGAGTTCGGCGACCGAGCAGCCGACGCCGCCGTACCGCTCGGGGAGGGCGAGCCCGGGCAGGCCGAGCCGGTCGGCGAGGGCCTGCCACAGGAGGGGGTCGTGGCCGGCGGGCGTGTCGGCGGCGGCCCGCAGCTTCGCCGGGCCGCAGCGGGCGCGCAGCAGCTCGCGCAGGGTCCGGCGGATCTCGTCCTGCTCGGCGGTGAGGCGCGTGTCCATGGCCTTCCCTCCCTATCTGACGGTGCGTCATATTAGGAGGGCCGCAGCGAGATGCACAGAGGCCGGAACCGGGTGCCGGCAGGGACCGGAGCCGGCTGCCCACAGGGAGGAGCCCGCTCATGCGTCGCGGGAGCAGGAAGGTCGCCGTGGTCGGCGTGGCCCTGTCCGACTGCGGGCGGGTGGACGGCGCGACGCCGTACGCCCTGCACGCCCAGGCGGCCCGCCGGGCCCTCGCCGACGCGGGCCTGGACCGCGCGGTGGTCGACGGTTTCGCCTCCGCCGGCCTCGGCACGCTGGCCCCGGTGGAGGTCGCCGCGTACCTGGGCCTGCGGCCCACCTGGGTGGACTCCACCTCGGTCGGCGGCTCGACCTGGGAGGTGATGGCGGCACACGCGGCGGACGCGATCGCGGCGGGCCACGCCGACGCCGTCCTGCTGGTGTACGGCTCGACGGCACGGGCGGACGTCAAGGCGGGCCGCCGCACGGGCACCCTGTCCTTCGGCGCGCGCGGCCCCCTCCAGTTCGAGGCGCCGTACGGCCACACGCTGATCGCCAAGTACGCGATGGCGGCGCGCCGGCACATGACCGAGTACGGCACGACGGTCGGGCAGCTCGCGGAGGTGGCGGTCCAGGCGCGGGCGAACGCGGCCCTGAACCCGCAGGCGATGTTCCGCGACCCCGTCACCGTCGACGACGTGCTGTCCGGCCCGATGGTCGCGGACCCCTTCACCAGGCTGCACTGCTGTCTGCGCTCGGACGGCGGCGCGGCGGTCCTGCTGGCGGGCGAGGAGTACGTCCGGGACTGCCGTACGGCGCCGGTCTGGATCCTCGGCACCGGCGAGCACGTCTCCCACGCCGCCATGTCCGAGTGGCCCGACTTCACGGTCACCCCGGCGGCGGTGAGCGGCCGGCTGGCCTTCGAGCGGGCGGGGGTGACCCCGGCGGACATCGACTTCGCCGAGATCTACGAC
>NZ_MUMF01000236.1 GCF_002155905.1 Streptomyces tricolor | reverse complement strand
CGGGGCTCCCCACATGGGCACGGAGAGCACGCTGCGGACGTGGGCGGGCAGGTCCCATACGACGGGTTCCCGTCCGGTGCCGGTGACGGCGATGACGTCGAAGTCGAGGTCGGGCATGCCCTGGACCAGCTGGTCGCACCAGACGCTGACGCCGCCGTGGCTGTGCGGGTAGGTGCCTTCGGTGAGCAGGGTGACGTGCGCCGCGCCGGAGCGGCGCGCGCCGTGCTGAACGGGCATCGAGGGGACTCCACGGCCGGGATGTGGGGTGGTCGTGCGGGTCCCGGCGGCCGGCGGACGGCCTGGGACCCGGGCCCGCCCCGCCCCGTAGGGGGAGCCGAGGGGGCGGGCCCTGAGGTCGGTGCGCCGTTCAGCTGTCCGGGGTGTACGGCACCTGCTCGGCCGCACCCGCCGGCACCCGGGTGCGCGGGGCCGGGCTGGTGGCCGCGGCGGCGGTGCCCGTGGTCGCGGCCGGTGCGGCGGCGGAGGACGGCAGGGTGTAGGTGAGCGCGGCGCCGTCGGAGGCGGTCCAGCCGGACACCGCGCCGGCGTAGGCGGAGCCGAAGGCGCTGCCGCCGAGGGTGGTGCCGGTGGGCAGGGTCGCGGGGACGGCGGTGCCGTCCGGTCCCTGCACGATGACGGTGCCGCCGATGCGGTAGGCGGTGACCCGGCCGTCGCGTACCGCGGTCTTCCAGGCGGCGCGCCGCTGGAGTTCGACGCCGATGTCCTTCATCCGCAGGTTGACCACCGGGGTGTCGTCGGCGAACAGGGCGTCGTAGCCGTTCAGGACGCCGTCGAGGACGGGGTAGGCGATGCGGTCCTCGGCGAGGTTGGACTGGTGGATGAAGTGCGGCTTGGGGTCGTTGGCGAGGACGTGCCCGAGGGCGATCCGGGTCTCCAGCGGCACGATGTGGTCGCCGTAGCCGGTGGCGGTGTCCAGCGGGGCGTCGAGGCAGGTGGTGGTTTCCGGGTTGTCCTCGCAGATGCCGCTGCCGCCCTGGGCGCGGCTGGTGTAGAGCCAGTTGTACTCGTCGACCTGCTCGGCGGCCCTGCCCGCGTTGTAGAAGATGTTCATCGGGTAGCGGGAGACCGTGGTGGCGGGGCCGATCCGGCGCTGTTCGGGGTCGCGGGAGTTGTCCGAGGCGAGCCAGGCGATGCCGTTGTCGGCGAGGGCGAGCGCGAGGTTGGGGTTGTCCGCGGGCTGCTGCGGCAGGATCTTCAGCCCGGAGTGCTCGCCGGTGACCAACTCGTCGTCGTGCAGCGGGAGTCCGGCGAGCCGGCCCCAGACGCGGTTGGTGGCGATCTCGTGGTCGAGGGTGGTGCGGCTGACCCATTTGGTGCTGCCGTCGGCGTGGGTGGCGCAGGTCCACGGCACGACGGTGACGTTCTGCTCGCAGCCCAGGTAGGCGTGCGTGTAGGTGTGGTTGATCCAGCGGAACTGGTTCCGGTCGGCGATCAGCTTGTCGGCGAGCAGGTCGACGCCGTTGTTGTCCTCGCGCTGGTCGACGCTGCCGGCGCCGTTGTAGACGAGGTCGAGGGTGAAGCGGTGGCTGTTCTGCCAGGCGGTGGCGTGGTCGACGTCCGCCGGGGTCATCCGGATCGGGCTGGGCGTGCCCGCGTCGCCCGTGCAGTCGACGTCGCCGGGCGTGCAGTTGAGCCGGGTGTCCCAGCGGTCGTCGGCGGCGAACACGTCGTCCACGTGGACGGCGAAGTAGTTGCGCGCGGCGCCGAGGTGCACGCCGCCGGTCATCCACTCCACGATGCCGCGGGCCAGCAGCCGGAACTGCTGCTGGTACTGGTTGTAGACGAAGGTGACGACGAGTTCGCGCCGCCCGTCGTGCCGGTACTCGCCGACCAGGGAGCCCTGTCTGGCGGTGCCGGGGACGGGGGCCTGGACGTACGGGGTGAAGTCGGCGCCCGGGGCGGGCGTCGACAGGTAGGCGTAACTCTCGCCGACGGTAGGCGAGTTGTCCTCGAAGGGCACCGGGCCGTCGAGGTAGCCGAAGGCGCCTGCCCTGCCGGCCGCGGTGACCTGGGCGCGCACGCCGTCGATGCTGCCCGAGTAGCCGCCGAGGGTGGGCACCTGGAGTCCGGCCTGGGGGCGGGCGTAGGTGTAGGCGTCGACCTGCGGGATCGCGTACGTCTTCTCGTAGGCGGCGAGCGCGGCCATCTCGGTGGAACCGGCCGCGAACGGGTTGTCGTTCGGCAGGACGACGGCCTGGAACTTGGCCCGCGGCCGGCCGTCGACGGTGTCGGCGAGGAAGCCGGCGTCGATGGCGGGCCGGCCGGAGTCGGTGAGGTCGACCTCGGTGTACGGGGTTCCGGCGGTCGCGAGTTCGGCGGCGATGGCGTCGGTGGCCGGGCCGCCGTCGCTCACCACCAGGACTCTGAGGTCGACGCGCGGTGCGCCGGTGTCGGCCTCGGCCGGGCCGGCCTGGAGGCCGAGCGCGGCGAGCAGCGCGCCCACCGTCAGCGCGGTGGTGCGTATGGTCCGCTTCATGCGGTGAAGTCCCCTCCCCGGGCAGGGGTGAGCACGGCTCCCACGGAGCGGACGCACCCCCTCGCGCGACGCCGGCGTCCCCCTCAGAAGCCGGTCGTCGACGCATCCGTCGCGTCACATGGTGATGTCTCTGTGGAGCTTTTGTGGTCGAGTTACGAAACCTGACGGAAAAGTGCAGGTGTCGCAGCACACATCGGGCAACCCGACGGGCCGTTTTCCCGTCCTCGCCGCGTGGGGGTCGCGGCGCGGGCGGCGGCTGCGCCCTGCTGGTCCGGCCGGGGTACGGCGCACCGGCGGACCGGGGGCGGTCCGCCGGGCGAGGTGCCGTGGTCCGTTTCGCGCGGGGCGTACGACCGGCGGCCGAATCCGGTCACGCGTGCACGGAACCGGGGAGTCCGTCAGGCGCAGAGCACGCGGGTCTCGGGCGTGTAGACGGGGCCGCCGCTGGTGTGGGTGCTGTCGCTGAACTCGGCGTAGTAGTACGAGTAGAAGCCGATGTTGCCGTTGCAGCCGGAGTCGGCGGCGACCTGGAGGGACAGCGTGACGGTGCGGCTCTGGCCGGGCGGGATGGTGGCGCCGTAGTTGCCGCCGAGGTTGCTCGGTCCGGTGCCGGAACAGGGGGTGCTGCCGCTCGCCGTGGCCAGGCTGCACCCGGTGAAGCTGTACTTCAGGTCGGGGCGCTGGGTGGTCAGCCAGGTGGGGTCGATGGTCTGGTACACGAACCAGATGTCGTAGGTCTTGTTGTTGGTGATCGTCATCGACAGGTTCACCGTGCCGCCGGGGGTGGTGGTCGCGGAGTCGGTGGCGAAGGTGAGGCCGGCCGGCGCGGGGTCGGCGCTCGCGCTCGGGGCGAGGCCGAAGACGGCGAGCAGGAGGGAGAGGACGGCGGTGAGACCGAGGCGTCTCGGCAGAGGTGATCGCATGGCCCGGGAGGCTAGGCACGCCCTCGGCGCGGCGTCTGCCCCACCGCACGGGACGCGGACCCGGATCGGCCGAAAGTAATCGCTTTGTGAAGAAGCTGCGGTGATCCCGTGACGGCTCCTCGCGCGCCGCATCCATGCACGCCGGAGACGGGTCACGCGAGGGGGCGGTGAGGCGTGCCGGACGGTGGGGGCGCGAGGCGGTATTGGCGCGGACGAGACGTCCCGCCGACGGCGGAATGAGTGCCACCGGTTGTGCCGGGGGCTCGTTCTCGGCCACATCGCGGTTTCCGGCCGGGGCTCGCGGGTGCCCGCCGGCCCCGGAGGAAGCCCGGGCCGGTGACGGTCATGAGCCGGCCGCGCTCGCCTGCGGGCTCCGGTCCCGGCCCCGCGCGCCCTGGCCCCGGGCCGGACGACCGAGGACGCCCGGCACCCCGCGGAGGCGTCGCCACCCGGGGCGAGGCGGGCGCCCGGGGGTGAGGCGGGCGCCCGGGGAAGGTCCCGGCCGTCGACGGGTCCGACCACCAAGACGCGCGCCCGGTGGGCGTCTTCAGCGCTCTCGGCGCGGGAACCGTCCGCCGGCGACCTCCGCGACCCCGCCCCGGGCACCGCCGGCCAGGCCGTCTCGTACCCCCCTCCGCGCGGCGCCGCCTCCGCCCGGCCGGCCCTCCGGGAGGGTGACCGGGCCGGACGGAAGCCGGGAGGGGCGGCGTCGGGTAGGTGCGGTCAGCCCGCGTGTGCCCTCTCGAAGGCGGCGAAGGCGGCCTCCTGGCGCCATTCGAGGCGGGCCTTGGTGCTCTCCGTGAGCAGGTGCCGGCAGGCCGCGGCGCGCACGGGCAGGCCGGGATGTTCGCCCCGGCAGGCCGGGACCCGCTGGTAGCCCTTGGCGGTGGGGTTGCCCTGCCACAGGCTCGTGCCGGGCAGGAAGCCGTACTCCAGGGAGGCGCGGGCCAGGTCCTTCAGCTCCGGGTAGCGCAGGCCGTAGGTGGCGGCCGCGTACTGGTACTCGTGGCTGATGTCGATCCGGGAGACCCCGGGGTCGTCCGTGGCGAGGACGATCGGAACGCCGTAACGGCGGTAGGTGCTGAAGGGGTGGTCGGCTCCCTTGACACCGAGGATCTGGGCGTTGCTGGAGAAGGGCACCTCCACGGCCACCTCGCGGTTCGCCATGGTACGGGCGGTGCGCTGCCAGTGGTCCTCGTGGACGAGGTCGACGCCGTGCCCGACGCGCTCGGTCCGGGCGACGTCCACGGCCTCCCGGATGTGGAACTCCAGGTCCTCGGGCTTGACCAGTCCGGGCCACAACTCGCCCGCGTGCAGGGTGACATGGGCCTTCGGGTACTGGGTGCGCAGGTAACCGACCATGCGCATCTGCAGGCTGTAGTCGCGCAGGGAGCTGTCCCAGTCCTCGGGCTGGACGAGGTTGACGGCGACGAACCGCGGGTCGGCCTCGGCCAGCCGCATGCCGAGAGCCAGCTGGGTGAAGACCCGCTCCGGCGCGCTGCTGCGGGAGGCCTGGGAGATCCAGCGGACGGTGAGGCCGCAGCCGGGCCGGGCCTGCGGGGTGCCGCAGCGCCCGGCGGCGCGGAACTCGGCGTCGCCGTCGTCGGCCTCCTCGCGGGCCTCGGCGACCAGCCGGTCCAGCTTGCCGCCCGCGACCAGCTTGCGGTGCAGCGCGGCGAGGTCGTCGTCCCAGCCCACCTCGGCGGCGAGCTGCTTCGCGCCGTCGGAGGCGGGGGTGACCATCGTCTCCAGGTAGAACTGGTTGTTGTGTACGACGGTGTCGGCGACCTCGGCGAGCAGCGTGCCCCGGTGCCGCCAGGTGACCTCGCCGAATCTGCCGAAGGTGTCGAAGAAGTGGTCGTGGCCGTTCCCGCCGGGCGGGAAGTCCTCCATGGACCAGGCGCGGACCAGGGCGTCGTGGAACGCGCGGTCGGTGCGCGCGTCGGCGGCGGGCCGCTTGCCCGGGCCGCAGGGCGGGGCGACCGCCGTCAGGGTCGCGGTGTCGATGCACAGCCCGTCCTCGGCGGCCAGCTCGATCAGGTACTCCGTGGGCACCGCGCCGGAGAGGTGGTTGTGCAGGTCTCCGCCCTTGGGGAGCTGCCGGAAGAACGCGCGCAGGGCCTCGGGGCGGTCGCGCAGGGCGCGGAGACGGGCGTCCGTGCGCGCCTCCGCCTCCGTGACCTGCCGGGGCGGCGGCGCGGCGGGCCGGTGCTCGCGCTGCGCCGGCTGGGCGGCGGCGGGCAGGGCGGACAGCAGGGACAGGACGCTGAGGGTGCCGAGCGCGGCCGGAACGACCCGGCGGCGCAGGGCACTTCGAGGGTGCAGACTCACACGGGCATGATCACGGAAGGAGCACGGCGGCAGGCTCCGATACGGCGGACACCGGCCGGAGAGCACCCGACCGGGTGACTCCCGTGCCCCGCCGCCGGGTACGTGCGGGTCAGGACGGCGATGAGGTGAGCTGCTCGCAGATCAGCCTGTGCGTGAGCCGCGCCGTCGCGAGCAGGTCCGCCCGATCCGCGCCCAGACCGACGCGCACCGACAGGCCGTGCACGACGGACTGGACGACGCCGGTCAGGGCCGCTGCGTCGGTCCCGGCGGCGAGTTCCCCGTCCTGGACGGCCTGCTCGACGCGTGCGCGGAGCGCGCGTTCGTTCCAGCCGTGCAGCTCGGCGTAGTACGCGCTGGTGTCGAGCGTGCTCGTGCTGTCGGTCATCGCGGCGCTGCTGAGAAGGCAGCCCGGATGTGCGTCACTCGGCCGGGTGAACTCTTCGACCGAGTCGACGAGGACGCGTTCGACGACGGTCCGGAGGTCCTTCTCCGCGACGGCCTGCCGGTAGATCTCCCGGTACCGCTCGGCGTAGGTCCGCACCGCCTCCTCGAACAGCCCGGCCTTGCTGCCGAAGGCCGCGTAGAGGCTGGAGGTGGACAGGCCGAGGGCCGCGGTGAGGGCGCGGGTCGACGTCCCCGAGTAGCCGTAGCGCCAGAAGAGGCGGGCGGCGTCGAGGATCGCGCGGTCACGGTCGAAGGCGCGTGGTCGTCCACGGGTGGGTCGGGTCACCCTTGCATTGTAGAGCGTTTGCTTCATAATCACTTTATGGAGCAAACGATCCAGAAGAAGCTGCCGGTCGGTGACCACAGTTGGGTGACGGCCGATGTGTACGGCGACCCGGACGCCCCGGGCCTCGTCATCCTCCCGGGCGCGATGAGCGACGCACACGCGTGGCGTCACGTCGCGACGGCCATCGGCGCCTGGCCGTCGGTGACGGTCGTCAACCGCCGGGGCCGTACCCCTTCGGGGCCGTTGACCGGCTCCTACTCCCTGCGGGCGGAGGTCGAGGACCTCGGTGTGGTCCTGGACGAGTTCTCCGGCACGCGGGCGCTGTTCGGCTGGAGCTACGGCGGCCTGATCGCCCTGCTGGCCGCCGACGCACGCCCCCTGCCCCAGGTGATCGCCTACGAGCCCGTGATACGGCCGTTCGGCCGCCACGCACTGCCGGACCTGAAGGCCGCCCACGAGGCGGCGGACTGGGACGCCACCGTCGAGATCGTGAACCGGCGGATCGCCGGCCTCGGCGCCGCGCACGTCGAGGCCCTGCGGGCGGACCGCCGGGCATGGGCGGCCCTGCGGCGCCTGAGCAGGCCGGCCCACGCGGAACTCGCCGCACTGAACGCGGCGCCGCCCCCGCACGCGCTGGCCCGCCGGGCGGCCCGCGTCGACCTCATCATCGGCCGCCACAATCACGGGACCGCCCCCTACGGAACGTCGTTCGACGACGTCCGGCAGCTCATCCCCCGGGCCGAGGTCCACGTACTCCCCGGCCAGGGCCACATGGCGCACCTCCAGGGACCGGCCGAACTCGGCCGCCTGCTCGACCAACTCGTCACCACCCGCTGAGCGCCGGCGCCGCACGCCACGGCTCCTCCGCCGGCCGCACCCCGCGTCCCGGACATCCGGATCTTGGGCATGCGCGGCGACCGGGCGGGTATCCGGGCTGCGACTTCGTACATCGGCGAACAACCAAGGAGGCAGCGCGCATGCTCATGGCACACCCCGCGGTACTACGGGATCTCATCGCCCAGTACGAGGCGCTCACCATGCTCGGGGCGGAGGAGAGCACACCGCAGGCCCGGCAGCGGCTCGCGGACATCGCCTACACGCTGTGCGTGGCCACCGGGACCCGGGACGTCGACATGGCGCTGATCGCTGCCCGCCACCGCCTCTCGGGGGCGCGACCGGAGGACGACTCGCTGCTCCAGGCGTCGGCTCCGGCGGAGCAGTCGTCCGGAGTCTGAACCCGCCCGGCCCCTGCGGGCGTTGCCCCTTCCCTCCCCCTGAACTCGTTGCCTCCCGCTGCTGGTCGGCGCGACCTGCCGGACGGTATACAGGCCCCGTCGCCCGCGCGAGGGCCGCGCGGACTCAGGGGGAGGATCCATGGCGCACGACACGCGTCCGGCGGGCGGGGCGAGGGGCCGGCGGCGGTCCGCCGTACTGGGGGCGGCGCTGAGCGGCTGCGCCCTGATCGCCGCCGCAACGCCACCGGCCGCGGCGCACCCCGGCGCGCCCGGCGGCCCGGGCCGTACGACCGCCTATGCGGCGCTCGGCGACTCCTACACCTCAGGCCCCGGCATCCCGACACAGGTGGACGCCGCCTGCGGGCGCTCGGACCGCAACTACCCCTCGCTCGTGGCCGCCCGACGGCAGCCGGCCGTGTTCACGGACGTGAGCTGCGGCGGGGCCACGACCGCGCAGATGTGGCAGGCACAGGGCGCGAACCCGCCCCAGCTCGACGCCCTGGACCGGCACACCGACCTGGTGACGGTGCAGATCGGCGGCAACGACATCGGCTTCGGCACCATCATCGACACCTGCGCCCGCCTCGCCGCCCAGGACCCGGCGGGCAACCCCTGCCAGCGCTCGTACCAGGCGTCCGGCCACGACCGGCTGGCCGTCGCCATCGCGCGGACCGCGCCGAAGGTCGGCCGGGTGCTGCGGGCCGTGCGCGCCCGGGCGCCGCACGCCCGGGTGGTGGTGGTCGGCTACCCGGCCCTGCTGCCCGACGACGGCACCGGCTGCTTCCCGCAGGTCCCGTTCGCCCGGGGCGACTTCCCCTATCTGCGGGACACCGGGAAGCGGCTGAACCTGATGCTGCGGCTGGTGGCCGGCCTGAACCGGGCCGAGTACGTGGACACCTACGGCCCCACGGTCGGCCACGACATGTGCAAGCCGCCCGCCGACCGCTGGATCGAGCCGCTGCGCCCGGCCTCGCCCGCCGCTCCGGCACATCCCAACGCCGAGGGAGAAGCGGCCATGGCGCGGGCCGTGCTGGCCCGGCTGGAGCGGGGGCCCGGACGGGGCTGAGCCGGGGCGGCCTCCGTGCCGGAAGCCGCCCGCGCGCTCCGGGGCGTGGGCTCCGCGCCGGTCAGCCGCCGAGCGCTCCCAGCACCACGGCCTGGGCCTCCTCCTGCACCCGGGCGAGGTGGTCCGCGCCGAGGAAGGACTCGGCGTACACCTTGTAGACGTCCTCGGTGCCCGAGGGCCGGGCGGCGAACCAGGCGTTCTCCGTGGTGACCTTGATGCCGCCGATCGCGGCGCCGTTGCCGGGCGCCTCGGTGAGGACCGCCGTGACCGCCTCCCCGGCCAGCGTGTCCGCGGTGACCTGCGCCGGGGACAACTTGCCGAGCAGCGCC
Organism: Streptomyces tricolor; assembly: GCF_002155905.1. Lineage (GTDB taxonomy): Bacteria > Actinomycetota > Actinomycetes > Streptomycetales > Streptomycetaceae > Streptomyces > Streptomyces tricolor. The sequence continues at coordinate 27,721 of NZ_MUMF01000236.1, read as the reverse complement.
TTCTGTTCGCGGCTCGCCGGCGCGTCGATGCGGGCGTAGGCGGGTGCGCCGAAGCGGGCGGTCAGCTCGGCGTAGTGCTCCGACGGGGTCTTGTCGGTGACGGCCGTGATCTCGGAGGCGAGCAGGGCGAGGATGATGCCGTCCTTGTCGGTGGTCCACACCGAGCCGTCCCGGCGCAGGAAGGAGGCGCCGGCCGACTCCTCGCCGCCGAACCCGAGATCGCCGCCGATCAGCCCGTCCACGAACCACTTGAACCCGACCGGCACCTCCACGAGCCGCCGGCCGAGGTCGGCGGCCACCCGGTCGATCATCGTGGAGGAGACGAGGGTCTTGCCGACGCCCGCGGCGGCGGGCCACTGCGCGCGGTGCCGGTAGAGGTAGGAGATGGCGACGGCGAGGTAGTGGTTGGGGTTCATCAGGCCCGCGTCGGGGGTGACGATGCCGTGCCGGTCGGCGTCGGCGTCGTTGCCGGTGGCGATGCGGAAGCGGTCGCGCTGCTCGATGAGCGAGGCCATCGCGTACGGCGAGGAGCAGTCCATGCGGATCTGGCCGTCCCAGTCCAGCGTCATGAACCGCCAGGTGGGGTCGGTGTGCGGGTTGACCACCGTCAGGTCGATGCGGTGCTGCTCGGCGATCCGGCCCCAGTAGGCGACGGAGGCCCCGCCGAGCGGGTCGGCGCCGATGCGGACGCCGGCCGCGCGGATCGCGTCGAGGTCCAGCACGCTCGGCAGGTCGTCGACGTAGGCGCCGAGGAAGTCGTGCCGCCGGGTGGTGTCCGCGGCGAGCGCGCGGGCGTACGGCAGCCGGCGGACGTCCTTCAGGCCGCCGGTGATGATCTGGTTGGCGCGGTCCTGGATCCAGGAGGTGGCGTCGGAGGCCGCCGGGCCGCCGCTCGGCGGGTTGTACTTGAAGCCGCCGTCGGCGGGCGGGTTGTGCGACGGGGTGACGACCACGCCGTCGGCGAGGCCGGCGGTGCGGCCCCGGTTGTGCGTCAGAATCGCGTGCGAGACGGCGGGCGTGGGCGTGTAGCCGTCGGCGCTGTCGATGAGGACGGTCACCCCGTTGGCGGCGAACACCTCCAGCGCGGTGGCCTTCGCGGGCTCGGACAGGGCGTGGGTGTCGGCGCCCAGGAACAGGGGGCCGTCGGTGCCCTGGGCGGCCCGGTACTCGCAGATGGCCTGGCTGGTGGCGGCGATGTGGTCCTCGTTGAAGGCGCTCGCCAGGGACGAACCGCGGTGCCCCGAGGTGCCGAACGCCACCCGCTGTCCCGGGTCGGCCGGGTCGGGGTGCAGCGTGTAGTACGCCGTGACCAGCCGGGCCACGTCGACAAGGTCCTCGGGACCGGCCGGCCGGCCGGCGCGCTCATGCGCCATGAGTCCGTTCCTCCGCATCAGGTCGGGTCGTTCGCTCACCGCCCATCTTTCCTCGTCAGGGCGGTGCCATGCGAGTGCGCCCCACCCGGCCGGACACACTTCCGGCAGGCCGCCGGGCCGCACTCCACGGTGCTCGGGGTGCGCGCCCGCCGGCCTGCCGCACGCCGCGTGGCGCGGGTCAGTCGAGGTGGTAGCCGTCCCCGTAGACCTTCCAGTCGAGCGGGGTGTTCAGGTCGAGGTTGCCCTTGCGCAGGAAGACCCGCTGCGCGGTGTCGACGCGGCTGGTGTCGCTGTGCGCCTCCTCCTGCTTCATGGCCCACACCCGGGCGTCCAGGAAGGCGTTGAGGTACGTCGTCTCGTTGCCGCCCTGGGCCGGCGGCTTGGCGCTGCGCAGGGCGCGCTTGCGGATGTTGCGGAAGCTGGTCGGGTCGTCGCCGTCGCCGTGCATGACGATGGCGTCGTAGTAGATGAACTGGCCCAGCGCGCGCAGGCCGTCCTTCTTGCCCTGGGCTACCGCCGGATCGAAGTAGACGCGGTCGCGTTCGTCGTTCTGGGCCTGCTGGAACACGGTGTCCTGGGCGGCCTTGCGCCAGTCCCTGGGGTAGTCGGGGTCGAGGCCCTGGTGCGAGTCGGTGCCGTTGACCCTGCGCAGGGCGGGCAGGTAGGCGGCGAGGACGTTGCCGGGCCTGCGGTCGGCGTAGAGCTGGACGAGGTCGAGCATGTCGCCGGTGCCGGAGCAGAAGCCGATGATGCCGGCGGTGTAGCCGCGGCCGTCGCCGATGTCCTCGATGTACTTGTACTGGGCCTTCCAGTCGAGCGAGGAGTTCTCCGCGCTCGACACCAGCTTCATGGCGATCTCCTTCTTCGCCGGGTCGTCCAGGCCGGGCGCGGCGGCCGAGGCCGGGGCGGCCGGGGAGAGGCCGAGCAGAGCGCCGGAGGCGACGGCGCCGAGCGCGGCGACGACGGTCCGGCGGGAGAGGCGGTCTTCGTGCACCACAGGGCCTCCAAAAGGGAGTGGGGGGTGGCGGGTCGGTCCTGTCGAGTACCGATAGGAAAGTTTCCTATCAAAGGCCGCCACGACCGGTAACCCGGCCGGCGAGAAGTTCGTAGGATCGGACAACCGCCACGCCCCGCCCCCGGCTCAGTCGCGCCGCGCCCTCTCCCGCTCCTGGGTGAAGGCGTACAACTCCTTCGACGTGGTGAGGAGTTCGCTCAGCTCCTCGCGCGAACCGACCATCGGCTGCGAGCCCTTGAGCGGGACCTGGGCGCTCTCGGGCAGGAAGCGGACGGTGAGCAGGCCGATGACGCCGGCCAGCATGAGGTAGTACGCGGGCATCAGGTCGTCGCCGGTGAGGTCGACCAGGGCGGCGGTGACCAGCGGGGTGGTCCCCCCGAACGCGGCGACGGCGACGTTGAAGCCGATGCCCATGGCGGCGTAGCGGACGGCGGTCGGGAACAGGGCGGGCAGGGTTGCCGCGCTGGGTGCGGCGAAGCAGGCCAGCAGCGTGGCCAGGAGCAGCACCCCGAGGATCGGCGGCCAGGTGCCGTGCGCCTTGATCAGCAGGAAGGCCGGCACGGCGAGCACGATCATCGCGGCGGCCGCGACGGCGTAGAGCGGCCGTCGGCCGACCCGGTCGCTGAGCCGACCGAGGAAGGTGATCAGGACGACGATCCACACCATGCCGACGAGCACCAGCAGGTCCGCGGAGCCGCTGGAACGGTGCAGGGTCTCGGTCTGATAGGTCGGCAGATAGCCGGTGACCATGTAGTTGGTGACGTTGTACAGCAGCACCAGGCCCATGCAGACGAGCAGGGGCCGCCAGTGGTTGCGGACGATGTCCTTGAACTCGCTGCCCGCCGACTCCTGTGCCAGCGCCTTCTCGTGGTCGTCCAGTTGCTGCTGGAAGGCCGGGGACTCCTCCAGCTTCAGCCGCATGTACAGGCCGATCACGCCCAGCGGTCCGGCGATCAGGAACGGCACGCGCCAGCCCCAGGAGAGCATCTGGTCCTCCGTCAGGGCCAGGTTCAGCGCGGTGACCAGGGCCGAGCCGAGGGCGTAACCGACGAAGGTGCCGAAGTCCAGCCAGCTGGAGAGGAATCCGCGCCGGCGGTCCGGGGAGTACTCGGCGACGAAGGTGGTCGCCCCGCCGTACTCGCCGCCGGTGGAGAAGCCCTGCACCATGCGGGCCAGCAGGAGCAGGACGGGCGCGGCGATGCCGATGGTCGCGTAGCCGGGGATGACGCCGATGGCGAAGGTGCCCGCCGCCATCATGATCATGGTGGTGGCGAGCACCTTCTGCCGGCCGATCCGGTCGCCGAGCGGCCCGAAGACCAGTCCGCCGAGGGGCCGTACGACGAAGGCGGCGGCGAAGGTGGCGAACGAGGAGATGACCTGGGCGGCGGGCGAGGCGCCCGGGAAGAACACCTTGCCGATGGTGGCGGCGAGGTAGCTGTAGACGCCGAAGTCGAACCACTCCATGCAGTTGCCGAGCGCGGATGCGCCCACGGCGCGCCGGAGCAGCGGTGGTTCGACGACCTGGACGTCGTCCGCGCGAAAGGCCCGCCGGTTGCGGCGCAGCCTGCGGGTCAACTCCTCCCGGACCTGGCGCGGCAGCCGCGCCACGGCCCCCGGCACCCGCGGCCTGCTCCGGGCCTGCTGTTCCCCTCCGGACATCGCACCGCTCACGGGCGCCTCCCTTTCTCGCTCCGTCGATCACCGCCTGCCCCTGTGGCCCGATTAAGAAACGGAACCGCTCAATCCCATCCGGGACGGCGGTTGGACTTGCGCGGCGCCAGGGAGCAGGGTGGACGGGCCCGTGCGCACACGCAGGGGCGACCCCTACGGCACCACCCGGAGAAGACCCGATGACGTACGTCGCGGACCCCGCTCGCTACGACGGCACCATGCGCTACCGGCGCACCGGCCGTTCCGGACTGGACCTGCCGGTCCTGTCCCTGGGCTACTGGCACAACTTCGGCGACGACCGCCCGTTCGAGACCCAGCGCGAGATCGCGCTGCGCGCCTTCGACCTCGGGATCACCCACCACGACCTGGCCAACAACTACGGCCCGCCGTACGGCGCGGCGGAGCGGAACTTCGGCCGGCTGCTGCGGACGGACCTGGCGCCGCACCGGGACGAGCTGGTGATCTCCACCAAGGCCGGCTGGGACATGTGGCCCGGCCCCTACGGGCAGGGCGGCGGCTCCCGCAAGTACCTGCTGGCCTCGCTGGACCAGTCGCTGCGCCGGATGGGCGTGGACTACGTGGACATCTTCTACTCCCACCGGCTGGACGCGAGCACGCCGCTGGAGGAGACCATGGGCGCGCTCGACACCGCCGTCCGCCAGGGCAAGGCGCTGTACGTCGGCATCTCCTCGTACGATGCCGAGCGCACCCGGCAGGCCGCCGCGATCCTGCGCGACCTCGGCACCCCGCTGCTGATCCACCAGCCGTCGTACAGCATGCTCAACCGCTGGATCGAGACCGAGGGCCTGCTGGACGCGGCGGAGGAGGAGGGCTTCGGGGTCATCGGCTTCACGGCGCTCGCCCAGGGCCTGCTCACCGGCCGTTACCTGGACGGCGTCCCGCAGGACTCGCGGGCCGCGCGGGGGACGTCCCTGGACGCCTCCTGGCTGACGGACGAGCTGCGGGACCGGCTGCGCGCCCTGAACGACATCGCGGCCCGGCGCGGGCAGACCCTGGCCCAGCTGGCGCTGGCCTGGGCGCTGCGGGACGAGCGGGTGACCTCCCTGGTGATCGGCGCCTCCCGGGTCGAGCAGCTGGAGCAGAACGTCGCGGCGCTGGAGAACCTCGCCTTCAGCGACGAGGAGCTGGCCGAGATCGACCGGTACGCGACCGAGGGCGGCGTGGACCTGTGGCGGGACGCCCGGCTGGGGCAGCTCAGCTAGCCGGGAGATTTGTGACGTACGTCACAGACGTAAGCAAAAAGTAGGACATAATGGGAGCAGCCGGACATCGTGGTCGGGCTTCCCCTCGCGACCCCTCCGCACGTCAAGGAGCCGCTCACCGCATGGCCTACGGAGCCCACCGCAGCCACCTCGTGCCTCCCCACCCCGACCTGGGGCTCGCCCGCGACTGCGAGCAGTGCCTCGGCTGGGGGACCCTCGTCACCCGCGACGGTGACCACGAGCTGTGCCACATGTGCCAGCCCGATCCCGTCGACGGCGAGGGCACCGCGGCCTCCGGCTCATAGCGTTTCCGCCCCCCTGCCCACCGGGCGCCCTCCCTCGGACGATCAACGCCGGGATAGGGTTCGGATAAAGGTTTCACCAAGAAACGATCCAGCCGGGCAGGGGGGCCGCCATGAGCGCCGCACGCACCAGCAGGACGCCGTTGCCGGGCATCGGCGTCCGGTACGACCTGACCACACGCGAGCACCGCCACCTGTCGGTGGTGGCCCACCGGGACGGCTCGCGCACGCTGAGCGCCTACCGGCGCGACGATCCGGACGCCTGCGCACTGTCGGTCCACCTCACCGGACAGGAGGCGGAGGCCCTGGTGGACGCCCTGACGCCGACCCATCACAGCCCCACCCTGCTGTCCACGACGGAGCTGGGCCTGGTGGCCGAGCGGATCGAGCTGTCCGGCACCTCGCACTGGAACGGACGGCTGCTCGGCGACACCCGGATGCGCACCGAGACCGGCGTGTCGATCGTGGCCGTCCTGCGCCGCGCCGAGGCGATCCCCTCCCCCGGCCCCGGTTTCCGGCTGGCCGGCGGGGACACGCTGATCGTCATCGGCACCCGCGAGGGCGTCGACGCCGCCGCCGCGATACTCGGGCGGGAGTGATCGGGATGCACTCCTCCGCGGTCTTCCTGATCGAGTTCGGCGCGATCATCCTGGGCCTCGGGCTGCTCGGCCGGCTCGCGGCCCGGCTGCGTTTCTCACCCATCCCGCTCTATCTGCTGGCCGGCCTGGCCTTCGGCGAGGGCGGGCTGCTGCCGCTCGGCACCAGCGAGGGGTTCGTGGCCATCGGCGCCGAGATCGGCGTCGTCCTGCTGCTGCTCATGCTGGGCCTCGAATACACCGCCGGCGATCTGGTCTCCAACCTGAAGACCCAGTACCCGGCCGGAATCGTCGACGCCACCCTCAACGCCCTGCCCGGCGCCGCCATGGCCCTGCTGCTGGGCTGGGGCCCGATCGCCGCCGTCGTCCTGGCCGGCATCACCTGGATCTCCTCCTCCGGCGTCATCGCCAAGGTCCTCGGCGATCTGGGCCGGATCGGCAACCGGGAGACACCGGTGATCCTCAGCATCCTGGTGCTGGAGGACCTGTCCATGGCGGTCTACCTGCCCGTCGTCACGGCCCTGCTGGCCGGGACCGGCTTCGCCGCGGGCAGCGTCACGCTGGCCATCGCGCTCGGCGTGGCGGGCCTGGTCCTGCTGGTGGCGGTGCGCTACGGCCGGCACATCTCCCGGTTCGTCTCCACCGACGACCCCGAGAAGCTGCTGCTGGTGGTGCTCGGGCTGACGCTGGTGGTGGCCGGAGTCGCCCAGCAGCTCCAGGTCTCGGCGGCGGTCGGCGCGTTCCTGGTGGGCATCGCCCTGTCCGGGGAGGTCGCCGAGGGCGCCCACAATCTGCTCGCCCCGCTGCGGGACCTGTTCGCGGCGGTGTTCTTCGTCTTCTTCGGCCTGCACACCGATCCGGCGAGCATCCCCCCGGTGCTGCTGCCCGCGCTCGCCCTGGCCGTCGTCACCAGCCTCACGAAGATCGCGACCGGCTACTGGGCGGCACGCCGTGCCGGGATCTCGGCCAAGGGCCGGTGGCGGGCCGGCGGCACCCTCGTCGCCCGCGGCGAGTTCTCCATCGTCATCGCGGGGCTGGCCGTCACCTCCGGCATCGACTCCGACCTCGGCCCGCTGGCCACCGCCTATGTGCTGCTCCTGGTCGTGCTCGGCCCGCTGACCGCCCGGTACACCGAGCCGCTCGCCCTGCGGCTGACCGGCCGCCGCGTCCGGGGCGCGGCACCGGAGGCCGGGGCCGGCCCGGACGCCCTCGCACCGGACCAGGAGGCCTCGGTCGGCCGCCCCTGACCACCGCCGCCCGGCGGCGCCGACGTACCGTGCAGCCCTCTCCCCCGTCCGGGACCGCTCACGGATCCGGCGCCGCCGCCCGCCCACCAATGGGCCAGGGCCCCGGCGTCCTGTTCCTCCACTGAGCGCCATCTGTGCGCGCCTGGGTGTTACCTGCGGGTAATCCCGGATGGTTTGATGTGCGGCGCCACTCAAGCCCCTTCCTCGACAGGGAGATCCAGTGACGCCCTTCGCACCGCGCCGCGCCCTCGCCGCGGCCGTGCTCGCCCTCGCCCTGCCCGCCGCCGCGCTCGCCGGCCCGGCACCGGCCGCCGCCGCGGAACCCGCACCGGCGCTGCGGGTCCTGACGTACAACGTCTTCCTCATGAGCAAGAACCTGTACCCCAACTGGGGGCAGGACCACCGGGCCGCGGAGATACCGAAGGCGTCCTTCTTCCAGGGCAACGACGTGGTCGTGCTGCAGGAGGCGTTCGACAACTCCGCGTCGGACGCGCTGAAGCGCGCGGCGGCGGACCGGTACCCCTACCAGACACCGGTGGTGGGGCGCGGCCGCGACGGCTGGGACGCGACCGGTGGGGCCTACTCCGCCACCACGCCCGAGGACGGCGGGGTCACCGTGCTCAGCAAGTGGCCCGTCCTGCGCCGGGAGCAGTACGTCTACCGGGACGCCTGCGGCGCCGACTGGTGGTCCAACAAGGGATTCGCGTACGTGGTGCTGGACGTCGACGGCACCAAGGTGCACGTCGTCGGCACGCACGCGCAGTCCACGGACCCGGGGTGCGGCGCGGGCGAGGCGGCCCAGGTGAGGGCGCGTCAGTTCCGGGCCGTCGACGCCTTCCTGGACGCCAAGAACATCCCGGCCGACGAGGAGGTGCTGGTCGCGGGGGACCTGAACGTCGACTCGCGCAGCGCCGAGTACGCGAGCATGCTCGCCGACGCGGACCTGGCCGGGGCCGACGCCCGCACCGGCCACCCGTACTCCTTCGACACCCGGGAGAACTCCGTCGCCCGCGACCGCTACCCGGACGATCCGCGCGAGGACCTGGACCACGTCCTCCCCCGCGCCGGTCACGCCCGGCCGGCCGGGTGGCGCAACGAGGTGGTCCGGGAGCAGTCGGCGCCGTGGACAGTGACCAGCTGGGGGGCGTCGTACACGTACACGAACCTCTCGGACCACTACCCGGTGCGGGCCTTCGCGGGCTAGGCGACCGCGCGCCGTCGGGCCCCGGCCGGAGCGGACCAACGGCGTGCCATGCGGGCGGGGGCGCTGTCGGCTCGGCGGCGGCGGCCCGCGTGTACGACGCGGACACGGGCACGCCGGCCGCTCCGGTGACCGCCACGGCGCTCGACAAGCCGGTAGGGCAGCGGCTGGCGAACCTGTGCGAGGGCGGCGGTCGCGGGACGGATCCGGAGCGGGCGCGGCGGCGGGCGGAGCAGCGCGCCGAGATCGATCCGGACCGGTGGCCGGCGTGGCCGGTGGACTGGCAGCGCCAGTAGCCCGGCCGGTGGCCCTGGGCTCCTGGGTGGCGGAGAGCGTGCCGGGCGAGATCTCCAGGGGCCGACGTCGGCCGGTGGCCGGCGCTGCAGCGCACTACACGTCCGTCGTGCGGCAGGGGCTGGCCGAGGGGCAGCGTGAACGCCTGACCGCCCTCTCGGCGTCACGCCCCTGCCCCCGCAGCAGCCCGAGGTGCCCGTGAAGGCACCCAGGGGCAGTTCTGCGACCTTGGAGCGGGGGTGCGCGGCCCCTGGGAGCAGTACCCGGCCCGCACAGGCTCCCTGACCGTCACCAGAAGCCAGGGGCCAGGTCGAGACCCTCCCGGACGGCACCGAGGTCCGCCTCGGGGTGTGGTTGACGCCCCGCCCAGGTCCGCCGCCGTTTCCGGAACCTCCGCCCGCACCCGGCCTGTCCGGCCCGTGCGCCCAAACCCTCACACCCCGGGCGGGACGGCCGCTCGGATCGAAAGACCGACGGCCCACCGCCCGCTACGACGTAGGTACAACCGTCAACGACCCGAGGGCATCACCGAACGGAACCGACTCAGACCCTCTTCACACTGCGGGCGTAAGCAGGTCAGCTGGCCTAGCGCACCCCCGGCTGCGGGCCAGGCTGACCGGCTTGCGTGGTCGCGGCCGCCAAGTCGTAGGCGGTTCGGGCCTGGGCGATGGAGCCACGATGCCGCTCCGCCCATTCCACGAGGCCGGTGAGGTAGGAGTGCAGCTCCCGTGCCATGGCAGTGAGGCTGTACTCGACCTTCGGCGGCACGGTGGGATGAACGGTTCTCGTCAACAGGCCGTCGCGTTCGAGTCTGCGCAGGTTCAGGGTGAGCATTCGCCGGCTGATGCCTTCGATGGAGCGTTCCAGCTCGGTGAACCTGACGGGGCCACGCGCGGCGGCGACCAGGATGCTGATGCTCCACTTGCCCGCCACGTGATCGATCACCTCGACGAGCGGACACGCCTGGGCGGTGACCTCCTGGGACACATGCGTGTTACTGCGTGACATGAAAGTTCCTCCTTCCGCGGCGACTGATGGTTACAGAAGATGTCGGCTGTAACAAATAGTTCCCCAAAGGGAGGTTCGACCATGCCCCTGCCCAACGCGCCGGTCAGTGGCTCGCCCTGGCTGACCGTCATCCTGCTCTGTGTCGGCCAGATGATGATCGTCCTTGACCAGAACATCGTGAACGTGGCGCTGCCCGCTGTGCAGCGTGGCCTCGGATTTTCCTCCGAGAACCTCGTCTGGGTGGTCAATGCCTACGTCATTCCGTTCGGTGGGCTCCTGTTGCTGGCCGGGCGGCTCGGTGACCTGATCGGACGGAAGGCCGTTTTCCTCACCGGAATCGGTCTGTTCAGCGCCTCCTCGGTGCTGTGCGGTGTCGCTGCCGGTGAGACTGCGTTGATCGCGTCCCGCTTCCTCCAAGGGATCGGTGGAGCGGTCGCCTCCGCCTGCATCCTCGGCATGGTCGCGACCGTGTTCTCCGAGCGCCGCAGGCAGACCCAGGCCATCGCTGCCTACAGCTTTGCCTCCGCCGGCGGCGGAGCGGTCGGGCCGCTGCTCGGCGGCGTTCTCACCGATCTGCTCAGCTGGCACTGGATCTTTTTCATCAATGCACCGATCGGTGCCGTCCTGGTCCTGGTCGGCGTACGAGTGCTCCCCCGCGACCGCGGCGAGGGGATGGGCAAGGGCACCGACTTCCTGGGAGCCCTGCTGGTCATGGCCGGCATGATGCTCTTGGTGTACACCATCGTGGACGCTGAGCGTGTTGGCTGGGGGGCGCCCCAGACCCTGCTGCTCGGTCCCGTGTCCCTCTTGTTGCTGATCGGGTTTGTCGCACGCCAGGCCACGGCGGCCAAGCCGCTGCTGCCGCTGAAGCTCTTCCGTTCGCGGAGCCTGACCGCGGCCAACATCGTCCAGTTCCTGATGATCGCCGCCATGTTCGGCCTGTTGTTCTTCGGCACGCTCTACCTGCAGCAGGTGCTGAAGTACGACTCGTTGCAGGCCGGTATGGGGTTCGTGCCCATCGCTGTGGTGATCGCGGCGGTATCCCTCGGCCTGTCAACCCGGCTCATCACCAGGTTCGGCCAGCGCGCCATGCTCCTCCTGGGACTCGCCCTCATCATCGGGGCGTTCGTCATGCTGTCGTTCGCCCGAGTCAACGGCGTCTACCTGGTGGACTTCTTCCCAGCCAGTCTCGCCATGGGGCTGGGCTTCGGCCTGGCCGCGCCCGCCATCATGGGCCTCGGCATGTCTGCCGTCACACCCGCCGATTCCGGCATCGCCTCCGGGCTGTTCAACACCACTCAGCAGATGGGAGGCGCCATGGGCCTGACCGTGCTGAGCGCCTTCGCCGGCGCGCGCACGGACAGCCTCACCGCGGCAGGGAAGACCGAGGCGGAAGCGCTGGCCGGCGGCTACCACGTGGCCTTCCTGGCCGCCGCCGGCTTCACACTGGCCGCCCTGGTCATTGGCGCCGGCCTGCTCAGGGCCACGCCGCCCGTGAGCATGAAGCAACAAGGCGTGGCATCTTCGGAAGACAGCGCCTCGGTCTCCTGACCAGCAGTGGCCAACCCCGTCACGGGACGGGAAGCCCGGACCCCGCGGGCTGCTCTGCCTCCGCGTACGGCGATTCCTGATGCGACGCGGACAGGACCGAGCCGCTGATGCCGGCCGGTCCGGTCCGTGGACGGAGATGGGTCAACCACCCCTGGACCACCGTCAGTTGATGATTTCGGCGCGCTCGTCCGCACGGATCGCGGCCAGCCGGTCTCGCCACATCTGGAGCGCTTCGGGCGTCAGTCGCGTCCAGTCGGTGACCTCGCCGACGATCCGGAGCGGATCCCTGCTGCGGTAGGAGCGGGTGGGGTTACCGGGGAACTTCCTGTCGGTGACGTTCGGATCGTTCTCGAACTCCCCGGTCGGCTCGACGACGTAAACCCGCGGAGCCCCGTCACCGGCGGCGAGTTCGGCGGCGAGTCCCGCACCGTCACGCAACGCGGTGAAGTAGATGTGGTTCATCACGACTTCGGGCCGGTAGTTGGAACGGAAACCGGCGGTGAGGTGATCCCCGACCCGCAGATCAGCCTTTGTCCCGTGATAGAAGGGGCCTTCGTCCAACACCTCGTCCATCGGTACAGGTTATCCCACAGAGCATCGTGAGGACGGGCGCACAGCCCCCCGCCCGCGGCCGGACCACCTCCGGCCTTCCACCGCTGCACCAGCCGACGCTGGATCGAGCGGCGGCTTTGCCCGGCCCACGCCGGTGGTTCGCCACCTGCCCGTGGACTCCCCCTGACCTGGACCGCTTCCGGCTCATCCGCTGTCCGGCTGAGTACGCGTACTCAGGTGCGGTCTGCCGGACTCCTCCATGCTGGGGCGCGAACGCCGGACCGACTCGGGGGAACATACGCATGGACCATGCCCTGCAGCTGCGCACTGCCACGCCGCGGGATCTCGACTGGATCCACGAACTACGGCACCGCGTGTACGCGGAGGAGCTCGGCCAGCATCCGGTGGATCCGTCGGGAAGGCTGATCGACGGACTCGACGGCGACGGCGTCTACCTCGTGGCCGCGCGCGGCGAGACGCGGATCGGCTTCGTCAGCGTCACTCCGCCGTGGGTCGGCCGCTACTCCCTCGACAAGTACCTGACGCGCGAGGAGCTGCCGGTCCTGACCGAGGAGGCGCCGTTCGAGATCCGCGTCCTGACCGTCGAGGAGCACTGGCGGTCCACCGCGGCGGCGCCACTGCTCATGTACGCGGCGCTGCGCTGGGTCGCGGCGCGGGGCGGACGCCGGGTGGTGGCGATGGGACGCACGGAGCTGCTCGACATGTACCTCGCCGCCGGGCTGCGGCCGGTGGGGCGCACAGTCCGCTCGGGTGCGGTGTCGTTCGAGGTCCTCAGCGGTTCCGTGGCCGAGCTGGCACAAACGGTCGCGGAGCGCCACGGCCGGATCCTGGAGCGGCTGCGGACGGGCCTCGACTGGCGGCTCGACGTGCCCTTCGCGCCGCGTGCGGACGGCTGTGAGCACGGCGGGGCGTTCTTCTCGGCGATCGGCACCGACTTCCGTACCCTGGCCCGCCGTCACGAGGTGGTCGCGGCGGATGTGCTGGACGCCTGGTTCCCGCCGTCCCCAGGGGTACGCGCGGTCCTCTCGGAGGATCCGGGGTGGGCGGCCCGGACCTCGCCGCCGACGGGCGCGGAGGGACTGCTCGCGGAGATCGCCGGGGTCCGCGGGCTGCCGGTGGAGTCGTTGGTCGCCGGGGCGGGCTCGTCCGATCTGATCTTCCGCGCGTTCGGCCGGTGGCTGACGCCGGGGAGCCGGGTGCTCCTGCTCGATCCGGGCTACGGGGAGTACGCCCATGTCACCGAGCGGGTGATCGGCTGCCGGGTCGAACGGCTCCCACTGCGGCGGGAGGACGGCTGGCTGCTCGACCCGGCCCGGCTCGCCGCCGCGACCGGCGACGGGCGGTACGACCTGGTGGTGGTGGTCAACCCGAACAACCCGACCGGCCGGCACGTCCCGGCCGACGCGCTGCGCGCGGTGATCGAGGCCTCGCCCGTGCGGACCCGGTGGTGGATCGACGAGGCGTACCTGGGGTACGTCGATCCGGCGGACTCGCTTGCCGGGCTCGCCTCGGTCGACGCCCGGGTCGTGGTCTGCACCTCGCTGTCGAAGATGTACGCGCTGTCGGGGATGCGGGCCGCGTACCTGGTGGCCGGTCCGGAGACGGCCCGGGAGCTGCGACGCTGGACGCCGCCGTGGCCCGTGAGCCTGCCGGCCCAGCTGGCTGCCGTGACGGCGCTGCGCGACCCCGCGTACTACGCGGAGCGCTGGGCCCGCACCCATGTGCTGCGCCGGACATTGGCGTACGGCCTTGCTGAGTTGGACGGGTTCTCCTCGGTCGACGAGGGGGTGGCGAACTTCCTCACGGTGACTCTGCCGCCGGACGGACCGAGCGCGGCGCGGCTGGTGCGCGAGTGCCGGCGGCACGACGTCTTCCTGCGTGACCTGTCGCCGATGTCCCCGGCGTACGAGGGGCGGACCGTCCGGATCGCCGTCCGTGACACGGCGGAGAACGCGCGGATCGTGGCGGCGTGCCGGAGCGCCCTGGACGCGCTGCGCACGCCGGTCGCAGTGGCCTCGGGCGCGCCGGGACAGGCAGCCCGGTGACGACGGTCGCCGCTCTCGTGCCGTTTCTCAGCGGGGCACTGGCGGCCGGAGGCGTCGCGGTGGCGGCGACCCGGCGCCGGGAACTGATGGTCCGCTGGTGCGTGTGGGCGCTCGGAGTGCCCCTGGTGACCGCCGCCTTCTGGCTGGGTTCACCGGGGATCGCGGTACTCGCGGCCGTGGTCGGTGTGGTCGCGGTGACAGAGTTCAGCGGGCTGCTCCAGCTCGGTCCGGTGGACCGGGCGGTGCTGGGCGCGGCGATCGTCGGACTCGTCCTGACCGCCTGGCTGGCCCCCGGAGAGGTGCTCCGGGTGGCGGCGGCCGGGGCGCTCGCGATCGCCGGGGTGCCGTTGCTCTCGGGCGACGCGGAGCACGGACTCCGCCGCCTGGGGGCCGGCCTGCTGGGGCTCGTGTGGCTGGGCACCCTGGCCGGCCTCGTATCGTCCGGCGCCCTCGGTCTCGTCCTGTTCGTGTCCGTGTCGATCGCCGACATCGTCGCGTACGCGGCGGGCCGCCGTCTCGGCGGCCCCCAGCTCTCCCCCCTGTCGCCCGCCAAACGGTGGAGCGGCACGCTGGCCGGGGCCGCGGCCGGTCTCCTCGCGCTGGCCGTGCTGTCCTCCCTGACGTGGCAGACGGCGGTGGCCGTGGCGGTCGGCGGCCCGCTCGGGGATCTGCTGGAGTCGATGGTCAAGCGGGGCGTCCGCGCCAAGGACGCCGGCCGGTGGCTGCCCGGCTCCGGCGGCATCCTCGACCGGATCGACTCCCTCCTCATCGCTCTGGCGGTGCTGCTGGTGCTTGGGTGAGCCATGGGGCAATGGCTTCCTACGCGGCAAGCGGCTAAGGCTCAACTTCCGCGACGCGGCCACTCCGAGTGACAACCAGGCCCCTCCCTCCCCGGCTGGTGCCGAGCTGTTCGGCGAAGCGCCGGGCGAGGGTTCGGCTGGACAGGCCGGCGCGTTCGGCTAGGTCATCGAGGGTCAGTCCGGTGCCGCCCGTCAACGGTCGTAGGGCCGGCCGCCAGGGGACGGCAATCCGGGGGGCGGACGGCATGAGCTGCGTGCCTCTTGCCGACGGCGACTGGATCCGGGGCATCAGCATTCAGCAGCCGCACGCCGCCTGCATCCTCACCGGCGACAAGGGCACCGAGAACCGTCCGAAGCCCTGGATTATGAGCGGCTCGGAAAGCTTTCACCGCGTCGACCAGGCGTACACGTAGGCCGGGTTTCCTTCGCACCCCGGGCTCGCCGAAACGAGTAGGTGCCGCTCCGGGGCCCATCGGAACCGGACGACCCCTTGACGTTGGTCATCTGGGACCCCGAGGTAACCCCGACCCTGAACAGCGGGGAGAAGGTGCTCAGGGGAATGCCAGGGATCGGCTCCGCCTGTCGGCGGACGTGTCGATGCGGGGCCCGGGGCCAGATTGGCTGGCATGCGATTCCATACAGGTAGAACCACCGCGGTGGCTCTTGTCCTCACCCTGTCCGTCGGTGCGGGCACGGCCGCCTCCGCCGCCTCCTCGTCCGAGCCCTTACCCTCGGCAGCTCATGGTGCCGTGCGGTTCGAGCTGCCCGAGCCGACGGGGCGGCAGGCGGTCGGGAGCACTCAACTTCATCTCGTCGACCGGGACCGGCCCGATCCCTGGGTCGCCGACAGGGAACGGGAGCTGATGGTCAGTGTGTGGTATCCGGCGCGTTCAGTGAGCGGATACTCCCGCCAGCCGTACCTGCAGCCCGGCGCCGCGCGCTTCGTGGACAAGGCGGGCTCGTTCGGGCTGGCCCGTCCCGGCGAGGTGGACTGGGCCGCCACCCGGACGGACGCGGCCTCGATGGCCCCTGCCGACGACCGCAGCAGGCGGCCGGTCCTGCTGTACTCGCCGGGTCTGGGGGTCCCCCGCGCGCTTGGCACCTCGACGGCCGTGGAACTGGCGAGCCGCGGCTACGTGGTGGTCACCGTGGACCACACCCATGAGACCACTCCGGTGGAGTTCCCGAACGGCCGCGTCGAGTTGCAGAAGGAGCCGATGACCGGAGCCGAGACGGTCAAGAAGGCTGTCGAGACCCGGGTACGGGACACCCGCTTCGTCCTTGACCAGCTTGCGGTGCTGCGGGCCGGCCGCAACCCCGATGCCGAGGGGCGCCGTCTACCCCGTGGGCTGGGCGGGGCGCTCGACCTGGATCGGATCGGAATGTACGGTCATTCGGCCGGAGGTGTCACCGCGGCCGAGACCATGCGCGCGGACCGTCGCATCGACGCGGGCATCAACATGGACGGCACGCTCCAGTACAGCAGCACCGAATTCCTCCCTGTGGCCCTGGAAGGGCTCGACCGCCCGTTCATGCTCATGGGCAAGGCGAATCAGACTCACCTCAACAAGCCGTCCTGGCAGTCGTTCTGGGACCGCTCGACCGGCTGGAAGCGCGACTTGAGCCTGGAGGGGGGCGGCCACTTCAGCTACACCGACGCTCAGACGATCGTGCCCGCTCTGGACGAGCACCTGGACATCCCGGCGCAGACCCGCGAGCAGTTCATCGGCACCGTGGACCCCGAGCGCAGCACCGCAGCCCAGCGTGCCTACGTCACGGCGTTCTTCGACCAGCACCTGCTAGGCCGGCCACGACATCTGCTGGACAAGTCTTCCTCGGACTACCCCGAAGTGCGCTTCGTCCGATGAGTGTGGCGGCCTCGGCAGCGGTGCGGCAGCGTGACACCGCTGCCAGGTGGCAGGGCTAGTGGCAGGGCTACTCGAAGAACACAGCCCGAGCCGCCGGCCTGCCCGCCCTGACACCGTCACGGCGTGAAGGTCCGGCCGCTCACCCCGGTCCAGCAGCGGCGTGACCGCAAGTCGGTGGCCGTCCACGCCCTCCCTGATGCTGCCCTCGGCCCCCGAGCGCAGCCGGTGGAGCCGGCGTCGGTCGACCATTTACATAAGCTATGAATATAAAAGTGTTATGCTTCGGGCATGAGTCGTCAAGACACCGCTCCTGGCGCGTCCGCCGCCATCGGGGCAGCCCTCTACGGCCTGGCCACCAGGGCCGTGAGACGCCTGCCCCGGGACATGAGCCTGACGTCCGCCGCCACCCTGGCCACTCTCGACCGGACCGGCCCGCGGCGCATCACCGATCTGGCCGCGGTCGAGGGCGTCACCCAGCCCGCGATGACGGCCCTGGTCCGGGTGATGGAGGAGTCCGGCCTGGTCGAGCGGCGGGGCGACGCGTCCGACAAGCGGGTCACGCTGGTGTGCCTGACCGAGGCCGGCGCCTCCTACGTCCGGACGCGGCGCCAGGCGGGCATCCACGCGTTCGAGCGGTTGATCGGCGAGCTCACCGACGACGAGGTCGAGGCGCTGGTGGCGGCCCTTCCGGCGCTGAAGCATCTGGCAGAGCTCGAAAGCCAGGACCGCGAAGAGCCGAAGCAGTGACCGGGCGGCCGGCCGGCGGGGTCGCGGTGGAGGCGTTCCCGGTGGCGCGTTCCGAGGCGCGGCTGCTGGTCCCCGCCCTGATGTTCCTCTCTCTGGTCGTGGCGGCGATCGCCAGCCTCGGGACGCCGCTCATCACCAGCGTGGCGACCTCGTTCCACGTCTCGCTGGGCAGCGCGCAGTGGACGCTGACCGCCGCGCTGCTCAGCGGCGCCGTCGCCACGCCGGTCCTGGGCCGGCTCGGGGCCGGCCCGCACCGGCGGGCCACGATCCTCGCCACGCTGGCGGTCGTCGTCGCCGGCAGCGCGCTCACCGTGCTGCCGCTGCCGTTCGCGTGGCTGCTGGCCGGCAGGGCGGCCCAGGGCGTCGGGCTCGGGCTGACGGCCCTGATGATGGGCGTGGCCCGGGACCACCTCCCCGAGGAGCGCAGCGCGGCCGTCATCGCCCTGATCTCGGTGGTCTCGGTCATCGGGGCCGGCGTCGGCTACCCGCTGGCCGCACTGCTCGCCGAGGTCGGCGGGGTACGGGCCGCCTACGGCCTCGGCCTGGTCCTCACCGCCGCCGCCCTCCTGACAGCGTGGCGCTCCCTCCCCGAAGCGCCCGAAGGCCGCTTGGCCCAGGTGGACGTGGCAGGCGCGGTCGTCCTGGCCGCTGCGCTGCTCCTGGTGCTGTTCCTCGCCGGCGAACGGAACCTCTGGAGCCGGCACTTCGCCGTGGCGGCGGGTCTCGCCGTCGTCGCGGTGGTGCTGCTCGGCGTCTGGGCCGTCATCGAACTGCGCAGCACGACGCCCCTGGTCGATGTGCGGGCGGTGCGGCACCCGGCGGTCGCCGGGGCGAACCTCGCCATGTTCGTCGGCGGGATCGGCATGTACCTCCTGCTCACGCTCATCACCCGGTACGCGCAGACGCCGCGCGGCGCCGGCTACGGCTTCGGGCTCACGACCTTCGTCGCCGGGCTGGTCCTCATCCCGTTCTCGGTGCTGGGGTTCGTCGCCGGCAAGCTCACGCCGCGGGCCCGGAAGCGGATCGCCGACCCCCTGCTCCTGGCCGGCAGTGCCACCGTGGTCGGCGGCGGGTTCGCCCTGTTCACGGCGGCCCGGTCGGACCTGGCCGAACTGTTCGCGGCGATGGGCTTGCTCGGCTTCGGCGTCGGCGGCTTCTCGGCCGCGATGCCCGGCGTCATCCTGGCCGTCACCCCCAAGAGCGAGACGTCGAGCGCCATGAGCTTCAACTACGTCGTCCGCAGCGTCGGGTACTCCCTGGGCAGCGCCATCGGCGGCCTGATCCTCGCCGCGGGCACCGGCCCCGGCCACCTCTTCCCCGACGACAGCGCCTACACCACCGCGGCCCTGGTCGGCGTCGGGGCCATGGCGATCACGACGCTGACCGGCCTCGCTCTCGCCCGCCGACGCTCGTCCGGGACCACCCCGTAAGTCGGATGCACCCATCACAAAGTCAGATGCACTTATCACAGCACTGGAGGTTCCATGCCCAAGGGCTACTGGGTCAGCGTCTATCGCACCATTTCGGATCCTGAGAAGCTGGCTGCTTACAACGAGCTGGCTCGCCTGGCCGTCGAGGCCGGGGGCGGTCGGGTCCTCGTCCGTGGCGGTCGGGTCGTGGCGCATGACGCCGGAATCGCCGAGCGCACCGTGCTGATCGAGTTCGACAGCTTCGAGCAGGCCGTCGCGGCACGCGAGAGTGCGGCTTACCAGGAGGCGCTGATCGCCCTCTCCGACGGCGTCGAGCGCGACTTCCGCATCGTCGAAGGCATCGACTGACCGCGGTCCCGTCGGATCGTCACTGAACCCTCTCAGGGCCGGTGCATGGGGAGGACGCCCGTCCGACAGGCGGCGTACCTCCTGCTTGCCGAGATCGATCAGCCGGTTCCACTCGGCCGGCGCGGAGGGAGGAAGCGGTCCGCTGAGGGTGCCCGAAAGATCGTGCGGGTGCGGTATTCGAGCAGGTAGTACGAGCCCAGCCGGAACGCCCCGAGCACGGCTCGGGTCAGCTCAGCCGCTGGTCCTGGAGATGGATCGAGTCGCGGTTGCCGACCGGATCACTCCGTTATGGGCAGGCACTCGGCGAGCAGGTCGACGACGTCACGCCAGGCTCGCTGCGCATGCTGCGAGTGGTAGCCGACGCCGGGGACCGTGGGGTGGTCGACCGTCGGGTGATGGAAGGCGTGCAAGGCACCGCCGTAGACCGTGAGGCGCCAGTCGACGCCCGCAGCCTGCATCTCGGCGGTGAACGCGTTCCGTTGCGCGGGCGGCATGATCGGGTCTTCCGACCCGACGCCGGCCCACACCGGGCAGTGGATACGCGCCGTCTCGCCCGGCCGGCCCGTGGTCAGTCCGTTGACTGTCCCGATCGCGCGCAGGTCGGCGCCGTCGCGCCCGAGTTCCAGCGCGATGGCGCCCCCGGTGCCGTAGCCGACCGCGGCGATCCGGTCGGGGTCGGTCCGCGGCTCGGCGCGGAGCACGTCGAGCGCCGCGTGGCCGATGCCTCGCATCCGGTCGGGATCGGCGAGCAGGGGCAGGCAACGGGCCAGCATCTCCTCGGGGTCGCCCAGATAGCGTCCGCCGTGGAGGTCGAAGGCCAGGGCCACGTATCCCAGCTCGGCGAGCGCATCGGCCCGGCGGCGCTCGACGTCGCTGAGCCCCATCCCCTCGGGCCCGACCAGGACCGCGGGCCGGCGGTCGTCACCGGCCGGGAGCGCGAGGTGCCCGATCATCGTCAGGCCGTCGGCGCTGTATTCGATCGTGCGTGTTGTCACCGTCGTCATGAGCCTGGACTGTAGTGATCGTCGAGCCCGGTCGGGCCGGTGTTCTGCCGCTGGCAGAAGGCAGGTCTCCGGCGTAGTCCGGCACCCCCCGTCATCGGCTCAGTTGAGCCATCAAGTCCCGGTTCACGGCGCGTGCGGCGGCGAGGCCCTCGTCGCGCTCGGTGAGTTCGCGTGTTTCGCTGTCGGCGGGGCCCCGACCGAGTTCGGCCTGACCGCCGGTGCCCTGCACACCGACCGCATCGTCGAGGGCACTCGCCGGAACGGGCGGGCGTGTACGGCGTGCGCTGTCTCATCGACAGTGCGGTGCCACCTGCCCCGTAAGCCGTCGGTGTACTGGGGTCGAGAAGCCAGGTGACGGCTTCGTCGACGGCGTGGCCGTGGGCGGGCCCGCTGATGCTGGCCAGGGGAGCGCTTCGAGGCAGGGGCGGTGGCGGTGACGGACGTGTTGCGTTCGCCAGGAGGGGCCGTCGGACGCGGATCGGTTTGGACTCCGGTGGAGCGGCAATCCGGATGTCGACCGCAGACCACGTCGATCTGAGGATGTGAGCCGCGATGGCCGGCAACAAGAAGGCGAAGGCCAAGACGGAGCAGGCCAAGGGCGAGCTCAAGGAGGCCGCGGGCCGCGCCCTCGGTAACGAGCGCATGGAGGACGAGGGCCGCATGAAGGGCGCCCGCGGGGATGCCCGGCAGGCCAAGGAGAAGATCAAGGACGTCTTCAAGCACTGAGGCGTGCACGCGCCGATTCGGCTGCGGAACGGGTCCGGAGATCAGCGGAAGCCGATCTCCGGACCCGTTCCGCTGTGTGACCCCCCGGCGCGCATCCGGAGGATTCCTCGCGGACGTCCCCTTGACTGCCGGAACCGGGGGTAACCGAGCAGGGACGGCACGACCCCCCTGTGCACAGGAAGGGCCCCTGACCCCAGAGGAAAAGGGCAAACAAGGTATGGACATCCCGCTCAGGACCCACGCGACGACGCAGGACCGCCCGGCGCCCCTGCGCTACAGCCGCACCTGGGGCACCGGTGTATCCAGCATCGCCGAGGCCAGAGACGCCGTTGCCGCCCTGCTGGCGCGGGTCCGGCCGGCGCTCGGGCGGCGGCCGGTGCAGGATGCCCAGATCGTCGTCAGCGAACTCGTCACCAACGCGGCCCAGCACGCGCCCGGCCCGTGCGCCCTGCGCCTGGAGCTGCTGCCCGGCGCGAGCGCGCTGCGCGTCACCGTGACGGACACCTCCCCGGAGCCGCCCCGGCGGCATCCTCCCGACCCCCGGCGGGTCGGCGGCCACGGCCTGCATCTCGTGGCGATGCTCTCCCGGGGGCTGGAGGTGACCTGGCTGTCCCGGGGCAAGCGGGTCTCGGCCACCGTGCCGCTCGGCCCCGCGGCGGCCGACTGAACCGTCCGGCCGGGCGGCTCCGCCCCGCACCCGGTGAGCCGGGAGCGGCCCGCCCCGTCAGCCGTACGAAGCGGCCGGACCCTCTCGGGCGCGCGGAGCGGGAGCACTCGTGCCAGGCTCGGAGCAGAGCACTGAGCGTGCGGGACCGAACACCGACGATGAGCGTGCGCGCGGTGGTGGTCCCGGCAGCAGCCGCGGGCGGGCGGTCATGGGCGAGGAGGACGGCATGGGTGACGGCGCCGAGGACCGCGGCAACGCGCTGTACGGTCCGCAGCCGGACGTCGCCGGTGCCTCCGGCTACCCGGACGCACCGCCACGGGTGGGCTTCTTCACCGACACGTCCGTGTGCATCGGCTGCAAGGCCTGCGAGGTGGCCTGCAAGGAGTGGAACGCGATCCCGGCGGACGGTCTGGCGCTGACCGGCATGTCGTACGACAACACGCGCGGCCTCGGCGCCGACGCCTGGCGGCACGTGGCGTTCGTGGAGCAACGGGGGCCGTTCGGCGGGCCGGAGCCGTCGGCCGCCCAGGACGACGCCGGCGACGTGGACGTCTTCACCGCCGCCGCGCGGATCTCCCCGGCCTCCCCCGACGGCGGGACCGGACTGCGCTGGCTGATGGCCTCCGACGTGTGCAAGCACTGCACCCACGCGGCCTGCCTGGACGTGTGCCCCACGGGCTCGCTGTTCCGCACCGAGTTCGGCACCGTCGTCGTCCAGGAGGACATCTGCAACGGCTGCGGCTACTGCGTGCCCGCCTGCCCGTACGGCGTCATCGACCGACGCGAGGACGACGGCCGGGTGTGGAAGTGCACCCTGTGCTACGACCGGCTCGGCGTCGGCCTGGAGCCCGCCTGCGCCACGTCCTGCCCGACGGACTCCATCCAGTTCGGCCCGCTGGAGGAGCTGCGGGAACGGGCACGGGCCCGGGTGGCGCAGCTGCACGCGGCCGGCGCGACCGACGCCCGCCTCTACGGCGAGAGCCCGGACGACGGGGTCGGCGGCGCCGGCGCGTTCTTCCTGCTGCTGGACGAGCCCGAGGTGTACGGCCTGCCCCCGGACCCGGTGGTCACCACCCGGGACCTGCCCGCCATGTGGCGGCAGGCGGCGCTGGCCGCCGTCTCGCTGACCGCGCTCGCGGCCGGCAGTTTCGCGCGGAGGCGGCGATGACCGGCGAGGCCCGCCGGAAGGCGGCGACGACCCGCGTGGTCCGCGCGGAGGCCGCCAGGAGCGTCAGCGCCCGCGTGAGGAGGCCGTGATGAGCGGGTCGGACGTCACCCGGGACGGCGTGCGGGGCGCGCGGCCCGGCCGGGAGGCGGTGCCCGGCGCGCACGCGGGCCGCCGCAGGCGCGGGCACGGCCGGGGCGAGCGGCCGGTGGTGCCGGACGCCGAGTTCGCGTCGTACTACGGCACCCCCGTGCTCACCAAGCCGCCGTGGAAGCCGCTGGACATCGCCGGGTATCTGTACCTCGGCGGGCTGGCCGGGGCGTCCTCACTGCTCGCGGCCGGGGGACAGCTGACCGGCCGGCCGGGGCTCGCGGCACCGGCGAAGCTGGGCGCGGCCGGGGCGGTCTCGCTGTCGCTGGCGGCGCTGGTGCACGACCTGGGCCGGCCGGCCCGGTTCCTGAACATGCTCCGGGTGATCAAGCCGACCTCCCCGATGAGCGTGGGCTCGTGGCTGCTCGCAGGGTACGCGCCGCTGACGCTGACGGCGGCGGCCACCGAGGTGGCGGGCCGGTACCGGCTGCTGGGCTCGGCCGCCACGGTGGCCGCCGCCGTCCTCGGCCCGGCCGTGGCGACGTACACGGCGGTGCTGCTGTCGGACACGGCGGTGCCCGCGTGGCACGAGGGCTACCGTGAGCTGCCGTTCGTCTTCGCGGGCTCGGCCGCCACGGCGGCGGCCGGCCTTGCGCTGGCCGCCGTCCCGGTCGTCCAGGCGGGGCCGGCCCGCCGGCTGGCGGTGCTCGGGGCCGCCCTGGAACTGGGTGCCTTCCGGGCGATGCGGCGGCGCATGGGCTTGGCCGCCGAGCCCTTCGGGCAAGGGCGGGCGCGGGTGCTGGTGCGCGCCGCGGAACTGCTCACGGCGGGCGGTGCGGTGCTCGCGCTGTGCCGCGGGCGGGACCGGCGCCTCGCCATGGCGGCCGGTACCGCGCTGCTCACCGGCTCGGCGGCGCTGCGGTTCGGCGTGTTCCACGCCGGGGTGGCCTCCGCCGAGGACCCCGCGTACACCGTCGTCCCGCAGCGGGAGCGCCTGGCGGCGCGGGGCGGGTAGGGCCTGTCGTTCGGATCAGGTCGGCTGTGAGGCACGTTGCCTCTTGGCCGACGCCGCGGAGGCCGGCGCGCCGGGCGGCCGACGCGCGGGATCAGCCGGGGAACCGTCCCGTGGAGCGCAGGTGCCAGCGCCGCTCGGCGTAGGCGAGGTCGTCCCGCCACAGGCGGCCCGCGGCCGCGCGGACGAGGGGCCGCAGCAGGGGTGCCGCCCGGCGGACGACCGCGAAGCCCGGCCGGTCGGACACGGCCAGCACGGCTTCGGTCACCGCGGTCCGCGGCCGGCCCAGCTCGTCCGGGCCGAGGGGTGTGGCGTGGGTCTCGACGACCGAACCCGCGCCCTCCCCCTCGGTGATGCGCATGACGACCGTGCGCGGTTCGGGAGCCGTGAACACGGCCCGCACCGGGACCACCAGGCGCCCCGCCACTTTGAAGGAGACGTCCACGGTGAAGGCGTCCTCGGTGCCGCGGATGCCGGATGCCCCGGCCACGGTGTCGGATGAGCCGACCGCGATGCCGGACGAGCCGGCCACGGTGCCGGGTGGCCCGTCCGCGCCGTCGGGTGAGCCGACCACGGTGAGGTCGGCGAACGCGTGCGGATGGAACCACGCCCCGTGCCACGGGTCGAGGCGGTTGGCCACGATGTCCTCGACCTCGCAGACTCCCGTGCCGGAGTAGACGGCTGTCAGCGCCGTCGCCCGCTCGGGCCGCCGCGCGACGACCGGTGCGTCCAGCGGCGCCTCACCGCCCAGCTCGTCCAGCCGTACCCACAGCAGGACGCCGTCGTCGTGCACCGGCAGGGGAACCCAGCCCGCGTGCGGCGTGCCGTCCAGGGCCAGTCCGTGCCAGTGGCACACCAGGGTGCCGCAGCGGACGGGACTGTCCCGCAACGGTGCGCCGAGGTGGGGGCAGACACCCGGGCCGCCGGCCGGACGGCCGTCGGGGCCGCGCCAGACGACCACCTCCTGTCCCGCGACGGTCCGGGCGAGCGGACGGTCCGCCCGCAGCTCGCCCGACGCGCCGACCACGTACCAGTTGCCGGACGGGCGGGCCTCGGCCCGTTTCAGCGCCCGCGCGATCACCGCGGGCCCGGCGTCCCGCCAGGTGGGCCGCTGCCGCTCCCAGGGCACCGGGCGCCGGCGCAGCGAGAGCGGAAGACGGCCGCGCCGGCCGGACGGGACGGGTTTCACATGACCTCCTTCGCGGCGGGCGGGCACGGTGTGCCGGGTGCCGGAGCGTGCGGCGGACACGGCGCCGGGGAACGCCCGGCCCGCAGCCGCGCGGCGACCGCGCGCGCCAGACCGTCGGCGGCGACCGCCGCGCGGCGCCGGCGCGGGACCACCGCGCGGCGGTGCAGCACGGAGTAGCCGTCCCGGGCGACCGCGTCGAGAATGCCGCGGTACAGCAGGAACGCGGTCCGGATACAGGGGCGCGACACCGGCGCCAGCATGGCGAGGCCGGGCAGCGCCTGACGGTAGACACCGCGGGTCAGCGCCTCGAACTCGCGCAGCGCGGACGTGATCCGCGGCTCGTGCCGGCCGGTGTCCCGGCTCCACCGCAGCAGTTCCCGGTCCACTCCGTGGCCGGCCAGCAGATCGGCGGGCAGGTAGACCCGCCCCCGGTCCAGGTCCTCGCCCACGTCCCGGAGGAAGTTGCTCAGCTGGAAGGCGACGCCCAGTTCGGCCGCGTACGGGGCGGCCTCCTCGCGCGGTACGACCGTGCCCAGGACCGGCAGCATCTGCAGCCCGATCACCGCGGCCGAGCCGTGCATGTAGCCGCGCAGGGCGGCGTAGTCGGCGTAGTCGGTCACGGTCAGGTCGGCGCTCATCGCGGACATGAAGTCGTGGAAGAGCGCGGGCTCGATCCCGTAACGGCGTGCGGTGTCGGCGAGTGCCAGGACCACCGGCTCGTGGCTGTGCCCGTCCCGCAGCCCCTCCTCCAGGCTCCGCCGCAGTCCCGTCAGGGCCGCGGCCCGCCGCCCGGTGTCCGCGCCGGGACCGAGGCAGTCGACGATGTCGTCGGCCCAGCGGGCGAAGCCGTACAGAGCGTGCACGGCGGGTCTGCGCTCGACCGGCAGCAGCCGGGTGGCGAGGAAGTAGGTCTTCCCGTGCCGCGCGTTCAGGGCGCGGCAGTGGCGGTAGGCCGCGCGCAGCGCCGGGTCGCCGATCCCCGCCGCGTCCAGTTCACGGTCCGTCATACGCCGGCCGCCTCCCCGTACGCCGCCGCGGCGCGCGGCAGTGGGGGTGCCGGAGGCGGGCCGGTGATCCGTGCGGCGGCGAGCTTGCCGGACACCAGCACGGTCGGCACGCCGACGCCCGGTGTGGTGCCGCAGCCGGCGAGGACGGCGTTCTCGGTGCCCCGGACCAGGTTCCGCGGCCGGAACGGCCCTGTCTGCGCAAGGGTGTGGGCGGCCGAGAAGGGTGTCCCCGCGGCATGGCCGGCGGCCTGCCAGGTGGCGGGGGTGACGAGGCACTCCTCCTGGACGGCGGCCTCGATGCCGTCCAGGCCGCGCCGTTGCAGCTCCCGCAGCAGCGTGTCCCGGTAGCGGGGGCCGAGGTCGCCCCACGCGGCGGCGTCCGGTCCGATGTCGGTGTTGGGGCAGGGCGCGAGGATGTAGTGCAGATGGCGGCCCGGCGGAGCGAGCCCGGGGTCGGTGGTGGTGGGCCGGGTGATGAGGAGCGACGGATCGCTCATGAGCCGCCCGGTGCGGGTGAGTTCGTCGAACGTGGTCCGCCAGGCCGCGCCGAAGGAGAGGGTGTGGTGCGCCAGGTGCGGCCAGGTCCGGTCGGTTCCGGCGTGCAGCACCACGGCGGACGGCGCGTGCCGCAGGCGCAGCGGGCGCCGGGGCCGGCGGCCCAGCAGCCGGTAGGCGACGGGCAGGTCCGGGGTGAGGACGACGGCGTCGCAGGGGATGCGGTCCTGGTCCGTGACGACGGCGGTGACCCGGTCCCCGGAGCGTTCCAGACGGGTCACCCGCTGCCCGTACCGCAGGTCGGCGCCCGCGTCGGCGGCGGCGTCCGCCATGGCCCGGGGCAGGGCGTGCATGCCGCCCCGCGGGAAGTAGACGCCGGCGACGGTGTCCATGTAGGCGATGACGGCGTACGCGGCCAGGGCGCGGGCCGGCGGCACGCCCGCGTACAGCGCCTGGAAGGAGAAGACGCGGCGCAGCCGTTCGTCCCTGAGGAACCGCCCGATCCGTGCGTCCAGCCGGCCGAAGCCGCCGAGCGCGGCCAGCCGGGCCAGGTCGCTGTTGAGGAGGTTCAGCGGGGAGTCGAAGTTCGCGTCGATGAAGCGGCGCATCTGCGCCCGGTGCAGCCGCTCCAGCCAGTCGCGCAGCCGCCGGTAGCCCGCCGCCTCGCCGGGGCCGGCGAACCGCTCCACCTCCGCCGTCATCGCGTCGGCGTCGGTGTGCACGTCGAGCGTGCTGCCGTCCGCGAAGCGGGCCCGGTAGGCGGGGTGCAGGGGGACCAGTTCGACCCGCCGGTGCAGGCTGTCGCCGACGGCCGCGAAGGCCTCCTCGGCGAGGTCGGGCATGGTCAGCACGGTGGGACCGGTGTCGATCCGGTAGCCGCCCAGGTCCAGGCGTCCGGCCCGGCCGCCGGGCACCGGATCCCGCTCGACGACGGTGACGCGACGTCCGGCGCCCAGCAGGTGCAGGGTGGCCGACAGCCCGGCGAGACCGGCTCCCACCACCACGACGTGGTCGGTGCGTCCGGGCAGCGTCCGCCTCATCGGCCGCTCTCCTTCGCGCCGCGGGTGACCGGGG
>NZ_MUMF01000235.1 GCF_002155905.1 Streptomyces tricolor | reverse complement strand
GCCGAGGCCGGCCATCGCGACTTCGTCATCCTGGAGAAGGCCGGCGAGGTCGGCGGCACCTGGCGGGAGAACACGTACCCGGGCTGCGCCTGCGATGTGGCGAGCGTGATGTACTCCTACTCCTTCGCGCCGAACCGGAACTGGAGCCGGATGTACGCGGAGCAGCCGGAGATCCTCGACTACATCAAGCACGTCGTCAAGGAACGCGACCTGGAGCCGCACATCCGGTTCCACACCGAGGTCACGTCGTACGAGTTCGACGAGGCGGCCGACCGCTGGCACGTCAGGACCCGCTCGGGGCAGGAGTACCGCCCGCGGATCGTCGTCCTGGCCCACGGCGCGCTGCACCAGCCGAACGTCCCGGACCTGCCGGGCATGGACCGCTTCAAGGGGGAGCTGTTCCACTCGGCGCAGTGGGACCACTCGGTCGACCTGAGGGGCAAGCGGGTCGCCGTCATCGGTACCGGTTCCAGCGCGGTGCAGTTCATCCCGCGGATCGCGGGCGTCGCCGCGCACGTCGACGTCTTCCAGCGCAACGCGCACTGGGTGCTGCCGAAGGCCGACCGGCCGCTCAAGCACCTGGAGCGCCGCCTCTTCGCGTCGCTGCCCTTCGTCCAGCGCCTGTACCGGCTGGCCGCGTACTGGACCCACGAGCTCCCGGTGCTCGCCTTCCTCAACCCGAAGTACCTCGGCGTCCTCGAACTGGCGGCGAAGCGCACGCTGGAGAAGCAGGTGCCCGACCCCGAGCTGCGGGCCAAGCTCACCCCCACCTACCGCATCGGCTGCAAGCGCATCCTGCTCACGAACGACTACTTCCCGGCCCTGCAACGCCCGGACGTCTCCCTGACCACCTCGGGCATCGAGGAGTTCACGGAGTCCGGGATCAGGACGAAGGACGGCGAGCTGCACGAGGCGGACGTGGTGATCCTGGCCACCGGCTTCTCCACCGACAACCGGTGCGCGAGCGAACACATCGTCGGCCGCGGCGGACTGACCATCCAGGAGGCCTGGCGCGACGGCATGACGGCCCACCTGGGCACCACCGTCGCGGGGTTCCCGAACCTCTTCATGCTGATGGGACCGAACTCCGGCGGCGGCGCCCAGTCGATCCTGTTCGTCATCGAGGCGCAGGTGCACTACATCGTCGAGTGCCTGAAGCTGATGCGCTCCCGTCGCGCCACCCGTCTGGAGGTCCGTGCCGAGGTGCAGCAGCGCTTCAACGACTGGTTGCACGCCAAGCTGTCGGGCTCCGTGTGGAACTCGGGGGGCTGCCACAGCTGGTTCCTCGACCACCGGGGCGTCAACCGCCAGTCCTGGCCGGGCACCGGTACCTCCTACTGGCGCGCCACCCGCCGCCCCGACCCCCAGGCGTTCCTGCTGACGCAGGGGGGAGCCGACCGCTCGCGGTGAGCCGCCGTCGCGGCGCTCGCGGCCGTGCCGGTGTCCCTCCCGCCGAGGGCACCGGCCTTCCGCATGCCGTACAGCCCTGCGCGAGGAACGCGCAGGGCTCTGTCAGGGGAGGGGGCTTCAGGCGATCTCAGGGCGCCTTCAGAAGATCGCCGACGGTTCGGCGGACCTTCGAGACGACGCCTTCGTCCCCCAGGCGCAGCGCCGTATTGGCCGCACACAGGACGGAATCGATCTGGAAGACCGCGAGATCGATGTCCAGTTCAGCGATTTCATGGGCGCCGACGGCGTTGCGCAGTTCCTTCTCGATGGTGTCGAGCCATTCCCGCTGATTGCGGAACAGGGCATCCCGGATCGCTCCCGGCCTGCTGTCGAAACGTGCGATGTTGGCGACTTGGAAGCAGCCGCCTTCGAACAGCGGGGTTTGGGCGTAGTCGATCCAGTGCTCGACCAGAGAACGCAGCCGCTCGGCCCCGGGAGCCGCTGTCCTCGCCGGCCGGACGACCGCGTCGATGAACATCGAACGCGCGTAATCGATGGTTCCGAGCTGGAGCACTTCCTTGGTTCTGAAGAGCGTCTGGATGCCGGCCTTGCTCATGCCCGTATCGGTCGCGAGGCGGCCGAAACTCACGTCGTCCAGCCCGTCGAGGGAGGCGATGTCGACGGCGCGCCGCAGTACGATCTCACGCGCCCGCGCGCCTTTGAGCAGGCGCTTGTCGGTGATCGACCCCCTGCCCGCACGCGTGACGAAGGTTCGCTCCTCAGTGCCCATACGGTCGATCGTACCTCTTGTCTGCGACTTTGTGAGGAGGGGCGACGGACGATCATGCACCGGTGCCGAAATCCGGAACCGGGGAACCCGCTCATTCATGCGGGTCACCTACTCGAACATGCGGGCTGTGCGTCAGTGGCCGAAAGATTAGGCTCGCTCGCGTCTCTGGCACGTGAAGGAATTGCTTGGGGGAGGAGCGAACCTTGTCGGCCATGAGTATCGGGATACTCGGACCGTTGCGAATCGAGGTGGACGACGCGGAGGTGGAGCTGTGCGGGGCCAAGCTCCGTGACATTCTCGCCGTGCTCGCGCTGCGGGCCGGCGAGGGTATTCGGCGGGACGAACTCATCGAAGAGCTGAACCTGGCGAACACGACGCGGGACGCGACCAACGCGGTGCACGCCCACATCCGCAGGCTCCGCCGCTGGCTGGAGACGCACGGCATTCCGGCGGACGCGGTCGAGACGGTCGATTCCGGATACCGGCTGAACGTGGACCGGGCGTCCGTCGACGCCCACCGCTTCCGGGACCTCGTGCAGCGAGGGCTGAGCCTGGCGCCGGCCACCCCGTCCGTCGTGGCGGCGATCCTGGAGGAAGCGCTCGCGCTGTGGCGCGCGGACGCGCTGATGGACTCCCGGCAGGGTCCGCTGACCACCTCCGCGGCCGATGAGCTGCACCAGTGGCGGTCGACGGCACGGGACGCCCTGCTCGACGCGTGGCTCGCGCTCGGCCAGGACAACAAGGTGATCCTCAGCGCGCCGCGGTTCATCGCCGACGACCCGCTGAACGAGTCCATCCGGGTGCGCCAGCTCACGGCGCTGCGGCGGATGGGCCGGTACACGGAGGCGGTCCGGGCCTATCACAACGCCGAGCGCGTCCTGTTCCAGGAGCTGAGCGTCGAACCCGGCCCGGAGCTGCGCACCGCGCACAGTGCCGCGCGCCGGCGGATCTCCTCGGACCTCATGCGGGAACGGGCGGAACTGGCCCGCCTGACCTGACCGTCCGCCGAGCCCGGAACCGACGGCGGCACGCGGCGCGGTGCGGGAGTCCACGGTCTCCCGCACCGCGCCGCTTGCGTGTGTCCCGCCCCGCCGCACCGGCGTTCAGGACGTGCGGCGCCGCAGGGTGGCGGCCAGCGCCCTGACCATCTCGCCGGCCATCACCGCCTGCCCCGACGTGGAGAAATGGATGCGATCCTCGCTCAGGAGGTTCTCCCGGGCGTTGACGGGGTGGTCGTACATGTCGACCACGACGGCCCCGTACTCGTCCGCGAGGGAGCGCGTGATGTCGTTGAGGGTGCGCACCCGCTCGGTCCAGTCGGCAAAGACGGGCACGACGTAGGCGCGGCCCAGCGTGAACGTCGTGAGCAGGGCGCCCGTCTCGGCCGCCAGTTCGTACATCCTGCGCAGGTTCTGCTCGATCTCCCCGAAGTCCGGTGACCGGCGCAGCAGGTCGTTGGGACCGCAGGGGATGTGCAGCAGATCCGGCCCGAAGTCCCGCATGCCGTCGATCTGGTGCTGGAGCGTGTCGACCGTCGTCGCGCCGATCACCGCCGTGTTCAGGTAGGCCAGCTCCGGCTGCACCTGACGCAGGATGTGCGCGAACCGGTCGGACCAGCCCTGGTCCCCGTAGCCGACGCTCTTGTCCCCCGTGCCCGCGGAGAGGCTGTCCCCGATCACGGCGTAGCGCTTCCAGGGGGCGCCGGAGAGCATCGCCGCCGCGTCGACCGTGCTCAGGCAGAACGGGTCCGTCTCTTCGGTGAGCGGTGTCGCAGTCGAAGTCATTAACAAAGAATGCGGTCGAGCGTATGTACTGTCAAGGGGTGTGCGACGCCCCGGAGGCACGTTTCAGCAAGGGGATGACCGACGGTATGGCCGGCAACGCGACGAGGCCCCGACCATACGGTCGGGGCCTCGCTCCTGCGGTGTCCGAGGGGGGACTTGAACCCCCACGCCCGATAAAGGGCACTAGCACCTCAAGCTAGCGCGTCTGCCATTCCGCCACCCGGACAAGGTGTCTGTCGTGCGGGGTTTCCCTCGCGGCGACGAAGGAAACATTACCAGGCTTTCGGGGGTGGCTGATCACCCCCCGGCTCCCGGGGCCGGGCGCGCGTGAACGGCGTGTCACAGGCCGGGTCCGGTCTTGGGCCCGGCCGGGGGCCGGAGAGAGGATGAGGAGGACCACCAGCAGTGACAGCGGGAGGAAGCACGTGAGCGAGACGGACACGGCCAGGAGCGTCACCGGCGAGGACGAGGTCGTGGACCTCTGCCGCGAGCTGATCCGGTTCGACACCAGCAACTACGGCGACCACTCCGGCCCGGGCGAGCGCAAGGCCGCCGAGTGGGTCGCCGAGAAGCTCGCCGAGGTCGGGCTGGAACCCAAGATCTACGAGTCGCACCCCGGCCGCGCCTCCACGGTGGCCCGCATCGAGGGCGAGGACCCGTCCCGGCCTGCGCTGCTCATCCACGGCCACCTGGACGTCGTGCCGGCCAACGCGGCCGACTGGACCCACCACCCGTTCTCCGGCGAGATCGCGGACGGCTGCGTGTGGGGGCGCGGGGCGGTCGACATGAAGGACATGGACGCGATGACGCTGGCGGTCGTCCGCGACCGGCTGCGCAGCGGGCGCCGGCCCCCGCGGGACATCGTGGTCGCCTTCCTCGCCGACGAGGAGGCGGGCGGCACCTACGGCGCCCGCCACCTGGTCGACCACCACCCCGAGCTGTTCGAGGGCGTCACCGAGGCGATCAGCGAGGTCGGCGGCTTCTCCTTCACCGTGAACGACCAGCGGCGGCTCTATCTGATCCAGACGGCCGAGAAGGGCATGCACTGGATGAAGCTGACCGTGGCCGGCACCGCCGGGCACGGCTCGATGATCCACCGCGACAACGCGATCACCGAGCTGTCCGAGGCCGTCGCGCGGGTCGGCCGGCACCGGTTCCCGGTACGGGTCACCAAGACCACCCGGGCCTTCCTCGACGAGCTGGGCGACGCGCTCGGCACCGAGCTGGACCCGGAGGACATGGAGGCCACGATCGCCAAGCTCGGCGGCATCGCCAAGCTGATCGGCGCCACCCTGAGCAACACCGCCAACCCCACCCAGCTGAACGCCGGCTACAAGGTCAACGTCATCCCGGGCGAGGCCACCGCCCACATCGACGGCCGGTTCCTGCCCGGCCACGAGGAGGAGTTCCTCGCCGACCTCGACCGGCTGCTCGGCCCGCACGTGCGCCGCGAGGACGTGCACGCGGACAAGGCGCTGGAGACCAGCTTCGACGGCGCCCTGGTGGAGGCCATGCAGTCCGCGCTGCTCGCCGAGGACCCGACCGCCAAGGCGATCCCGTACATGCTCTCCGGCGGCACCGACGCCAAGTCCTTCGACGACCTCGGCATCCGCGGCTTCGGCTTCGCCCCGCTGAAGCTGCCGCCGGAGCTGGACTTCGCCGGCATGTTCCACGGCGTGGACGAGCGGGTGCCGGTGGACGGGCTGCAGTTCGGCGTGCGGGTGCTCGACCGGTTCATCGACGCGTCGTGAGCCGTCCCCCGTCGGGGGGCGCGCGCCGCGATGAATCGGGCAGCCGTACGAAGATCGACTGAGAAGGGTGAATGCGACGATAGGTTCGTAGCTTCATTAGTTCCTCCTCGTTGCAGTTGATGTGATCTCGCGCTTTGGGGATCGCATTGCCAACAAGGAGGAAGAATGATCAAGAAGGTCGTCGCTGCTGCGGCTGCCACCGGTGGGCTGGTTCTCGCGGGAGCGGGCCTCGCCGTCGCCGACTCCGGCGCCCAGGGTGCCGCTGTGCACTCCCCGGGCGTGGTGTCCGGCAACGTCATCCAGGCGCCCGTGCACATCCCGGTGAACGTGTGCGGCAACACGATCAACGTGGTCGGGCTCCTGAACCCCGCCTTCGGCAACGCCTGCGTCAACAAGTGACGCCGGCTCCCTGAGGGGCGTCACTTTTCGAGCCGTCGGCCTCGGAGCGCGCGCCATGCGCTCCGAGGCCGACCGGTCTTTCAAGCACGGAGAGATGGAAGGCAGGGGGGTATTCAGCATGCGACAGGGCACGCGCAAGGGCCTGATGACCATGGCCGCCGCGACCGGTGTGATCGCCGCCGCGAGCGGCTACGCACACGCCGACTCGGGCGCGGCGGGCAGCGCCGCCGGTTCACCCGGCGTACTGTCCGGCAACACGGTGCAGGCACCGGTGCACGCGCCGGTGAACATCTGCGGCAACACCGTGAACGTCGTCGGGCTGCTCAACCCGTCGGTGGGCAACACATGCGCCAACCACGGTGGCACTTCGGGGGGTCAGCACGGTGGCTCCGGCGGCTCGCACGCGGGCGGCCACACCGGCGGCTCGCCGGGCGTCGGCTCCGGCAACACCGTGCAGGTGCCGATCGACGTCCCGGTGAACGTGTGCGGCAACAGCGTCGACGTCATCGGGGCGGGCAACGCCACGACGGGCAACGACTGCGCGAACGAGGGCGGGTACGGCAACCCGCCCGGCAAGCCGGGGCAGCCCGGTCAGCCAGGACACCCGGGCCGGCCCGGTCAGCCGGGTCAGCCGGGCAAGCCGGGGGACCCCGGGACTCCTGGTCAGCCCGGTCAGCCGGGCAAGCCCGGCAACCCCGGTGACCCGGGCACCCCGGGGCACCCGGGCAAGCCCGGCGGCCCGGGCGACTCCGGGAAGCCCGGCCGCCCCGGCCCGGGCACCGAGCCCGGCAAGGGCGGCTCCTCGGCCCACGGTGCGTCCCAGGTCACGGCGGAGGGCGGCCGCTCCGCCCAGCCCCTGGGCGGCGCCCAGCTCGCCCACACGGGCAGCGAGGTGCCGCTCGGCCTCGCGGTGCCCGTCGGCGCGGGCGCGCTGCTCGCGGGCGCGGTGCTCTACCGCAAGGCACG
This sequence comes from Streptomyces tricolor, assembly GCF_002155905.1. GTDB lineage: Bacteria > Actinomycetota > Actinomycetes > Streptomycetales > Streptomycetaceae > Streptomyces > Streptomyces tricolor. Next base: position 2,818 of record NZ_MUMF01000235.1, on the reverse strand, counting down.
GTCCGCGGCGTGACCGAAAACGGAGCGGGCCCTGCCATGCCGGCGGGGCCCGCTCCGTTCGTGTCCGGTCACATGTCCGGACTCACCACGTGGCGCGCACCTGGCGGATGATCCGTCTGCGCAGCCGCACCTTGCGGCTGCCGTCCCGCAACAGACTCAGTCGGTCCAACTCCCAGTGTCCGTACTCGGCATGGTCCGTCAGCAGACGTGTCGCCTCCTTGCGGGAGACCCCGCGAGGTACGTACACGTCGACAAATTCGTATTCCGGCATCGCATCTATTGTGCGGGCTGGTGCCCGGTACGGATAGCGTCTGCACTATGTCTGATGCTGCGCAGCCCACCGCTGCCGAGGTACGCGCCGCCGCCGAGGCGGTCAAGACCGCGCTCGACCGTCATCTGGCCGCGGTCGAACGCAGGTCGGGGGAGGACGACCCGGCCGTCTCCGAGGCGTTCAACCAGCTGGCCGCTGCCGCCGAGGCGTACGACGAACTGCTCTACGACCGCTACGACGAGGTGACGCCCTTCGAGATCCCCGGTGCGGAGGACACACTGCCCCCGTACGCCGGCCCGGAGGAGCCGAACGCGATCAGCGTGCTGATCCGCCGCGACTACACCGTGGCGGAACCCCAGCGGCTGCTGGCGCAGGCCCAGCGGGTCCAGGCCGCGGAGTACGACGACGGCGGGGACGACGACGATGCCGCCGGGACCGTCCCCGGGGCGCTTGGCATCCTCTTCGGCGAGTTCGAACCGGACGAGATCGCCTCCCGGCACAAGGAGTTCGGGCTGGAGGAGGGCGACTCCACGCTCTGGGTCACCGCGGCGGAGGAGCCGCCCGAGGCCGGGGAATGGCTGGCGGCGCCGTTCGAGCACATCGACCCGCAGCAGGTGGTGTGCCGGTTCGACGTCAGCGCGGTGTTCGACGACGAGATCTCCGACGACGGGGACGACGACATCGTCTTCGTCGACGAGGACGAGGACGTGGACACGGACGAGGACACGGACGGCGAGGACACGGACGACGACGAGGAGCTGGAGCCGCTCGACGCCGAGAAGTGAGCGGGGCGGCGGTGCCGTAGGGCCTGAGGCCGGTACGGCACCGCCGGAATCCGCCGCCGGGGCTGGACCGGAAGACGTCAGGCTTCCGGTGTGCGCAGCAGCGTCTGCAGCCGGGTCGTGCGGGGCTTCGCCGGTACCTCCGCGACCGCCTTCGGCAGGGCCTGCTCCACGCCGTGGACCACGGACAGGTGCCGTTCCGCCCGGCCGAACGCCGTGTACACCCAGGGGCGGCTGAGGGCCGGCACGGCGTCGCCGGGCAGGACCACGACGGCCGCCGGCCAGCGGGCGCCCGCCGCCTGGTGCGCGGTCAGCGCCCAGCCGTGCCGGACACTGCCCTCCACCCGCTCCCGGGGCACGACGACGGGGGCGCCGGCGCACGACAGGTGCAGCCCGTCGGCGTCGGCCTTCACCACCACGCCCGGCACCGTGCGCCCCGGCGCGGGGGAGTAGGCGATCCGGTCGCCGGGGTCGAAGCCGCCGAACCGGCCGGGGCCGGGGTTGAGGCGCTCCTTCAGCGCGGAGTTCAGGGCGCGGGTGCCCGCGGCGCCGCCGTGGCCCGGCGTGATCACCACGGTCTGGTCGGCCGGGACGCCGATCGCCCGCGGCACCGAGTCCGCGACCAGCTGCACCGTGCGGTGCACGGCCTCGCCCGCGTCCCGCACCGGCACGATGACGATCTCCTTGCCCGGGGCGGCGACCTGGTTCAGCTCGCCGATGCCGATTCCGGAGACCAGCTCGCCGAGGGGGCCGGGGTCCGGGACGCGGGAGGCGGTCTGCGGGCAGATCCGGGCCGCGAGCAGATCGGCGAAGACGCGGCCCGGCCCGGCCGACCACAGCACGCCGGGGTCGCCGCTGAGCACCAGCCGGGCCCCGTCGGGCAGCGACTCCACCAGCATCGCGGCGCCCTCCACGTCCAGCTGGGGCGCGTCCAGCACGATCAGCAGATCGAGTGCCAGGGCGCCGTCCGCGTCCCGGCCGGGGCCCTCGGCGCCGGACAGCAGCCCGGCGACCGTGCCCACGCCCTGCTCCGCCGGCTCCCCGTCCAGCTGGGCGGCCAGGCGCCGGCGCCCGTCCGGCGTGTGGCAGGCGGCGAAGGCCCGCAGGCCCGCGGCGCGGGCGGCACCGAGCAGCGCGGCCGGTTCGGCGCGGGCCGCCTCCCCGCCGGTGTGCAGCACCAGTCCGTGCCCGGCGACCGCGCGGGCCAGCTCGGCCGCACCGCCGGACAGCCCGGCGGCGGCCGTCTCCCAGGGCTGCCCGGACTCCTCGGCCACCGAGTTGACCAGCCGGGCCAGGCCGTCGGCGAGGCTCTCCTCGGCCAGCGCGTACCGCTCCAGGCCGACGAGCACCCGGACCGGCCGCTCCTGCTCCTCGCCGTCGCCCTGACCGGTCCCGGTGTCCTGCGCGGCGGGCGCGCCGGGCTCCTCCAGGGCGTCCTGGAACACCAGCGCCTCGCCCTCGGCGAGCGTGCCCTGCACCGCCGCGTCCGGGTCCGGCACGCCCTGCCGGCCCAGCGCCGCGGTGAGCGCGGGCAGCTCCAGGGCGGTGTGCCCGGCCACGGCCGCCTGCTCCAGCAGCCAGACGGTCACCGCGCGGCCCCGCCGCTCGTCGTCCGGGCCGCAGGCGGCGCCGAGCAGCGCCCGGGCGAAGCCGTCGGCCTGCTCCGGCCGTACGCCGCCGACCCGGAGCAGCTGCCAGGGGTCCTCCCGGAGCGCGGTGTCGGCGCCCTCGCCGAGGAGGGCGGCGACACCGCGCTCCGGGAGGA
>NZ_MUMF01000234.1 GCF_002155905.1 Streptomyces tricolor | reverse complement strand
GCAGCTCCCGGCGCAGGACGGCCACCAGCGCGTCGCGGTTCTCCCGGGCCTGCGCCCGGCGCAGCTCGACCGCCTGCTCCCAGCCCCCGGTGCTGAAGAGCCAGTTCACGGCCAGCTGCTCCAGCACCGGCGTTCCCAGGTCGGCGTACGCCCGCGCAGCGACCAGGCTGCGGATGACGTCCGGCGCCGCCCGCACCCAGCCGATGCGCATCCCCGCCCAGAACGCCTTGCTGGCCGAGCCGACCGTGATCACCGTGGAGCCGGCCGGGTCGAACCCGCACACCGGCCGGGGCATCCCGCCGTCCCGGAACTCCTCGTCCAGCCACAGCTCGGTCATCGTCTCGTCGGCGACCAGCACCGTGCCCGCCGAACGGGCCGCGTCCACCAGCCGGCGCCGCTGGTCCTCGTCGGCGAGCGCCCCGGTGGGGTTGTGGAAGTCGGCGACCACATAGGCGATCCGCGGCGCGGCCTCGCGCAGGACCTGGCGCCAGCGGTCCATGTCCCAGCCGGACAGGCCCTCGGCCATCGCGACGGGTACCAGCCGGGCGCCCGCCTCGCGCATCAGCTGGAGGATGTTGGCGTAGGACGGGGACTCCACGGCGATGCGCTCGCCGCGGCCCGCGAAGAGGTGGCAGATCGCGTCGATGGCGCCCATCGCGCCGGTCGTCACCATGATCTGCTCCGGCATGGTGGGGATCCCCCGCGCGGTGTACCGCTCGGCGATCATCGCGCGCAGGGCGGGCAGCCCGGCCGGGTAGTCGCCGTGGGTGTGCGCGTACGGCGGCAGCTCCTCCAGCGCGCCCTGCACGGCCCGGGTGAGCCACGGCTCGGGCGCCGAGAGCGAGGCGCAGCCCAGGTCGATCATCGAGCCGAGGGACTCCGGAGGCAGGGGCTCCAGGCCACGGGCCGGGATCGGATTGCCGGCCGGCACGGCGGTCCAGCTGCCGGCTCCGCGCCGGGACTCCAGGAACCCCTCGCCGCGCAGTGCCTCATAGGCGGCGGCGACGGTGGTCCGGCTGACCGCGAGGGCCAGGGCCAGTTCGCGTTCCGCGGGCAGGCGCGCGGCGACCGGCACGCGGCCCTCCAGCACGAGCAGCCGGATGCCGTCGGCAAGCGCGCGATAGGCGGGGGGACGGCGGGTGCCGGGGCCGGCCGGGCGGTCCTGCTGGGAGCTGAGCAGCCGGGCGAGCTGCGCGGCCCCCACAGCCGAGGTCCACTGCGCCATGACGATCAGTCCACCTTCCCCGAATTGGCCATGGATGGCGATTCTTCTCAAGCCACAGAGTGTCATGCGTCAGTCCACTGCCACCACCCCGGGGGGTAACCCGTGTCCCGTCCCGACCGCCGTCTCGCCCAACGGCTGATCCAGCTGTACGCCGGACTCGCGCTCTACGGCGCGAGTTCCGCGCTTCTCGTGGCGGCGGGCCTGGGACTGGAGCCCTGGAACGTGCTGCACCAAGGGCTCGCGGAACTGACCGGGCTGAGTATCGGGGTGGTGTCGATCGTCGTGGGCGCCGGTGTACTGCTCCTGTGGATCCCGCTGCGCCAGCGGCCCGGGCTCGGCACGGTCTCCAACGTCTTCGTGGTCGGTCTCGCCATGGACGGCACCCTCGCGCTGCTCCCGGACGCCCGCTCCCTCGCCGTACGCGTCCCGCTGCTCGTCGCGGGCATCGTGCTGAACGGCGCGGCGACCGGCCTGTACATCGCGGCGCGCTTCGGGCCGGGTCCGCGGGACGGGCTGATGACGGGGCTGCACCGGCGCACCGGCCGGTCGATCCGGCTGATGCGGACGGCCGTCGAGGTGACGGTGGTGGTCACCGGGTTCGTCCTGGGCGGCACCATCGGGGTGGGGACCGTGCTGTACGCGGTGTCCATCGGCCCGCTGGCGCAGCTCTTCCTGCGCATGTTCGCCGTCCCGTCGGCACCGTCGGGCAGCACGGTGGTCGCCGGCGCGCAACCGGGGCGGGCCATACTGCGTCGGTGACCTTGACGACACCGCCCCTGCGCCACCCCTATCTGGACCACCCAGGGCCGATCGCCTTCGCCCACCGGGGCGGGGCGGCGGACGGCCTGGAGAACACCGTGGCGCAGTTCCGGCGCGCGGTGGAGCTGGGCTACCGGTACATCGAGACCGACGTGCACGCCACGGCGGACGGCCGGCTGGTCGCCTTCCACGACGCGACGCTGGACCGGGTCACCGACGGCGCGGGCCGGATCGCCGACCTGCCGTGGGCGGAGGTCCGGCACGCGCGCGTGGGCGGCCGGGCACCGGTGCCGCTGTTCGAGGAGCTGCTGGAGACGTTCCCCGGGGTGCGCTGGAACGTCGACGTCAAGGCGGAGCCCGCGCTGCGGCCCCTGCTGGACCTGATCGAGCGCGCGGACGCCTGGGACCGGGTCTGCGTGGGCTCCTTCTCCGAGGCGCGGGTGCTGCGCGCCCAGCGGCTGGCCGGGCCACGGCTGGCCACCTCGTTCGGCACGCGCGGGGTGCTCAGCCTGCGGCTGCGCTCCTGGGGGCTGCCGGCCGCGGTGCGCCGCTCGGCCGTGGCCGCGCAGGTGCCCGAGGCCCAGTCGGGCGTGCCCGTGGTCGACCACCGCTTCGTCCGCGCCGCCCACGCGCGCGGGCTGCAGGTGCACGTGTGGACGGTCAACGAACCGGAAAGGATGCATCGGCTCCTGGACCTGGGGGTTGATGGCATCATGACCGATCACATCGACACGTTGCGCGAGGTCATGGAGGACCGTGGCGTCTGGGTCTGACCGCCCGGCCGCCCCCGCCGAGCCTTCGCAGGGGATACGGGGAAGCGAGGGCACGGGTGAGCACCGACACCGTGCGGACGGAGGCGGCGGCCGAGATCGCCGCCCTCAGGCGCGAGCAGCGCGGCTGGTACGTCTACGACTGGGCATGCTCGGCCTATTCGACGAGCGTGCTCACGGTGTTCCTCGGCCCGTACCTCACCTCGGTCGCCGAGCACGCCGCGGACGGCGACGGCTATGTGCACCCGCTGGGCGTACCGGTCCGCGCGGGCTCCTTCTTCGCCTACTCGGTGTCCCTGTCGGTGATCGTGGCGGTCGTCCTGATGCCGCTGGTGGGCAGCGCGGCCGACCGCACGGGCCGCAAGAAGCCGCTGCTCGCGGCGGCGGCGTACACCGGCGCCGCGGCGACCACGGGCATGTTCTTCCTGGACGGCGACCGGTACCTGCTCGGCGGTGTCCTGCTCGTCGTGGCCAACGCCGCGCAGTCCGTCGGGATGATGCTCTACAACTCCTACCTGCCGCAGATCGCCCCGCCCGAGCAGCGCGACGCGGTCTCCTCCCGGGGCTGGGCCTTCGGGTACGCGGCGGGCGCCCTGGTCCTCGTCGCCGACCTGGTGCTCTATTCGGCGCACGACTCCTTCGGCCTCTCCGAGACGGCCGCGGTCCGCATATGCCTGGCCTCGGCCGGTCTGTGGTGGGGCGCGTTCGCACTCGTACCGCTGCGCAGGCTGCGCGACCGCCACGCGCGCGTGGCGCACGCCACGGCGCCGGGGCTGCGGCAGCTCGCCGCGACCGTCCGGGACATGCGCCGGCATCCGCTGACCCTGGCGTTCCTGCTGGCGTACCTCGTCTACAACGACGGCATCCAGACGGTGATCACCCAGGCCTCGGTCTACGGCTCCGAGGAGCTGGGGCTCGGGCAGTCGACGCTCATCGGGGCCGTGCTGCTGGTGCAGGTGCTGGCCGTGGCGGGGGCGCTGGCGATGGGCCGGCTGGCCCGGGCGTACGGCGCGCAGCGGACGATCCTCGGCTCGCTGGTGGCATGGACGCTGACGCTGGCGGCGGGCTGGTTCCTGCCGGCGCGGGCACCGGTGTGGTTCTTCGCGCTGGCCGCCGGGATCGGCCTGGTCCTCGGCGGCAGTCAGGCGCTGTCCCGGTCGCTGTTCTCTCATCTCGTGCCGCCGGGCAAGGAGGCCGAGTACTTCTCCGCGTACGAGATGAGCGACCGCGGGATGAGCTGGCTCGGCCCGCTGCTGTTCGGCGTGACCTACCAGCTGACCGGCAGCTACCGGTCCGCGATCTTCTCCCTGGTGGCCTTCTTCGTCCTGGGTTTCGCCCTGCTCGCACGGGTCCCCGTACGGCGGGCGATCCGCGAGGCGGGCAACCCGGTTCCGGAAAAGATCTAGCGCCGATTTAGCACTCGGCGTGAAAGGGCGGTAGTGTACGCGTTTGGCCTGCCAGGCGTACCGTTACTGCGCGTCAAAGATGCCGAAACGCTGGGTGACATCTGCTAGCAGATGTGACAAACCGGGCGCCTGTGGGTAGAACAAGGGGCGGCTACGACGGCGACGCATGACCCGGAACGGGACTCGGAACGGGAATCTTTACCGCCGACCGGACGTTGACCGGATGACGACGACAGCGACACCTGTCCTGTGGGCGACAAGCCCGGGAGGCACGATTCATGAGTGAGCGAGCTCTTCGCGGTACGCGCCTCGTGGTGACCAGCTACGAGACGGACCGCGGTATCGACCTGGCCCCGCGCCAGGCCGTGGAGTACGCATGTGAGAAGGGGCACCGTTTCGAGATGCCCTTCTCTGTCGAGGCGGAGATCCCGCCGGAGTGGGAGTGCAAGGTCTGCGGTGCCCAGGCACTCCTGGTGGACGGCGACGGCCCTGAGGAGAAGAAGGCCAAGCCCGCGCGTACCCATTGGGACATGCTGATGGAACGGCGCACCCGCGAGGAGCTCGAAGAGGTCCTCGAGGAGCGTCTGGCTGTTCTCCGCTCGGGGGCGATGAACATCGCCGTCCACCCCAGGGACAGCCGCAAGAGCGCGTAGTCCCTGCGGGGGCTGGGCCTGCATACAGCGCAACGCAACGACCGCGGGCGCCGTACGTGGAGATCACGTACGGCGCCCGCGGTCGTTGTGCGCGTGCGGGCCACGAGCCGTTCGCCGTGCGGCAGAACGGCCGCCGTACGCGGGCCCGGTGCGCTCAGCGCGTCAGCGGCGGGCGGGGCTCCTGCGGGGCGCCGTACGGCTCGCCGTTCCTGATGACCTCGCCCTGCACCACCTTCCCGTCCGGCCGGTGCATGCGGGCCTGCTGGAAGGCGTCTCCCAGGCTGCCCGGGGCGGCCTTGCGCAGGCTGCGTTCCAGGGCGTTCTCCGCGAAGCGGCTCACCGCCTTCTGGACCGGCGGGAGCAGCAGGAGCAGGCCCGCCGCGTCGGAGACCAGGCCGGGGATCATCAGCAGCAGGCCGCCGAGCATCATCAGGCCGTTGCCGCCGCCGCGCGCCGGCGAGCCACCCTGCCGCAGTGCCTCGTTCAGGCTCTGGAAGGCGCGGCGGCCGGCCCGCTTGATGACCACCGAGCCGGCCACGACGCCCGCGACGAGCAGCAGGAACACCGTGAGCCCGCCCGCCGCGCCCGCGACCAGGGTCAGCAGCCAGATCTCCAGCACCAGCCACGCGGCGAGGGCCGGCGGCAGATACCTGCGCAGCCGGGAGCGTCGGCGGCGGGCGGTGTACGGAGAGGTCGGAGCGCCAGTCGTCATGCCCCCAGTGTGCCTGGGCGCGGCTCAGCGCGGGATAAGGGAGGGTTCAGCCCGCGCTGCGCACCGGTGTGCTAGGCGTGCTTGTCCTTGCCGGTGATCTTGCCGAAGCGGTCGCCCACGCCCCAGGCGGTGACCCGCCACAGCGCCTCGACCACGATGTCCCGGCTCATCTTGGAGTCGCCCAGTTCCCGTTCCACGAAGGTGATGGGGACCTCGACCACGTGGTAGCCGGCCTTCACCGCGCGGCGGGCCAGGTCGACCTGGAAGCAGTAGCCCTGCGAGGCGACCTCGCCGAGGCCGAGGCCCTCCAGGGTCTCGCGGCGGAACGCCCGGAAGCCGCCGGTGACGTCCCGGATCGGCACGTCGAGCATGAGCCGCGAGTAGGTCGAGCCGCCCCGGGAGAGGAACTCGCGGGACTTGGGCCAGTTCACCACCCGGCCGCCCGGCACCCAGCGGGAGCCGAGGACCAGGTCGGCGCCCTTGAGGGCGGTGAGCAGCCGGGGCAGTTCCTCGGGCTGGTGGGAGCCGTCGGCGTCCATCTCGATCAGCACGCCGTAGTCGCGCTCCAGACCCCAGCGGAAGCCCGCGAGGTAGGCGGCGCCGAGGCCCTCCTTGCCCTTGCGGTGCAGCACCTGGACGTGGTCGTCCGCGGCGGCCAGCTCGTCGGCGAGCTTGCCGGTGCCGTCGGGACTGTTGTCGTCCGCGATGAGTACGTGCGCTTCGGGGACGGCCTCGCGTACCCGGCCGACGATGGACTTGATGTTCTCCGCCTCGTTGTAGGTCGGGATGATCACCAAGGCCGTGCCGAGCGGACCGAACTGCCTCCCCTGGGCCTTGGCCGCGAGGGTCCCGTCGCCGTCGTTCACTGCTGCCCCTTCATGTCGTACGCAGGGTCCACCATAGTGGCCGCGGCCTGGGAAGACGTGACAACGCGTGCGGACGGTGGTGTCGATTCCCCGAGAGCGGGGTAAGAGTGAGCGTTTCAGCCCCTTCCCACCGCGCTCCCGGCCCCCTTTCCCGCCGTGCTGCCGGCACCCTCGTGCCACGGCGGATGGGGGCCCGGCGCCCTTCGGGCCGACCTGGGACCCGCTGGCTGCGGATCGACCGAAAGCCGTTGTCTACTGAGCGCCCGGGCCCCACCCGGGTCACACCTGGCCGACCGGTCCGAACGCTCCCTCGTCGGCGCGGGCGCTGAGCCTGGCTCCCAGTGGCGGTGCCCCGGTGCGGCACACCGTCCCTGACCCAGCGGCGCTGCGGCGAGTCGGCTGAACGCCCCCGGTCGGGCGTCCCGTGGTGGACTCGGACGAACCTACCGGCCCCTGGCCGCCGACTGTCAAACACCCCTCCGACCAGGCAGGACGGCACCGGCGCCCCGGCGGACGGGGAGGATGCGCAGGTCGGGCGGCGCGGCCCCGGCGGCGGGTGGCCTGCGCGCCACCCCGGGAGATCACTCGCCCGGCCGTACGAACACCGTCCGCCCGCCGACCACGGTGCGCAGGCAGACCGGCAGATCGCGGCCGGGGGTGAGGTCGGGCAGGCCGGGGGTGCCGGAGCGCGGGTCGGTGGACCAGCGGGCGACCCGGTCGTCGGGGGCCTGGACGATCAGTTCGTCGGTCCGCCAGACGGCGTAGTCGGCGGGGGCGCCCGGGACCAGGACGCCGGCGTCGTCGCGGCCGACGGCCCGCCAGCCGCCGCGGGTGTGCGCGGTGAAGGCGGCGCGGACGGAGATCCGGTGCTCGGGCGTGTGGTGGAAGGCGGCGGCGCGGACCGTGCCCCACGGGTCGAGCGGGGTGACCGGGCTGTCGGAGCCGAACGCGAGCGGTACGCCGGAGCGCAGCAGCGCGGCGAACGGGTTGAGGGTGCGGGCCCGCTCGGCGCCCAGGCGCTGGGCGTACATGCCGTCCGCGCCGCCCCACAGCGCGTCGAAGGCGGGCTGGACGGAGGCGATCAGGCCCAGCTCGGCGAAGCCGGCGATGGTCTCGGGGGTGAGCATCTCGGCGTGCTCGACGCGGTGCCGGGCGGCCCGGATCCGGGCCAGGCCCACCTTCTCGGCGGCGGCGCGCACGCCCTCCACCACGGCGGTCACGGCGGCGTCGCCGATGGCGTGGAAGCCGGCCTGCAGGCCCGCCTCGGTGCAGGCCACGACGTGGGCGGCGACGGCGTCGGCGTCCAGGTAGGCGGTGCCGGTGTGGGCGGCGTCGGCGTACGGCTCGTGCAGGCAGGCGGTGTGCGAGCCGAGGGCGCCGTCGGCGAAGAGGTCGCCCGCGGCGCCGACCGCGCCGAGCGCGCGGGCCTTCTCGGTGTCCTGCTCGGCCCAGTAGCCGACCACGCGGGGGCCCGGCAGCTCGGCGGCGAGCCGCAGCAGGCCGGTGAAGTCGTCCTCGGAGGAGATCTGCGGGCCGCCGCACTCGTGCAGGGTGCCGATGCCCAGGGAGGCGGCGTGCGCCAGGGCGGCGCGCTGGGCCGCCGCCCGCTGGGCGGGGGTGATGGCGGCGAGGGCGGCCTCGCGGACGGTGTGGTGGGCGTCCCGGGTGAGCGGGGCGTCCTCGCGGGGGACGTCGCCGGGGACGAGGTCCAGCAGGGCGGTGGTGACGACCGCCGAGTGGACGTCGATGCGGGACAGGTACAGGGGGCGTCCGCCGGTGGCCTCGTCCAGTTCCGCGCGGGTCGGCGGCCGGCCGCCGGGCCAGCGGGCGGCGTCCCAGCCGTGGCCCAGCAGCACCCGGTCGTCGGGGCGGGCGGCGGCGAACTCGCGGATCCGGGCGAGGGCCGCCTCCAGGGAGGGGGTGCCGGACAGGTCGAGGCCGGTGAGGGCCAGACCGGTGGCGGTGGTGTGCACATGGGCGTCGGTGAAGGCCGGGGTGACCAGGGCGCCGTCGAGGTCGACCACCTCGTCCACACCGTCGGCGAACGCGTCGGCGGCGCCCTCGGAGCCGACCCAGGCGACGTGGCCGCGCTCGACCACCATCGCGGTGGCGAAGGGGTCCGCGGGGCTGTGCACCTCGCCGCGGCGGAGCAGGACGGTCTTGGGGGGCTCGGCGGTGCGCTCACTCATAGCCGACAGTTTCTCCTGCCGCCCGGGCGGAGCCGCACCTGGGGCAGGTGAAGGGGCGGTTTCGCGGGCGGCGGTCAGATCTTCGGCGGGCGTGCCTCGTACGGGGTGGAGAGCACCACCGTCGTCCGGGTCGACACCCCGGCCAGCGAGCGCAGCCGGGCGAGCAGTTCCTCCAGTTCGTGCGGGGTGGAGACGCGCACCTTGAGGATGTAGTTCTCGTCGCCGGCCACGCTGTGGCAGGCTTCGATCTCGGGGACGTCGGCGAGACGGTCCGCGATGTCGTCGGGGGCGCTGGGGTCGAACGGTTTCACCGAGATGAACGCGGTCAGCGGCAGCCCGACGGCCTCGGGGTCGACCACCGCGGCATAGCCGCGGATGACGCCACGCTGTTCCAGCCGGCGCACCCGCTGGTGCACGGCCGACGTGGACAGGCCCGTGGCCTTGCCCAGGTCTGTGTAGCTCATCCGCCCGTCCTTGACGAGCAGCTGCACGATCTGACGGTCCAGCTCCTCCATGCCGCCAAAACCTACAGTGCGCTTGATCTCTTCGGATACCTGAGAGGCGCAGGTCATTCCCTGTTCAGCGGAAAAAGCACCGGGACGGGCACCTGCGGGCGGCATGTGACGAACGCCACACACCTCGGACAGGCTCCGTGATGTTCTCGTGATTACCGCCGAGACCGGACGGGAAGTGCTTGCTGTGGTCGAGGCCGCAGCGCCGTCACGGCCCAGCCTTAGGGGGAGAATCCCATGCAGAATACCCATCGTCCTGGTCGGTCCGCGTCCGTGCACCGGCAGCCGGTGTCCGAGCCCGAGCCGGAGGGCGTCGAACCCGACGCCCTCGACGAGGAACTGGACGCCTACGACACCTTCGAGATGTACCGGGTGATCTGCCCGGACTGCGCGCAGCCGATCGCGCTCCTGGCGGACGAGGAGTTCCTGCCGGAGCACGCGCTGTGCGCCTCGCCGTGGAACCCGTTCGGGCTCACGGTGTGCGCGGGTACGGGCCGTTCGGCGGCCGACGCCCGCCCCGCGGACGAGTCCTTCGAGCCGCAGGAGCAGGACACCGCCCTGCTGCTGACGCTCCCCCAGGGTCTGAACTGGCGGACGCAGCCCTTCTCGCACGTCGGCGGCCCGGGCTCGCGCCCGATGCGCGTGCCGGCGATGCGCCGCCAGGCCGCCTGAGCCGCCCGAACCCCTCCCGCACGTTGCCTGCACCTCGGCGCCCGGACTGCCGTGGTGCAGGATCGGCGCGCTCGGACCGCCGGCCCGCATGCCGCGCGTGCCCGCGGGACGGAGTGGAGACCGCGGGTCCGCCGCACACCGCAACTCGCTCGGCAGCAAGGGTGGTTGGTGGCGCCCGTGTCGAAGAACGGGGCTGTCCGGACGCGCCGGTGACATGCGTGGACTGACGCTCGATTCCGCCGAGGGGTGACCTGGCCCGCCGTCGTCGCGTTGGCCGGGTATGACCCCCACGTACTCGGCGACCGGGCGTCAGCGCCGCATCTTCGTGCCGCGCCCGGCCGAACCGGTTCCGCCGGTCGCGCCGCCGCAGGACCCGCCCATCTACCGCGATCTCCTGCGGACCTGGGCCGACCGGGGCCGTACCCTGCCGGGCCGCCACGACCCGGAGTGGGTCAGGCTGGCGGCCCCGACGGTCCGCACGGGCCAGTTCAGCGGCCTTCTGGCCCGGCCAGGTGACGGGCGATGACCATCCGCTGGATCTGGTTGGTGCCCTCGACGATCTGCAGGACCTTGGCCTCGCGCATATAGCGCTCGGCCGGGAAGTCGGCGGTGTAGCCGTAGCCGCCCAGTATCTGCACCGCGTCCGTGGTGACCTTCATGGCCGTGTCGGTGCAGTGCAGCTTGGCCATGGCGGCCTGCTTGGCGAACGGCCGGCCCGCGTCCCGCAGCCGGGCGGCGGCCAGGTACAGCGCGCGGCCCGCCTCGATCTGGGTGGCCATGTCGGCGAGCATGAAGCGCAGGCCCTGGAAGTCGGCGATGGGCCGGCCGAACTGGCGGCGCTCGGTGGCGTAGCGGACCGCCTCGTCCAGCGCGGCCTGGGCGAGGCCGACCGCGCAGGCGGCGATGCCGAGCCGGCCGGAGTCGAGCGCCGACAGGGCGATGGAGAAGCCCTGGCCCTCCTCGCCGATGCGCCGGCTGTCCGGGACGCGGACGCCGTCGAAGTGCACCTGCGCGGTGGGCGAGCCCTTCATGCCCATCTTCTTCTCGGGCGCCGCACCGCTCAGACCGGGCGCGTCACCGGGCACGAGGAAGGCGGTGATCCCGCGCGGGCCGTCCTCGCCGGTGCGGGCCATCACGGTGTAGAAGTCGGCGATCCCGCCGTGGGTGATCCAGGCCTTGGTCCCGTCGAGCACCCACGTGTCGCCCTCACGGACGGCCTTGGTGCGCAGGGAGGCGGCGTCGGAGCCGGAGGCCGGCTCGGACAGGCAGTAGGCGCCGAGCAGGCCGCCGCCCAGCATCGAGGGCAGGTGCTCCGTCCGCTGCTGCTTGGTGCCGTAGGCGGCGAGCGCGTAGGACGCGAGCGTGTGCACGCTGACGCCGAGACCGACGGTGAGCCGGGCCGCGGCCAGCTCCTCCAGAACCTGGAGGTAGACCTCGTACGGCTGGTCGCCGCCGCCGCACTCGACGGAGTACGGCAGGCCGAGCAGGCCGGACTCGGAGAGCAGGGTGAAGATCTCGCGCGGGAAGCGGCCCGCGTCCTCCTCCTCCGCCGCCTTCGGCGCGATCTCGCGCTGGGCGATGTCCCGGACGAGGGCGAGCAGATCCCTCGCCTCCTCCGTGGGCAGTTGACGCTCCACCGGCTGCGGGTCGCGGTCGGACATGGCGTCGGGCTCCTCCCTGTTCGGGCACCGGCGGTCCGGCCCGGGGTGGGGGCGGCTCCGCCATCACTGCGCTGGACCGAAGGCGCCCGCTCCCGGGTCTCGGAAGCTGCTGACCTGCGGCATGCGCTGTGAGTATGCCCGATCGGCGACCTCCCGTCACCAGTTAACGACCGCTTACTTCAGGAGTCCTGTCGAGGGCTCCCGCGGAGCCGAAATTGGTCCGAACCATTGACCTACTGGTCTAGTCCTCCGTACCGTGCATGACCAACGCTTTACCGCGTTCATGCCAATCGGCGCGCGATCCCCTCTCCCCCCACGAGGAGACACCCGATGCACACTCCCCACCGCTCCCTCGTCCGGGCGCTCGTCTCGGCCGCGTGTACCGCCGCCCTCGGCGCCGGCCTGCTGGCCGGCACGGGCACGGCGACCGCGGCGGCGCCGAGCGCCCCGCAGCTGACGGCCGGCTCCAAGGTCGTCGGCTACTTCACCGAGTGGGGCACCTACGACCGCAAGTACTACGTCAAGAACATCGAGACCTCGGGATCCGGGGCCAAGCTGACCCACATCAACTACGCCTTCGGCAACGTCACCGGCGGCAAGTGCGCCATGGGCGACTCCTACGCGGCCACCGACCGGGCGTACACGGCCGCCGAGTCCGTCGACGGCGTCGCCGACACCTGGGACCAGCCGCTGCGCGGCAACTTCAACCAGCTGCTGAAGCTGAAGAAGAAGCACCCCGGCCTGAAGGTCCTGTGGTCCTTCGGCGGCTGGACCTGGTCCAGCGGCTTCGGCGAGGCCGCGAAGAACCCGGCCGCCTTCGCCCAGTCCTGCTACGACCTGGTGAAGAACTCCAAGTGGGCGGGCGTCTTCGACGGCATCGACATCGACTGGGAGTACCCGAACGCCTGCGGCAACACCTGCGACACCAGCGGGCGGGAGGCGTTCAAGAACCTGATGGCCGCCCTGCGCGCGAAGTTCGGCTCCTCGAACCTGGTCACCGCGGCGATCACCGCGGACGCCACCAGCGGCGGCAAGATCGACGCCGCGGACTACGCGGGCGCCGCCCCGTACGTCGACTGGTACAACCCGATGACGTACGACTACTTCGGCGCCTGGGACGCGAAGGGCCCGACCGCCCCGCACTCCCCGCTGAACTCGTACTCGGGCATCCCGAAGGCGAACTACCACTCCGCGGCGACCATCGCCAAGCTCAAGGGCCTCGGCATCCCGGCCTCGAAGCTGCTGCTGGGCATCGGCTTCTACGGCCGCGGCTGGACCGGCGTCACCCAGGCGGCCCCCGGCGGCACGGCCACGGGTCCGGCCGCGGGCACCTACGAGCAGGGCATCGAGGACTACAAGGTGCTCAAGACCAAGTGCCCGGCGAACGGCACCGTGGGCGGCACCGCCTACGCCAAGTGCGGCAGCGACTGGTGGAGTTACGACACCCCGGCGACCATCGCCACGAAGATGACGTACAAGAACCAGCAGGGCCTCGGCGGCACCTTCTTCTGGGAGCTGAGCGGCGACACCGCGAACGGTGAGCTGATCAAGGCGATCAACTAGCCCCGGTCAGCCGTCCCGGCGGGCGGGCGGCGGCGCGGGGTGGGCGGGGTCCAGCTCCTCGATGGCGCGCAGGGCCCCGCCGAGCGTCTTCACCAGCAGCTCGCGCATGGTGTCGCGGGACAGCCGGGGGCGGTCGATCCAGTCCAGGGTGGCGCCCTCCACGCTGCACACCCACGACAGCAGGCCCATCCGGGCCAGCGGGGAGATGTCGCCGCGGCCGTAGGCCCCCTCGGCGATCGTGGTGATGATCGCCTCGCGCACGCCGTCCCGGATCGCGTGCACCTCGGCGTCGAAGCCCACGCCGCCGCTGACGATGGTGCGGTAGGCGGCCTGGTGGTGCTCGGCGTAGCGCAGATACCCGTCGATGGTGCGGTGCACGCGGTCCACGGCGGGCAGCCGGAGGCCGCCGGCGGCGAAGGCGACCAGGTCGGCGACGGAGTCCTGGATGATCGCCAGGTAGTAGCCGCGCTTGGACCGGAAGTAGTAGTAGATCAGCCCCTTGGCCACCTGCGCCTGGCGGGCGATGTCGTCCATGGACAGCGCGTCGTAGGACGTGTCGGCGAACAACGCCCGCCCGATGGCGATGAGTTCGGCGCGCCGCGCCGCGGAGCGCTCGGTGCCGCGCACCGGGGCGGCGGCACGCTGCTGCGGCATCTTCACGAGGGACCCTGGGCTAGGCGCGACGGGACATCGGCAGTATGTCAGAACAAGCCGCACCCGGGGCCGGTCGGTTCAGAGCAGCCCGAGCTGGGTCACGAGCATCGCGAACACCGCGACCAGGACCCAGCCCATGACGTGCTCGACGATCTTCGGGCCGTCTTCCTGGGGGCCGCCGGTGCGGACGCGGGTGGCGGTGGCGGAGTGTGCGGTCATGCTGTCTCTCGCAGAGGTCGGACGTACGAAAACGGACTCCCCCCACCCATTCGTCCACCTTGCCACCCGCGACGGCGTTTGCGGTGATGAGCTTGGTCACACGCGACGGGACACCCCGGGCCTCAGTGCACGCCCACCGCGGCGAGCGCCTTGCGCTGGTGCGGGGTCGGATGGGCCGGGAAGTACAGGTAGCAGACCCCTCCGGTGCCGGAGACGACCTTGCCGTAGGCGTTGTACCGCTTGGTCCTGAGCCAGATGTTTTCCCACTCCCGCCGCTTGTAGACGCGGCGCACCGCCTCGTTGCTCGGCGAGGCGGGATCGTTGGCGATCACGTCCCCTTCGGCGGTGAAGCCGATGACGGTCATCAGGTGGCCGGAGGTGCCGTAACCGGCCCCCGTGAGCTCCCCCTTGAGGAACGACTGGGACGTTATGGCCGGGATGCCGGCCGCGATCAGCGTCTCCAGGTCGGTGAGCGAGGCGAGCCGGGTGACCACGCCCTGGAGGCCCTCGAACGTCGCCGCGTAGGCGGCGTTGAAGGGCCAGTTGCCGCAGCCCTCGTACTGGTGGTCGTAGGTGAAGCGGGCCGCGTGGCAGACCTGCGGGTCGGCGTAGCCCGGGTCCACCCAGGACAGCTGCTCGGGGGTGAGCCGGCCGCCCCAGTACTCGATGATCATCTGCGAGGAGGTGGGGCTGCACCAGGCCTCGCCGCCGTTGTCGTACTCCGGGTACTGGCCCTTGTGGATCTCCTGCGAGTAGCGGGGTACGGCCAGTTCCTGGGCGAGACCCGGGGCGGAGGGCGGGACGGTGAAGCGGTCGGGGATGTCGGAGCCCATCGCGCCGAGCCGCCACACGATCGGCGTGAGACGGGTACCGGGCCGGCGGTAGAGGGTGAGGCGCAGCCGGTACGACGCCAGGCGCAGGCCGGTGCTCGCGTCGTCGATGGCGAAGGTGTCGGTCCAGATCGTGCTCCGGCCGTCCGTCTGGTCGTCCACCGAGGTCCGCTTGATGTCCTGGTCGCCGGCCGCCCAGCGGCCCAGCACGTACCAGGGCGTCTCGGTGCCGTCCGAGTACGTGCCGTGCAGCTCGACCTGGAGCCAGGTGCCGTCGGGGGTGTGCGCGTTCCAGGAGGCGACGACCTCCGTCGCGGGCACGGAGAGCCGGTGCACCGGGGAGGTCCAGGTGGCGTACTCCCAGGTGGCGGTGGTGCCGGTGTGCGGGTCCCGGTAGTCGGTGCGGCCGGCGGGGGCGCCGATCACGACGCCGGGGCGCCGGCCGGGCACCGCCCGGGCGCCCTGGGCGGTGCCGCAGCGCCATTCGCGGTACGTCGTCCAGGCGTGGTAGTCGATCGGGCGGGCCTGCGCCCGGCCGGGGTCGCCGGTGCCGGTGGCGGGGTGTGCTGCGGCGGCGGGGGCCGCCGTGCCGGTCACCGCCGCGGCGACGGCTACGGCCAGAACGGTTCTGCGGGACGGCTCTTGGGCTCTGCTCATGGGCGCGTTGACCCCCAGGGTGTCCGAGTCGGGCTGGTCCGGTGCGCCAACTATGAAGGAGCCCGGATTCCGCTGCCAGCACTTCGGCGCATGCCGCGGCACGAATATTGGTCTCGGCCAGTGGCGGGGCATGGCCGGGGCGGGGGCCGGGCCGGCATGCGGCTCCGCCGCGTGGGCGCGACCGGCCCCCATGCACCCGGCCCCGGTACGGTCCGCGACCGCCCGAGCCGGACGGCTCGGTCAGACCAGATCCATCGCGGCGACCTCGTCGGGACGCCCGTAGCTGACCGGCCCCTGGAAGCGGCGGCGCGCCGTGGCGAACCACCACACCGTGGCCACCAGCAGGACGACGGCGAGCGCGATCGGCGCGTAGTTGAAGGAGTCGACGGTGATCGGCGAGGCCTGCGGCAGCATGAACAGGACGCTGCTGAGCAGGATCCAGGTCACCGCCAGCCAGCCGATCGGCCTGCCCCAGCGGCCCAGATGCCAGGGACCGGGCTGGAAGGCGTCGCCGAGCCGCAGCCGGAGGAAGATCGGTACGGCGTAGGCCAGGAAGAGTCCGACCACGTTGACGCTGACGATCGCGGTGAACGCCGTGTGCGACCACCAGCCCGGCACCACCAGGGCCAGCGAGCAGGCGACCGCGAGCCACACCGCCTTCACCGGCGTGCGGGTGCGCAGCGAGACGGAGTGCCACCAGCGGGAGCCGGGCATCGCCCCGTCCCGGGAGAAGGCGAAGATCTGCCGGGTGTTGCTGGTGAGGTTGGCGAGACCGCAGAAGAGCATCGCGCCGATGACGATGAGGAGCATCAGCTTGGCGGTGCGCAGGCCGAGCCCGTCGATGAGGATCTGCACGGGCGGCGCGGCGGCCCCGGCCTCCTTGGCGTAGTCGCCGATGCTGTAGACCAGCGCCAGCATCAGGACCAGCCCGGCGACCGCCGAAAAGCCGATGGCGCGGGTGATCCCCTTCGGGGCGCTGACCGTCGCGCGGACCGTTTCCTCGGACATGTGGAAGCTGCCGTCGAACCCGGTGAAGGTCCAGCTGGTGACCAGCAGGCCGAGCATGCCGCCGTAAAGCCCGCTCGTGAAGCCGGTGTTGTTCTCGAAATGCGTCACGAAGGACGCGGACTGGTGATGATCGGGCATCACTATGAGTGCACCCACGATCACGACGAGTCCGATCAGCAGCCACCACACGGAAATGCGGTTCAGTATGGCGACGAGCTGAACGGTGAAGGTGTTGGCGAGTCCCTGCACCACGATGATGAGGGCCGTGATGAGGACCGTCTGGTGGGCGCTCGGCTGGTAGGAGGGCCACTGCAGCTGCACGAACACCTGAATGAAGGTGGCGGCGGCATAGCCGGTGGCGGCGGTGCCGCCGATCTGTCCCACGAAGTTCAGCCAGCCCGTGAACCACGACCAGGCACCTTTGTGCCGCTTGGCGAGTTTACCCGCGGAAAAATAAAGGGCACCGCTCGTCGGATAGGCCGAGGCGACTTCCGCCATCGCCGCGCCGATGAGCAGGACCATGAGCGAGACGCCGATCCAGCCGAACACGAGAATGCGCGGGCCGCCCGCGTTCATACCGAATCCGAAGGACGAGAAAATACCCGAGAGGATATTGATGATCGTGAACGAGATCGCGAAATTGTCGAACGCCTGGAAGCGCCGGGTGAGCGCCCGTGGATAACCCATCGCGTGCAGGGTGGCGTCGTCGTCGAGCACGACGGAGTCCGCCGCGCGGGCCCGCGCCCGGGGGGTCGACATCCGTTCCGACACAGATCGGCCTTTCTCTCGATGGGGGGTGGGGGACGAGCGGGTCAGGCGGGTCCGGGGACGGGCAGGCCGCAGGCGCGCCGGGCCCGGGAGAGCTGCTCGGCGGGGTCGCCGAAGGCGCTCCAGGGCATGCGGGACGCGTACGGGCCCATCGCCGTGAACACCGCCCGGGCCTCGAACTCGCGCTGCGCCATGACCAGCGCGTGCGCGAGGTAGGCCAGGTCGAGCACCGGGGTGAAGCGGTAACCGGCCACCGTGGGCAGCCAGTTCTGGTAGATGGCCAGGGCGGTGGAGCGCCACTGGGGCTGCTCCCAGACCCGGTCGGCGAGCAGTTGGGTCGGGTTGTAGCTCTCCACCAGGGCGACCAGGGGCAGCAGCCGGAGGGCGGAGTCGGCGGGCGCCCGCTGGCTGAGGAAGGCGGCCACGTCCCAGGCCGCGGTGACCGAGCCGCCGTACCGCGTGAAGAAGAAGGACAGGAAGCGGTGGTGGGCCTCGCGGTTCCAGGGGTCCAGGGACAGGATGTGCGCGAACAGCCGCCAGGGGCCGGGCGGGGCGGTGAGCAGGCCCTGCGGGGCCGGGTCGCGCAGCCGGTGCAGCCGGGCCATGGCGAGCCGGGCGACCCAGGGGGTGGGGTCCGCGGGGGCCGCTTCGGCGGCCCGGTCGCAGGCGGTCAGCGCTATCCGCTCCAGCGCCTCGGCGCGGTCGTCGCGCGCGTCGGCGGCCCGCAGGGCGCGCTGCACGGCGACCCGGGCCCACATCAGCGCGGCCTCGGGGGTCGGCTCCTCGGCGAGCCAGCGCTCCACCAGGTCGGTGCCGGCCGCCTCGGAGGCGAGCACCAGCGAGCGGTGGGCGCGCAGGGCGAAGTCGGAACGCGTCTCGGCGAGCGCCTCATGGGCGTATCGATAACGTCCGGCCCGCACGTCCACGCATACGCTCGCCAGGACGCGGTCGTCGGCCGCCGGATGCCATACGTACTGCCCGTCGAATAACTCCGCGACCATGTCCCCCTGCCTACTCCCCGTTCGACGCATCACGTTGCGCAGGAGGCACCTTACTCAGCGTCGGCCACACCGGGAACGCCGAATTCGACATATCGGTCAGGGGATTCGGAATGTTTATCGGTACCTTTGACTGGCCGCCAGCCGATGGTTCAAAGCGCGACCACCACTAGACTGTTTCACGGAAAACCCACACTCCGGACCACCCACCCCACCCACCGCACGCCTCCCAGGGAATGACCATTCACGACCTCGCCGCCCGGCTGCGCGGGCTCCCTCCCTCGCTGGGACCGGTCCGGCTGATCGCCGTCGACGGGCACGCCGGCTCCGGGAAGTCCACCTTCGCCGGACGGCTGGCGCACGCGCTGGGCGGGGCGCCGGTGCTCCACCTCGACGACATCGCCAGCCACGAGCAGCTGTTCGCCTGGACCGGCCGGCTCCTGACCCAGGTGATCGAGCCGCTGGCGCGCGGCGAGGACGCGCTCTACGCCCCCTACGACTGGCGGGCCCGCGCCTTCGGCGCCCCGCGCCGGCTGCCGGCCGCGCCCGTCGTCCTGTTCGAGGGGGTCGGCGCCGGGCGCCGGGCGCTGCGCCCGCACCTGGCCCGGCTGCTGTGGATGGAGCTGCCCCGGCAGGAGTCCTGGGCCCGCGGCCGACGGCGGGACGGAGCGGAGCAGCAGGAGTTCTGGGACGGCTGGACGGGGGCGGAGCGAGCGCACTTCGCCGCCGACCCCTCGCGCCCCCATGCCGATCTTCTGGTGCTCCAGCGACCGGAGGGGTACGAGGTGCTCCCGGGACCCGGCGCACCGCCCGCTGCCGGGCCGGACGTGACGCAGGGTGATGGACCGTCCCCGATGTGGTGAACCTGTGAAGAGCCTTGTGGGACAACTTCCCCGAGTGCCTCAACTTCGCTTGACCCGGGGGCGGTACAGGTCTTACGTTCTCAATGTGCGGCTTTCGGAGCCGCCCACTCACGCGAAGCCCCCGGTTGTTCCCCCGTGACCGGGGGCTTCGTTCTGCCCGCGGGCCCGCCGGCCGGGCGCCCCGCGCACCGGTTCTCTCACCCTGGGTCACGAAACGCCGTGCGCCCCGTCTGCTCCCACCTCGCCGAACGGCCCGTGCGGCACCCTTCGGCACGCCCGGGTCCCGCGGGTACGATGCCCTCGGTGCGACCTTCGAGCGGCTGCCTCGCGCACCTGCAACTCCGTTCCGCGGCACAGCGGTTCGACCGCGGCGGCCGTCGGGCGACTGCCCGGTGGTGAACCACGGGGACACGGTTTGTTGGGGGACGTGATGGACTTCGGCACGCAGGGCCCCGAGGCCCCGGCCGACCTCGCCTGGCTGCGGGGCGTGGACGCCTACACGATGGGCGCCTATCCGCAGGCGGAGGAGGAGTTCCGCGCCGCGGTGCGGATGGACCCGGGCATGGCGGACGCCTGGCTGGGGCTGCACGCGCTCCGGGTCGACACCACCACCGCGCTGCTGCGGATGTTCCGGCACCGCGACCGCTTCGGGGAACAGCGCACCCGGCACCGCCGTGCCCTCAACTCCTGGTACTGGCTGGGCTGGTGGGTGCAGCCGGTGCTGGAGAGCCCGCGCGATCTGCTGCTGGCCCACGCCTCCCACTGGCTGGACGGCCGGCATGTGCCCGAGCTGGACCGCGCCCTCGCCGGGCTCCCCCCGGTCGACGCCGACCCGCAGGTCCGCTTTCTGCACGCCTGCCGCGCCTACCTGGTCAAGGACTGGGACCAGTTGGTCCGGCACACCGACCCGCTGCTGGACGATCCCCTGCTCGGCATCGAGGCCGGCCTGTTCGGCGGCATGGCCCGGGTCCGGCTGGAGATGTACGGGCAGGCCGAGCCGCTGCTGGCGGCGGCGCTGATGCGGTGCCGCAGCGAGCAGCCGCAGCGCAAGGAGCTGCGGTACTGGCTGGCGCGTGCGCACGAGGGGACGGGCCGGTCGGCCGCCGCGCTCCCCCTGTACCGGGCGGTGCACCGGGTGGATCCGGCCTTCATGGACACCTCCGCCCGGCTCGCCGCGATCGCCGAGGGCGACGGGTACGACGAGACGGCCGACCTCGCCGCGATCACGCTGGCCGGCGCGGGGCAGGACACGGTGGACGGGCCGGACGGGTTCGATCCGCTGTTCGGCACGGAAGGCCGGGATCTGCGGCTGCCGGAGCCCGATCTGCCGACCGGGCCGCTGCCCTCGGTGAGCGATCCCTCGGTACGGACGAAGACGGGGGTGCCGGGTGTGTCCGGGGTGACCGCCTCGCCGATCCCGGCCGGGCCGACGGACCCCGGGTTACTGGAGGAGGCGCTCGCCGAGCTGGAGCGCATGGTGGGGCTCGAACCGGTCAAGCGCCAGGTCAAGGCGCTGTCCGCGCAGTTGAACATGGCGCGGCTGCGGGCCGGTCAGGGGCTGCCGGTGCAGCCGCCCAAACGGCACTTCGTCTTCTCGGGGCCGTCCGGTACGGGCAAGACCACGGTCGCGCGGATCCTCGGACGGGTGTTCTACGCGCTGGGGCTCCTGGGCGGCGATCACCTGGTGGAGGCCCAGCGGGCCGACCTGGTCGGCGAGTACCTCGGGCAGACGGCCGTGAAGGCCAACGAGCTGATCGACTCCGCGATCGGCGGGGTGCTCTTCGTGGACGAGGCGTACTCGCTGTCCAACTCGGGGTACGGCAAGGGGGACGCGTACGGCGACGAGGCGCTGCAGGTGCTGCTGAAGCGGGCCGAGGACAACCGGGACCACCTGGTGGTGATCCTGGCCGGCTACCCCGAGGGCATGGACCGCCTGCTGGCCGCCAACCCCGGCCTGTCCTCCCGTTTCACCACCCGGGTGGACTTCCCCTCCTACCGGCCGCTGGAGCTGACCGAGATCGGCAAGGTGCTCGCGGCGGAGAACGGGGACCTGTGGGACGAGGAGGCGCTGGAGGAGCTGCGCTCCATCGCCGGGCACGTGGTCGACCAGGGCTGGATCGACGAGCTGGGCAACGGGCGGTTCCTGCGGACGCTGTACGAGAAGAGCTGTGCGTACCGGGATCTGCGGCTGTCCACCTACGCGGGGTCCCTGTCCCGGGCGGACCTGGCGACCCTGCGGCTGCCCGACCTGATGCAGGCCTACGGAGAGGTGCTGTCGGGTCGGGGGCCGCAGGATCCGTCGTCCTACTAGGTGACGCGGGCCGCTAGGCCATGGCCTCCTCGGGTTCCCCGCTCACCCTCGGTTCGGTCACCCTGACGTCGGGGGCCTCCCGGTGGGCGGGGTCCCGCACCTCTCCCACCAGCATCTCCAGGACGTCCTCCAGGGCGACCAGGCCCAGGACCCTGCCGGTGGCGTCGGCCACCTGCGCCAGGTGGGTGGCGGCGCGGCGCATCACGGTGAGGGCGTCGTCGAGGGGCAGCTCGGCGCGGAGCGTGGCCATGGGGCGCCAGACGTGCTGGGGGACGGCCCGGTCGGAGTCCTCCAGGTCGAGGACGTCCTTCACGTGCACGTACCCCATGAAGGGGCCCTTCTCGGTGGCCGCGACCGGGAAGCGGGAGTAGCCGGTGCGGGCGGTCAGCTCCACGATCTCGCCCGGGGTGACCGAGGGCTCCACCGTGACCAGGGACTCCCGCCGCAGCAGGACGTCCGTCACCGGGCGGGAGCCCAGTTCCAGGGCGTCCTCCAGGCGCTCCCGCTCCTCGGGGTCGAGGAGGCCCGCCTGACCGGAGTCCTCCAGGAGGCGGTTGAGCTGCTCGGTGGTGACGACCGCCTCCACCTCGTCCTTCGGTTCGACCCGGAACAGCCGCAGGATGCCCTGGGCGCAGGCGCCGAGGGCGACCGTGATGGGCCGGCACAGGCGGGCGAACCAGACCAGGCCGGGGCTGAGCCACAGGGCCGCCTTCTCGGGCGCCGCCATGGCGAGGTTCTTCGGGACCATCTCGCCGATGACGAGGTGGAAGAAGACCACCGCGGCCAGGGCGATGACGTAGCCGAGGGGGTGGATCATGCCGTGCGGCAGGTGGATCCACTCGAACACCGGTTCCAGCAGGTGCGCCACCGTCGGCTCGGCGACCGCGCCGAGCGTCAGGGAGCAGACGGTGATGCCGAACTGGGCGGCGGCCATCATCTGCGGCAGGCGTTCGAGGCCGTACAGCACCTGGCGGGCCCGGGCGGTGCCGAGCGGTTCGATCTGGCTGCGGCGGACGGAGACGAGCGCGAACTCGGCGCCGACGAAGAAACCGTTGGCGAGCACGAGCAGCGCGGCGAAGACCAGTTGCAGGAGGCTCACCGGGCGGCCTCCGTCGCAGCCGCCACCGGGGCCGTCCTGACCAGGCGGACCCGTTCGGCGCGGTAGTGGCCGACCTGCCGGACGGAGAGCCGCCAGCCGGGCAGTTCGGCCTTGTCGCCGGGGGCCGGGATCCGGCCGAGCAGGTCGGCGACCAGGCCGGCGACGGTCTCGTACGGCCCCTCGGGCACGTCGAGGCCTATGCGCTGGAGGATGTCGACGCGGCAGCTGCCGTCCACGTCCCAGGCGGGCCTGCCGTCCTCGGGCGGGGCGGGGGCCAGCTCGGGCGTGTCCTTGGCGTCGTGCTCGTCACGGACCTCGCCGACCAGTTCCTCGACGATGTCCTCCAGGGTGACCACGCCGGCCGTGCCGCCGTACTCGTCCACGACGACGGCGATGGGCTGCTCGCTGCGCAGCCGGGCGAGCAGCGGCTGGACGGGCAGGGTCTCGGGGACGAGGAGCGCCTTGCGGGCGATCCGGCCGACCGGGGTGCGCAGCCGGTCGCGGGCCGGGACGGCCAGCGCGTCCTTCAGATGGGCCATGCCGACGATCTCGTCGATCTTCTCCCGGTAGACGGGGAAGCGGGACAGGCCGGTGGCCCGGGTGAGGTTGACGACGTCCTCGGCGGTGGCCGAGTCCTGCAGCGCGCTCACCTTCACGCGCGGGGTCATGACGTGCTGCGCGGTCAGCTCGCCCAGGGACAGGGTGCGGACGAACAGGTCGGCCGTGTCCTGCTCCAGGGCGCCGGCCCGGGCGGAGTGCCGGGCCAGGGAGACGAGTTCGCCGGGGGTGCGGGCGGAGGCCAGCTCCTCGGCGGGTTCCACGCCCAGGGTACGGACCAGCCGGTTGGCGACCGTGTTCAGCGCGGAGATGACCGGGCGGAACAGCCGGGAGAAGTGGTGCTGCGGGCCGGCCACGAAACGCGCGACCTGCAGCGGCCGGGACACCGCCCAGTTCTTGGGCACGAGTTCGCCGATCACCATCTGGATCGCGGAGGCCAGCAGCATGCCGACGATCACGGCGACGCCGGAGGCGGCGCCCTCGGGGACACCGAGCGCGGCGAACGGGCCGTGCAGCAGCTCGGCCAGGGCCGGTTCGGCGAGCATGCCGACGACCAGGGAGGTGATGGTGATGCCGAGCTGGGTGCCGGAGAGCTGGAAGGACAGCTCCTTCAGCGCCTCCACGACCGTACGGGCGCGGCGGTCGCCGTCGGCGGCGGCCCGCTCGGCCTCCGGACGCTCGACCGTCACCAGGCCGAACTCGGCCGCCACGAAGAAGCCGTTGGCGAGAATCAGCAGGAACGCCGCTGCGAGGAGCAGCAGGGGGATGGTCACGCTGCCACCGCCTTCCCGCTATGTCGGGCAGGGGTGGCGCAGGTACTACAGGACGATCCGTCCATCGCCGGAGGGAGTCACTCCTCGGGTAGCAGGAGCCCCTGTGCACCGGGCGGCGCGCAGGGGCGGAGGCGCAGCGAGACGGCCTCCGCCCACCAGATTAATCAAGATCTGGGCTCGTGCGGCAGGGCGGACGGCGCCGAGTGGGCCTCGGCGAGCGCGCGCAGGGTCCTGGCGTCGGCGATGGCCCGCTGCTTGGCGATGCCCGGCTGGATGCCGAGCGCGGGCAGGCTGGTGCCGTCGCTGAGGTCGAGGAACACCCAGGGGTCGCCCGTCCGGAGGTTCACCCGGAGGATCTCCGCCCAGGCCAGGCGCCGCTTGCTGACGATGTTGACGACGGTGACGCCGGACCGGTCGGCGACCACCTTCACCCGGGCCAGCTGGGCCAGGAACCAGAAGATGAGCGCTCCGGTGACGATGAAGCTGAGCCGCGACCCGGGGCCGAGGTTCTCCAGCAGCAGCGCGATCCCGGAGATCACCAGGAAGATCACGACACCCGCGGTGAGCAGGACGGCCCGGGTGTGGCCCGGCCGGAAGGTGACGGGGAGGTCGGGCAGGGGGGTCGGGTCGGACATCGGTCGACGTACCTCTTACAGGCGGCAGGCGTGGATGGCCGTGGTCAGGATGGCGCGGGCGCCGATGGCGTAGAGGTCGTCCATGATCCGCTGGGCCTCCTTGGCGGGGACCATGGCGCGGACCGCGACCCAGCCCTCGTTGTGCAGCGGGGAGACGGTCGGGGACTCCAGGCCCGGGGTGAGCGCGACGGCCTTCTCCAGCTGCTCGACCCGGCAGTCGTAGTCCATCATCACGTACGTCCGGGCCACCAGGACGCCCTGGAGGCGGCGCAGGAACTGCTGGACCTTCGGCTCCTCGCCGTCGGCGCCGGTGCGCCGGACGACGATCGCCTCGGACTTCATGATCGGCTCGCCGAAGACCTCCAGGCCCGCGTTGCGCAGGCTGGTGCCGGTCTCGACGACGTCGGCGATGACCTCGGCGACACCCAGCTCGATCGCGGTCTCGACGGCGCCGTCCAGGTGGACGACGGAGGCGTCGACGCCGTGGTCGGCGAGGTGTCCCGCGACGATCCCCTCGTAGGAGGTGGCGACCGTCCGGCCCTTGAGGTCCGCGACGCCGTTCGCCGTGCCGGGCTTGGCGGCGAAGCGGAAGGTGGAACGGGCGAAGCCGAGCGGCAGGATCTCCTCGGCGTCGGCGCCGGAGTCGATCAGCAGGTCACGACCGGTGATGCCGATGTCCAGGCGGCCGGACGAGACGTAGATCGCGATGTCGCGGGGGCGGAGGTAGAAGAACTCGACCTCGTTCTCCGGGTCGACGATGCGCAGCTCTTTGGACTCGCGGCGCTGCTGGTAGCCGGCCTCATGCAGCATCTCCGCCGCAGGGCCGGACAGTGAACCCTTGTTGGGGACGGCGATGCGCAGCATGGGGTCGGCTTCCTTTGCTCGTTCTCTACGGGGTGGGGTGCGGGGGTACGGCTTACAGGTGGGCGTAGACGTCGTCCAGGGAGATGCCGCGGGCGACCATCATCACCTGGACGTGGTACAGCAGCTGCGAGATCTCCTCGGCGGCCGCCTCCTTGCCCTCGTACTCGGCGGCCATCCAGACCTCGGCGGCCTCCTCGACGACCTTCTTGCCGATGGCATGGACGCCCTTGCCGACCAGCTCTGCGGTACGGGAGGTGGCGGGATCGCCGTGGGCGGCCTTGTGCTGCAGCTCGGTGAAGAGCTGCTCGAACGTCTTCTTGGACATGGTGAGCCCCACCCTACGCGGTGCGCGGGGCTCCTCAGTGCCAGGGTTCGGATACTGAGCGCAGCGTGGCCGCCGTCGCGACCGCGGCCGTCACCGCCTCGTGGCCCTTGTCCTCGGTGGAGCCCTCCAGGCCGGCCCGGTCCAGGGCCTGCTCCTCGGTGTCGCAGGTGAGCACGCCGAAGCCGACGGGGACGCCGGTCTCGACGGAGACCTGGGTGAGGCCCTGGGTGACGCCCTGGCACACGTAGTCGAAGTGGGGGGTGCCGCCCCGGATGACGACGCCGAGGGCGACCACGGCGTCGTAGCCGCGGCCCGCGAGGACCTTGGCGGCGACCGGCAGCTCGAAGCTGCCGGGGACCCGGATCAGGGTCGGCTCGTCGATGCCCAGGTCGCGCAGGGCGCGCAGGGCGCCGTTCACCAGCCCGTCCATCACCTTGTCGTGCCACTGCGCCGCGATGACCGCGACCCGCAGGTCGCTCACGTTGCGTACGGACAGCTCCGGTGCACCCTTGCCGCTCACGTCTCTCCTCAGTGCTCTCTTGCTTACTGGTTGCCGCACGTCGACACGGCGGGCGTGTCGAGCCAGGGCAGGTCGTGCCCCATCCGGTCCCGCTTGGTGCGCAGGTAGCGGAGGTTGTGCTCGCCGGCCTGGACCGGCATCGGCTCGCGGCCGGTGACCTTCAGGCCGTGGCGCAGCAGCGCGTCGGTCTTGTCGGGGTTGTTGGTCATCAGCCGGACCCCGCGCACGCCGAGGTCGGCGAGGATCTGCGCGCCGGCGCCGTAGTCGCGGGCGTCGGCGGGCAGGCCGAGTTCGAGGTTGGCGTCCAGGGTGTCGTGGCCCTGCTCCTGGAGCTCGTAGGCGCGCAGCTTGGACAGCAGGCCGATGCCGCGCCCCTCGTGTCCGCGCAGGTAGACGACCACGCCCCGGCCCTCGGCCTGGATGCGTTCCAGGGCGGTGTCCAGCTGGGGGCCGCAGTCGCAGCGCAGGGAGCCGAAGACATCGCCGGTGAGGCATTCGGAGTGGACGCGGACCAGGACGTCCTCGCCGTCGCCGAGGTCGCCGTGGACGAGGGCGACGTGTTCGACGCCGTCGACGGCGGACCGGTAACCGTAGGCGGTGAAGGTGCCGTGCCGGGTGGGCAGGCGGGTCTCGGCCTCGCGGCGGACGGTGGGCTCGCTGCTGCGGCGGTAGGCGATCAGGTCCTCGATGGAGATGATCGTCAGGCCGTGCTTGCGGGCGAACGGGATCAGCTCGGGCAGCCGGAGCATCCGGCCGTCCTCGCCGGCGATCTCCACGATGGCGCCGGCCGGGCGGAGCCCTGCGAGCCGGGCGAGGTCGACGGCGGCCTCGGTGTGGCCGTTGCGGACCAGGACGCCGCCGGGCCGGGAGCGCAGCGGGAAGACGTGGCCGGGGCGGACGAGGTCGGTGGGCTCCGCCGTACCGCTCGCGAGCAGCTGGAGCGTGGTGGCGCGGTCGGCGGCGGAGATGCCGGTGCTCACGCCGTGCGCGGCGGAGGCGTCCACGGAGATCGTGAACGCGGTCTTCATGGACTCGGTGTTGTCCTCGACCATCTGCGGCAGCCGCAGCCGGTCGAGTTCCTCGCCCTCCATGGGGGCGCAGATCAGGCCGCGGCACTCGCTCATCATGAAGGCGACGATCTCGGGGGTGGCCTTCTCGGCGGCGATGACGAGGTCGCCCTCGTTCTCCCGGTCCTCGTCGTCCACGACGACCACCGGGCGGCCGGCGGCGATGTCGGCGATGGCCCGCTCGACCGGGTCGAGCCGGAAGTCCTCGATGTCGGCGGTGTCGTACAGCGGCGGTGCCGAGGTCATACCGGCGCTCCTTCCAGTGCGGGCTGCGGGCTCCGGCGGGAGCGCAGCCACCAGTCGCGCATGCCCCACAGGACGAGTGCGCCGTAGATGACGTAGACGAATCCGGAGAAGGCGTAGCCGTTGGCGAAGTTGAGGGGGACGCCGACGAGGTCGACGAGCAGCCAGGCGAACCAGAACTCGACCATGCCCTTGGCCTGGGCGTACATCGCGACGACGGTGCCGACGAAGATGTAGGCGTCGGGCCACGGGTCCCAGGACAGCTTGGGGTAGGCCGTGAAGAGCAGGGCGACGGCGACCGTGCCGGCCGCGGCGGCGGCGAGCATCGCGCCGCGCTCGCGCCAGCTGGCGAAGCGTACGGTGATCCGGCCGTCGTCGGCCTTGCCCCGGCCGCGCTGCCACTGCCACCAGCCGTACAGGGCGACGACCATGACGACGACCTGCTTGCCGGCGCTGCCGGTCAGGTGGCCGTAGAAGGCGGCGAAGAGGACGAGGCCGGACAGGAACTGGACGGGCCAGGTCCACAGGGAGCGGCGCCAGCCGAGGGCGAGGGTGATCAGGCCGAGGATGTTGCCGACCATGTCCGACCAGATGATGTGCTGGCCGAAGAGGGTGAACGCCTCGGAGTTCATCCAGTTCACCGGCCGGCCCCCTGCCCGGCCGCGAGCAGCCGCTCCACGTACTTGGCGATGACGTCCACTTCGAGGTTGACCGGGTCGCCGGGCTGCTTCACGCCGAGCGTGGTGAGGGCGAGGGTGGTCGGGATGAGGCTGACGGTGAAGTGGTCGGCGCCCGCGTCCACGACGGTGAGGCTGATGCCGTCGACGGTGATGGAGCCCTTCTCCACGACGTACCGGGAGAGGTCGGCCGGGAGGGAGATCTTCACGATCTCCCAGTTCTCGGAGGGGGTGCGCGCCAGGATCTCGCCGGTGCCGTCCACGTGTCCCTGCACGATGTGGCCGCCGAGGCGGGCGCCGACGGCGGTGGGCCGTTCCAGGTTGACGCGGGAGCCGACGGTGAGCGCGCCCAGGCTGGAGCGCTTCAGGGTCTCGGCCATGACGTCGGCGGTGAATTCGTCGCCCTCGTGCTCGACCACGGTGAGACAGACCCCGTTCACGGCGATGGAGTCGCCGTGCCGCGCGCCCTCGGTGACGACGGGGCCGCGGAGCCGGAAGCGGGAGGAGTCGCCGAGGTTCTCGACGGCGGTGACTTCACCCAGCTCTTCGACGATTCCGGTGAACACTTCCCGGGTCCTCCTGCCTCTTGGGGCACGGACTCCGGGGCCTGTCGATGACGACAGAAAGACACGGATGAGCACACAGACCGGGGGCGTCGCCGGAACGGACGCGTCCGCACACGGGCGCGTCCAGATACGGCGGCGCGCACACGGAGACGCATGCCCGCCCGCCGCGCACTGCCTCCCATCCGGACTTTAACCGTCGGTCCAGGAATTTCACCTGGTCAACCGGCCGCTGGAAGCGACCGGGTCGCGGACTGTAACCGCCGGTTCGGACTTTCACCGACCCCGGAGTGCGCTGCTTCTGGTACAGGGCCAGTGTGCCACGCCCGGCACTCAGCCAGGCGAGTGAAAGGTGTGGGCTCGCTCACAGTACGTGTCGCCGGTTTCGCGCCACGCAGCCGCCCGGTCGATCTTGCCGGGGAAGGTGGTCGTCGACGTTGGTCCGGACCCATTGACCGCACTGGTCTAGTCCTTTTAGGGTGCGGGCGGGCCCGGCGGCGGTGACGACGGCCCTTGCCCGCCGCCGGGCCGCCAAGGGTTCTGGTGCGGACTCCGGCATGGGCCGCGGCAGACGAGGGCGCGCTGACGGACGCCGCGCGGCGGGCCGGTACAGTCGGCCCCCATGACGGCATTGGTGATCCGCGCGATCGAGTGGGACGGGACGGCGTGGGACGACCCGTCCGAGGACAAGCTCCACGACTTGCTGGCGGACATGAGCCTGACATGGCGGTTCGTCATCGTGGAGCGACTCGACCGGGAGCCCGCCGGACAGCACTACATGCAGGTGTACCTCAACGATGATCTGAGTTACCGGGTGGAGTACCGCGAGGGCGGTCCGGACCGGCACTTCCAGGCCCGGGTGCCGCGCGAGAGCGACATATTCGCCGTCGAGCCCGTGGCCGAGGTGGTGCGGGACTGGGCCTTCGGGCGACCGGGCTGGCGGGAGGCGCTGGCCTGGACCCCCTGGCGGCCGGACGAACCGCTGCGGGCCTGAGCCCTCCGGTCCCGATCGCGGCGGTCATCCGCCGAGGGCCCGGCCCTCGCCTTCGAGCGGTCATCCGCCAAGGCGCCTGACTCCCCGGCTCCGAGCGGTCATCCGCCGAGAGCCCGACTCCTCGCCTTCGAGCGGTCATCCGCCGAGAGCCTGACTCCCCGGACCCGAGCGGTCATCCGCCCAGGCCTGGCTCCCCGGCATTTAGCGGTCATCCGCCAAGGCGCCTGACTCCCCGGCTCCGAGCGGTCATCCACCGAGGGCCCGACCCCTCGCCTTCGAGCGGTCATCCACCGAGAGCCTGACTCCCCGGCCCCGAGCGGTCATCCGCCAAGGCGCTCGGGCGGCGCGAACAGCTCGTCCTGGGCGCGGTCCCGTGCGGTGAGGAGCGCTCCGCGCAGGACGGCCGTCCCGCCGAGGCTGCTCGCCCGCACCTCGGTGACCAGCGGTGACATCCGGCGCAGCCGCTCCTCCACCAGCCCGGCGAGCACCGTGCCCCCGGCCTGCCCCACCTCCCCGCCGAGCACCACACAACCGGGGTCGAGCACGGCCACCACGGAGGCGGCGCCGACGGCGATCCGATCGGCGAGGGCACCGAGGAAACGCGCGGCGGGCAGCTCACCGGCCGGCCCCGCGACCGCCTCGGCGACGCCCCCCGCCACCACCGCGGATTCCGGCCCGGCGCCGGCACCCGGCCGATCCGCCGACGACGACCCGGCA
>NZ_MUMF01000233.1 GCF_002155905.1 Streptomyces tricolor | reverse complement strand
CGCCCGCGCCGCGCCGGCGTCTCCTCGTTCGGCATCTCCGGCACCAACGCCCACACCATCCTGGAGGAGGCACCGCCGGCCGAGACCGAGCCGCCCGCCCCGGAGCGGGCCGCGCTGCCCGTCGTCCCGTGGGTGCTGTCCGGCAAGGGCGCCGACGCCGTCCAGCGGCAGGCGGAGCGGCTGCTCGCGGCCGCCGGTGACCTGGACCCGTACGACGTCGGGTACTCGCTGGCCACCACGCGCACCGTGTTCACCCACCGGGCCGCCGTCACCGGCCGCGACCGGGCCGAGCTGCTGGCCGGTCTGCGCGCCGTCGCCGACGGCAGCCAGGCCGCCGTCACGGCCCCCGAACCCGGGCGGCTCGGCATGCTGTTCTCCGGCCAGGGCTCCCAGCGGCCCGGCATGGGCCGCACCCTGCACGCCGCGTTCCCGGTGTTCGCCGCCGCCTTCGACGAGATCTGCGCCGCCTTCGACGCCCACCTGGACCGGCCGCTGCGCGAGGTGATGTTCGACCAGGACAGCGACCCCGCCCCGCTGCACCGGACCGTGTACACGCAGGCCGCCCTGTTCACCTTCGAGACCGCCCTGTACCGGCTGCTGGAGCACTGGGGCATCCGCCCGGACCTGCTCGCCGGGCACTCCATCGGCGAGGTCGTCGCCGCACACGTGGCGGGTGTGCTGGACCTGACGGACGCGGTGGCCCTGGTCGCCGCCCGCGGCCGGCTGATGCAGGCGCTGCCCGCCGGCGGCGCGATGGTGTCCCTGCTCGCCACCGAGGCCGAGGTGGCACCGCTGCTCACCGACGGCGTCGACATCGCGGCCGTCAACGGCCCGCGCGCCGTGGTGATCTCCGGTGACGAGGAGGCCGTCCTCGCCGTCGCCGCCCGGTTCGACAAGAGCAAGCGGCTGACGGTGTCGCACGCCTTCCACTCCCACCGCATGGACCCCATGCTGCCGGAGTTCCGCGCGGTGCTCGCGGGCCTGACCTTCCACGAGCCCGCCCTGCCGGTCGTCTCCAACGTCACGGGCCGCCCCGCCGAGGAGCTGACCTCGCCCGACTACTGGGTACGGCACGTCCGCGAGGCCGTCCGCTTCCACGACGGGATCACCGCCCTGGCCGCCGAGGGCGCCACCCGCTTCCTGGAGGTCGGCCCCGACTCGGTCCTCACCAACCTGGCCCAGGACGTGGTGCCCCACGTCATCGGCACCCAGCGCCGCGACCGCGCCGAGGACGCCCAGCTCATCGAGGCCGTCTGCCGGCTGCACCTGACCGGCACCGGCCCCGACTGGCGGACCGTGTTCGCCGGGGGCCGCAAGGTCGACCTGCCCACCTACCCGTTCCGCCGCGACCGGCACTGGGAGGACGCCCCCATCCTGCAGGCCGAGCGCTCCGCCGCGGCCCGCGCGGGCGGTGACGCCGCCGACCCGTTCTGGGAGCTGGTCCGGGACCAGGACGTGCCCGCCGTCGCCGCCACGCTCGGCGTCGCAGACGAGACCTCCGTCGCCGCCGTCGTACCGGCCCTGGCCGCCTGGCACGAGCAGCGGCAGACCAACGCCGCCGCCGACGGCTGGCGTCACCGCGTCACCTGGGAGCCGCTGGCCCCCGCCGCCACCCCGGCGCTCGGCGGCCACTGGCTGGCCGTCGTCCCGGCGGCCGACGACCCGTGGACCACGGCCGTCCTGACCGGGCTCGCCGAACAGGGGCTGCGCGTCGACACCCTCACGGTCCCCGGGACGGCCGACCGGGCGGTGCTGGCCGCACTGCTCGCCGGCCGGAGCGGCGTCGACGGCGTGCTGTCCCTGCTGGCACCCGCCACCGCGCTCACCACGACCGCCGCCCTCGTGCAGGCCCTCGGCGATGCCGGGATCAGCGCCCCGCTGTGGTGCGTCACCCGCGACGCCGTCGCCCACGGCACGGCCGCCGCCGTCACCGGCTTCGCCCAGGCCCCGGTGTGGGGTCTCGGCCGGGTCGCCGCCCTGGAACACCCCGACCGGTGGGGCGGGCTGGTCGACCTGCCCGCCGAGATCGGACCGCGGACCGTCGCCCGGCTCGCCGCGCTGCTCGGCGACGCCGGCGGCGAGGACCAGGTCGTCCTGCGCGAGTCCGGCGCCTACGGCCGCCGCCTGGAGCACGCCCCCGCCCGCGCCGGCGCCCCCTGGAAGCCGTCCGGCACGGTGCTGGTCACCGGCGCCACCGGCGCCGTCGGCACCGCCGTCGCCCGGTGGCTCGCCGACCAGGGCGCCGACCACCTGCTGCTGACCTCCCGGCGCGGCACGGACGCGCCCGGCGCCGCCGACCTCGTCCGCGAACTCACCGACGCGGGCCCGAAGGTGACCCTGGCCGCCTGCGACGTCGCCGACCGCGAGGCGCTCGCCGCGCTGCTGGACTCCGTACCCGGGGAACACCCGCTCACCGCCGTCCTGCACCTGGCCGGCGTCCTCGACGACGGCGTCCTGGACGCCCTCACCCCCGACCGCTTCGCCTCCGTCCTCGCCCCCAAGGCCGACGCCGCCCGCCACCTGCACGAACTCACCGCGGACCGGGACCTGTCGGCGTTCGTGCTGTTCTCCTCGCTGACCGCCACCGTCGGTGGCGCCGGACAGGCCAACTACGCCGCCGCCAACGCCTACCTCGACGCCTTCGCCGAACACCGGCGCGCGGCCGGACTGCCCGCCACCTCCATCGCCTGGGGACCCTGGGGCGGCGACGGCATGGCCGCGCACGGCACCGTCCGCTCGGCCGCCCGCGCGATGGGCATGTCCCTCCTCGACCCGGACCGCGCCCTCACCGCACTGCGCCGCGCCCTGGACGGCGGCGACACCACCGTCACCGTCGCCGACGTCGACTGGTCCGCCTTCGCGCCCGCGTTCACCGCGACCCGCCCCAGCCCCCTGCTGTCCGCGCTGCCCGAGGCACGGCGCGGCACGGCCGCACCGGAGACGAGCGGAGCCGACGGGTTCGCCGCGAAGCTCGCCGGGCTCACCGGCGGCGAACGCGACCGCGCCCTCCAGGAGCTGGTGTGCGGCCAGGCCGCCGCGGTCCTCGGCTACGGCGACGCCGGCGCGGTCGAACCCACCACCGCCTTCCGCGACCTCGGCTTCGACTCGCTCACCTCCGTCGACCTGCGCAACCGGATCAGCAGCGCCGCCGGGGTGGCGCTGCCGGCCACCCTCATCTTCGACTACGCCACCCCCGCCGCCCTCGCCAAGCACCTGGGGACCGAACTCGCGGGCGCCGACACCTCGGTGGACTCCGTCCTCGCCGAATTCGACCGGGTCGCGGCCCGGCTCGCCGGCCTCACCGCCGAGGACATCGAGCAGGGACGGATCACCACCCGCCTCCAGGCGCTGCTGGGCGACCTGAACAAGACCCTCGGCCAGGACGCCGCCGCCGTCGCCGGACGGCTGGAGGACGCCTCCGCCGACGACGTCTTCGCCTTCATCGACAACGAACTCGGCTCCGCGTGACCCGGCCCTCCCACGACACCCCGGCCCGACCGCGGTCCACCTCTTCGCACAGGAGTGGCGACACCCGATGACCAACGACGAAAAGCTGCTCTCCTACCTCAAGCGGGTCTCCGCCGACCTGGCCCAGACCCGGCAGCGGCTGCGCGAGGTGGAGACCCAGGACCGGGAGCCCATCGCCATCGTCGGGATGAGCTGCCGCTTCCCCGGCGGCGTGACCACACCGGAGGAGTTCTGGCGGCTCGTCCACGACGGCACCGACGCCGTCGGGGACTTCCCCGACGACCGGGGCTGGGACCTCGACACCCTGTACGACCCCGACCCGGACGCCACCGGCAAGAGTTACGTCACGCGCGGCGGATTCCTGGACGACGCGGCCGGGTTCGAGCCGGACTTCTTCGGCATCAGCCCCCGCGAGGCCCTCGCGATGGACCCCCAGCAGCGGCTGCTGCTGGAGGTGTCCTGGGAGGCGCTGGAACGCGCCCGGATCGCCCCCGGCGCGGCGCACGGTGCCCGGATCGGGGTGTTCGCCGGCACCAACGGCCAGGACTACAAGGACCTGTTGGCGAGAATGCCGGAGGACGCCGAGGCCGCGCTCGGCACCGGCGTGCTGGCCGCCGTGATCTCCGGCCGCATCTCCTACACCCTCGGCCTGGAGGGCCCGGCCGTCACCATCGACACCGCCTGCTCCTCCGCGCTCGTCGCCGTCCACCTCGCCGTACAGGCGCTGCGCGGCAAGGAGTGCACCCTCGCCCTGGCGGGCGGCGCCACCGTCATGGCCACGCCGGGCAACTTCATCGCCTTCAGCCGGCAGCGCGGCCTCGCCCCGGACGGCCGCTGCAAGTCCTTCGCGGACACGGCGGACGGCACCGGCTGGAGCGAGGGCGCCGGCATGCTGGTGCTGGAGCGGCTCAGCGACGCCCGCCGCAACGGCCACGAGGTGCTGGCCGTCGTCCGCGGCTCGGCCGTCAACCAGGACGGCGCCTCCAACGGCCTGACCGCCCCCAACGGGCCCTCCCAGCAGCGCGTCATCCGCGCCGCGCTCGCCGGGGCACAGCTCACCGCCGCCGACGTGGACCTGCTGGAGGCGCACGGCACCGGCACCACGCTCGGCGACCCGATCGAGGCGCAGGCGCTGCTCGCCACCTACGGCCAGGACCGGCCCGCGGACGCCCCGCTGTGGCTCGGCTCGGTGAAGTCCAACATCGGGCACACCCAGGCGGCGGCCGGCGTCGCCGGCATCATCAAGGCCGTCATGGCGATGCGGCACCGGGTCCTGCCCAGGACGCTGCACGCCGACGAGCCGACCACCAAGGTCGACTGGGGGCAGGGGCAGGTCCGGCTGCTGACGGAGAACCGGCCCTGGCCCGACCCCGGCCGGCCGCGCCGCGCCGCCGTCTCCTCCTTCGGCGCCAGCGGCACCAACGCGCACACCATCCTGGAGGAGGCCCCCGCCGGGGAACCGGCGGAACCCGCGCCGCGGACGGCGCCGCCGCTGGTGCCCTGGGTGATCTCCGGCCGGACCGAGCGCGCCCTGCGCGAACAGGCCGCCCGCCTGGTGGCCGCCGCCGGCGAGCTGGACCCGGTGGACGTGGCGCACTCCCTGGCCGCCACCCGCACCGCCCAGCCGCACCGGACCGTCGTCCTCGGCGCCGACCGCGACGCGCTCCTCACGGCCATGACCCGGGTCGCCGAGGGCGGTCCGGGCGCCGCCTCCGGCCGGGTCCGCAAGGGACAGACCGCCTTCCTGTTCACCGGGCAGGGCGCACAGCGCGCCGGCATGGGCCGCGAACTGCACGCCCACTTCCCGGTGTTCGCCCGCGCCTTCGACGAGATCTGCGCACTGACCGGCGACGCCGAACTGCGCGACCTCGTCCTCGGCGACGACCCCGAGCCGCTGCACCGCACCGCCCGCACCCAGACCGCCCTGTTCGCCTTCGAAGTCGCCCTGTACCGGCTGCTGGAGTCCTGGGGCCTCACCCCCGACTACCTGGCCGGACACTCCATCGGCGAGATCGCCGCCGCCCACGTGGCCGGCGTCCTCGACCTGGCCGACGCGACCGCGCTGGTGGCCGCGCGCGGCCGGCTCATGCAGGCGCTGCCCGCGGGCGGCGCCATGTTCGCCGTACGCGCCACCGAGGACGAGGTCCGCCCGCTGCTCACCGAGCGGACCGGTATCGCCGCCGTCAACGGCCCGGACTCCGTGGTGATCTCCGGCGACGCCGCCGAGGCCGAGGCGGTGGCCGCCCGCTTCGCCAGGAGCCGGCGGCTGAACGTCTCGCACGCCTTCCACTCCCCGCTCATCGAACCGATGCTGGCCGAGTTCCGGTCGGTCGTGGAGTCCCTCACCTTCCACCGGGCCACCGTGCCGGTGGTCTCCAACGTCACCGGCGCCCTCGCCACCCAGGACCTCGCCACCGCCGACTACTGGGTGCGGCACGTGCGCGAGGCGGTCCGCTTCCACGACGGGATCCGCACCCTCGCCGCCGAGGGCGTCACCCGCTTCCTCGAACTCGGCCCGGACGCGGTGCTGACCGCCATGGCCCGCGCATGCCTGGCCGCCGACGGCACGGACACCGACGCCGTCCTGGCCGCCGCGAGCCGCCGCGACCGCGCCGAGACCGAGACCCTGCTCACCGCCGTGGCCCAGCTGTACGCGGGCGGGGCCGCCGTGGACTGGACCGCGCTGTTCACCGGCGCCCGCACCGTCGACCTGCCCACCACCGCCTTCCAGCGCGAACGGTTCTGGCCCGCGACGGCCGCACCCGTCGGCGACGTCGGCTCCGCCGGCCTGGACCCCGCCGACCACCCCCTGCTCGGCGCGGCCACCGTGCTCGCCGGCTCCGACGGCGCCGTGCTCACCGGCCGGCTGTCCGTGCGCACCCACCCCTGGCTCGCCGACCACGTCGTCGGCGGCTCGGTCGTCGTCCCCGGCACCGCCATGGTCGAACTCGCCGTCCGCGCCGGCGACCAGGTCGGCTGCGCCCGCCTGGAGGAACTCGCCCTCGAAGTAACGCTGGTGCTGCCCCCGGACGACGGGGTGCGGGTCCAGGTCGCCGTCGGGGCACCCGACGCGTCCGGCGCCCGCACGGTGCAGGTGTACGCCCGCGCCGAGAGCCTGCCCGCCGACGAGCCGTGGACCCTGCACGCCTCCGGCCACCTCGCCCCGGGCACCGGCACCCCCGGCAGCCGCCTGGAGGTCTGGCCCCCCGAGGACGCCGAACCGCTCGACACCACCGGCCTGTACGAGCGGCACGCCGCCGCCGGACTGGAGTACGGGCCCGCCTTCCAGGCCCTGACGGCCGCCTGGCGGCGCGGCGAGGAACTGTTCGCCGAGGTACGGCTGCCCGAGCGGCCCGCCGCCGACGCGCCCCGCTTCGGCCTGCACCCGGCCGCGTTCGACGCGGCCCTGCACGCCCTGGCGCTGCTCGGCGACGGATCCGCCGACGACACCGCCCGGCTGCCCTTCATGTTCGCCGGTGTCACCCTGCACGCCGTCGGCGCCTCCGTGCTGCGGGCCCGGCTGGTGCCCGCCGGGAACCACGCCTTCGCCGTCGACCTGGCCGACGCCGCCGGCGCCCCCGTCGCCACCGTCACCTCGCTCGCCTCCCGCCCGCTGACCCACCTGCGGGACGCCCGCGACACGACCGCCGACGCCCTGTTCGCCCTGGACTGGCAGCCGCTGCCGCTCGACACCGAAGCCCCCGACACCGACCACCGGGTGCTGCACAGCACACCGGGCACCGACGCCACCGCCGTACGGCAGGCGCTGCGCACCGCGCTCGCCGCCCTCCAGGACGACGACCCCCGGCCGCTGGCCGTCGTCACCCGCGGCGCGGTCGGCGTCGCCGGGGAGGACGTGCCCGACCTGGCCGGCGCGGCCGTCTGGGGCCTGGTGCGGTCCGCGCAGTCGGAGAACCCGGACCGGTTCGTGCTGCTCGACCTCGAACCGGGCACGGACGCCGCCGCTGTCCTGCCCGCCGTCCTCGCCTCCGGCGAACCGCAGATCGCCGTGCGGGCCGGCACTGCCCACGCCGCCCGGCTGGTGCGCGCCGAAGCACCCGCCGGCACCGCCGAGTGGAGCCTCGACCCCGAGGGCACGGTCCTGCTGACCGGCGCCACCGGCGGCCTCGGCCCGGTGCTCGCCCGCCACCTCGTCACCGCCCACGGCGTCCGGCACCTCGCCCTGCTCAGCCGGTCCGGCCGCGCCGACGACCTGATCGCCGAACTCGCCGCGCTCGGCGCCACCGCGACCGCCCACGCCTGCGACCTCGCCGACCGCGACGGCCTCGCCGCCGTCCTGGCCGGCATCCCGGCCGCGCACCCACTCACCGCGGTCGTCCACGCCGCCGGCGTCCTCGACGACGGCGTGGTCTCCGCGCTCACCCCCGAGCGGATCGACACGGTCCTCGCACCGAAGGCGCTCGGCGCCCTCCACCTGCACGAACTGACCACGGGCCTCGCGGCGTTCGTGCTGTTCTCGTCCGTCGCCGGCACCGTCGGCGCCCCCGGCCAGGGCAACTACGCCGCCGCCAACGCCCTCCTGGACGCCCTCGCCGCGCACCGGCACGCCCGGGGCCTGCCCGCGCTGTCGCTCGCCTGGGGACCGTGGGCCCCGTCCGGCGGCATGACCAGCACCCTGGACGAGGCCGACCGCGCCCGGATGGCGCGCGGCGGCATGACCGCCCTGTCGGCCGAGGAGGGCACCGCCCTGTTCGACCGGTCGCTGCGGGCCGGCCGCCCCGCCCTGGCGCCGGTACGGCTCGCCCTGCCCGCGCTGCGCGCCCAGGGCAGCGGCCTCGCGCCCGTCTTCCGCGCGCTGGCGGGCCGCCCGGTGCGCCGGGAGGCAGCCGCCGAGGGCGCCGCCACCGGCCTCGCCGAGCGCATGGCCGGCCTGGGGGAGGAGGAGCGCGCCGAGGCGCTGCTGCACACCGTCCGGGCCCACGTCGCCGCCGTGCTCGGGCACGCGCACCCGGACCGCGTCGAGACCGACCGCGCCTTCAAGGACCTCGGCTTCGACTCGCTCGCCGCCATCGAGCTGCGCAACTCCCTCTCCGCCGAGCTGGGCCTGCGGCTGGCCGCCACCCTCGTCTTCGACCACCCCTCGCCCGAAGCGCTCGCCGCCCACCTGGGCACCCTGGTCGGGGGCGCCCGGACCGGAGCCCGCCGGGGCCGGCGCACCGGGCCCGCCCGCGCCGACGAGCCGCTGGCCATCGTGGGTCTGGCCTGCCGCTACCCCGGCGGCGTCCGCACCCCCGAGGACCTGTGGCGGCTGGTCGCCGACGGCACCGACGCCATCACCCCGTTCCCCGCCAACCGGGGCTGGGACGTGGACCGCATCGTCGACCCCGCCCGGCAGCGGCCCGACACCTCCTACGTCGGCGAGGGCGGCTTCCTGCACGACGCGGGCGAGTTCGACGCCGCGTTCTTCGGCATCAGCCCCAAGGAAGCCCTCGTCATGGACCCGCAGCAGCGGCTGCTGCTGGAGGCGTCCTGGCAGGCGCTGGAGAGCGCGGGCATCGACCCGCACACCCTCAAGGGCAGCCGCACCGGCGTGTTCGCGGGCGTCCAGTACCACGACTACTTCGGCAGCTTCGGCTCCGGCAGCATCATCTCCGGCCGCGTCGCCTACACCCTCGGCCTGGAGGGCCCGTCGCTGTCCGTCGACACCGCCTGCTCCTCCTCCCTGGTGGCCCTGCACCTGGCCGCCCAGTCGCTCCGGCAGGGCGAGTCCAGCCTCGCCCTGGTCGGCGGCGTCGCCGTCATGGCCACCCCCGAGACCTTCATCGAGTTCAGCAGGCAGGGCGCGCTCGCTCCCGACGCCCGCACCCGCGCCTTCGCCGACGCGGCGGGCGGCACCGTGTGGGGCGAGGGCGTCGGCGTCCTGGTCGTGGAGCGGCTCTCCGACGCCCGCCGCAACGGCCACGAGATCCTCGCCGTCGTCCGCGGCACCGCCGTCAACCAGGACGGCGCCTCCAACGGCCTGACCGCCCCCAACGGCCCCTCCCAGGAACGCGTCATCCTCGAAGCACTGGAGAACGCCCGCCTCACCACCGCGGACGTGGACGTGGTGGAGGCGCACGGGACGGGGACGACGCTGGGCGACCCGATCGAGGCGCAGGCGCTGCTGGCCACCTACGGCCAGGACCGCCCGTCGGACGCGCCGCTGTGGCTCGGCTCGGTCAAGTCCAACATCGGGCACACCCAGGCCGCCGCCGGTGTCGCCGGCGTCATCAAGATGGTCATGGCGATGCGGCACGAGACGCTCCCGAAGACCCTCCACGTGGACCGGCCGTCCACGAAGGTCGACTGGGACGCCGGGAACGTGCGGCTCCTGGCCGAACAGCGGGAGTGGCCGCGGCACGACCGGCCGCGCCGGGCCGCCGTGTCGGCGTTCGGCCTGTCCGGCACCAACGCCCACGTCATCCTCGAACAGGCCCCCGCCGAGGACACCGAGCGGCCCGCACCCGAGCAGCCCGCACCCGAGGACGCCCCGCCGACCGCCTCCGAGCCGGCGCTGCCGGTGGTGTGGCCGGTGCACGGCCGTACCCGGGACGCCCTGCGCGCCCAGGCGGCACGCCTGCGCACCCACCTGGACACCCGCCCCGCCCTCCGCCCGGCCGACGTCGGCTGGACCCTCGCCACCGGCCGCGCCGTGTTCGACCACCGGGCCGTGGTCCTCGGCACCGACCGGGACGCCCTGCTGCGCGGACTCGACGCCGTCGCCGCCGGCACCCCCGACCCCGCGGTCACCGAGGGCGCCGCCGACGGCACCGACCGGGTCGTGTTCGTCTTCCCCGGCCACGGCGCCCAGTGGCCCGGCATGGCCCGGCAACTCCTCGACGACTCCCCGGTGTTCCGGGAGAGCGTCCTCCAGTGCGCCGACGCCTTCGCCGAGTTCGTCGACTGGTCCCTGCTCGACGTGCTCCGCGACGCGGAGGGGGCGCCGCCGCTGCACCGGGTCGACGTGGTCCAGCCCGCCCTGTTCACCATGATGGTGTCGCTGGCCGCGCTGTGGCGCTCGTACGGCGTGGAACCGTCGGCCGTCGTCGGCCATAGCCAGGGCGAGATCGCCGCCGCGTACGTGGCGGGCGCGCTCGACCTGCGGGACGCCGCCCGGATCGTCGCCACCCGCGGCAAGGCGTGGCTGACCCTCGCGGGCACCGGCGGCATGGCCTCCGTGGCGCTGCCCCGCGCCGAGGCGGCCGAACGGCTGCGGCCCTGGGGCGACCGCCTGGACATCGCCGCCGTCAACGACCCGCGGTCCGTCACCGTCGCCGGCGACCTCGACGCCCTGGAGGAGTTCCTCACCGGCCTGGAGAGCGAAGGCGTACGGGTCCGGCGGGTCCGGCA
Source organism: Streptomyces tricolor (assembly GCF_002155905.1). Lineage (GTDB taxonomy): Bacteria > Actinomycetota > Actinomycetes > Streptomycetales > Streptomycetaceae > Streptomyces > Streptomyces tricolor. Next base: position 1,478 of record NZ_MUMF01000233.1, on the reverse strand, counting down.
GATCGTCGGCGCGGGCCACACCGCGCACGTCGACGCGCTGCGCGACCAGCTGACCGAGACCCTCGCGCCGACCGCGCCGCGCTCCGCGCCGGTCGCCTTCTGCTCCACGGTCACCGGAGGACTGCTCGACACCGCCGGCCTCGACCACCACTACTGGTACCGCAACGCCCGGCAGACCGTCCTGTTCGAACAGGCCGTCCGCACGCTCGGGGAGCAGGGCTACGGCCCCTTCCTGGAGATCAGCGCGCACCCCATGTTCACCGTCGCCGTGCAGCAGACCCTGGAGGAGACCGGCGGCCCCGCCACCGTCCTCGCCACGCTGCGCCGCGACGAGGGCGGACGCGAACGGTTCCTGCGCGCCGCCGCCGAGGCCCACGCGGCCGGCCTCACCGTCGACTGGCGGCCCGCCTTCGCCGGCACCGGCGCCCGCACGGTGGAGCTGCCGACGTACGCCTTCCAGCGCACCCGGCACTGGCTGGAGCCGAGCGGCGGCACCGGCGACGTGACGGCCGCCGGACTGGCACCCGCCGGGCACCCGCTGCTCGGCGCCGTGGTCGAACTCGCCGACGGAGCGCTGGTGCTCACCGGCCGGCTCTCCGGCACCGCGCGGCCCTGGCCGGAACCCCAGGCACCGTCCGGCGCGCTGGTCGACCTCCTGCTGACCGCCGCCGACCGGGCGGACTGCGCGGGCATCGGCGACCTGACCGTGTACGAGCCGCTGACCGTGCCGGCCGGCGGCGCCGACACCCGGGTGTCGGTCAGCGCCCCGGACGCGGCGGGCACCCGCACGGCCGCCGTCCACACCCGCACCGCCGACGGCCCCTGGCTCCGCCACGCCGAGGCCACGCTGACCACTGGGCCGGTCCCCGGCGAGCCCCTGACGGCCTGGCCGCCGGCCGACGCCGAACCCCTGCCGGTGGACGCCGGGGACGAGCACGCGCGAGCGGCGGAGCCCGCGGCACCGGCCACACCGCCGGCCGAGCCGGAGCCCCGGGCGCCGCAGCCGCCCGGCTCGCCGGCCGCCCGGCCGCACGCTGCCGCCCCGGCCGAGCCCGGCCCCGCAGGCGCCACCGTGACCGCCGCCTGGCGGCGGGACGAGGACGTCTTCGCCGAAGTGGCGCTCGACGACGACGCCGCACAGCGCGCCGACGCGTTCGCGCTGCACCCGTCGCTGCTGGACGCCGCCCTGCGCCCGGTGCTCGACGGGGCGTCGGTGCCCACCGCCTGGTCGGGCGTCCGGCTGCACGCGACGGGGGCCCGGACCCTGCGGGTGCGCGCGGAGCGGACCGGCCCGGACACCGTGGCGCTCACCCTGGCCGACCCCGAGGGCGGCCCCGTGCTGACCGCCGACACCGTCCGGCTCGGCGCCGCCCCCGGCACCGGCGCGGGCCACCGGATCGGCGCGGACACGCTGTTCCGGATGGACTGGGTGCCGGTGCCCCTCGCGCCGGCCGCGCCCGGCCGCTGGGCGGTGCTCG
>NZ_MUMF01000232.1 GCF_002155905.1 Streptomyces tricolor | reverse complement strand
CCCCCCACGACCACGCCCGCCCCGCAGTCCACCTGACGCCTTAGCCCCACTAGGAGCTGACCCGCAATGGCGGATGAAAGCAAGCTTCGCGACTACCTCAAGCGCGTACTCGCCGACGCGCGCCGCTCCCAGCAACGCGTCCGTGAACTTGAGGCCGAGAAGGCGGAGCCGATCGCGATCGTGGGCATGGCGTGCCGACTGCCCGGCGGGGTGACCGGCCCCGACGACCTGTGGCGACTCGTCCGCGAACGCGGCGACGGCATCTCGCCGTTCCCGACCGACCGNNCTGTTCGACGCCGACCCCGACAAGACGGGCAAGTCCTACGTCGACCAGGGCGGCTTCCTGCACGAGGCGGCCCTCTTCGACGCGGGCCTGTTCGGGATCTCGCCGCGTGAGGCGGTGGCGATGGACCCGCAGCAGCGACTCCTCCTCGAAATGTCCTGGGAGGCGCTGGAGCGGGCCGGCATCGACGCGCTCACGCTCAAGGGCTCCGACGTCGGCGTCTTCGTGGGCGTCATCAACGAGGGCTACGCCACCGGCGGCCCGGTCCCACCGGAGCTGGAGGGCTTCACCGGCACCGGCACCACCGGGAGCGTGGCCTCGGGCCGCATCTCGTACGTCTTCGGGCTCGAAGGCCCCGCGGTGACCGTGGACACCGCCTGCTCCTCGTCCCTGGTCGCCATGCACCTGGCCGCCCAGGCGCTGCGCCGCGGGGAGTGCTCGATGGCCCTGGCCGGCGGTGCCACCGTCATGGCCGGCCCCGGGATGTTCATGCAGTTCTCGCGGCAGCGGGCGCTGGCCGCCGACGGCCGCTGCAAGTCGTACGCCGACGCGGCCGACGGCACGGGCTGGGCCGAGGGCGCGGGCGTGGTCGTCCTGGAGCGGCTGTCGGAGGCGCGGCGCAAGGGGCACCGGGTACTGGCCGTCGTCCGCGCGTCCGCCGTCAATCAGGACGGCGCCTCCAACGGCCTGACCGCCCCGAACGGCCCCTCGCAGCAGCGCGTGATCCGCAAGGCGTTGGCCGAGGCGGGCCTGACCCCGGCGGACGTGGACGCGGTCGAGGGCCACGGCACGGGTACCGTCCTCGGTGACCCGATCGAGGCGCAGGCGCTGCTCGCCACCTACGGCCAGGACCGCGAACGGCCGCTGTGGCTGGGCTCGTTGAAGTCGAACATCGGGCACACGCAGGCCGCCGCGGGTGTCGCCGGTGTGATCAAGATGGTCCAGGCGATGCGGCACGGCGTCCTCCCCGCCACCCTCCACGTCGACACCCCCTCGTCCGAGGTCGACTGGTCGGCCGGGGCGATCGAGCTGCTGACCGAGGAGCGGGACTGGCCCCAGACCGGACGCCCACGCCGGGCCGGCGTCTCCTCCTTCGGCGTCAGCGGCACCAACGCCCACCTGATCCTGGAGGAAGCCCCGGAGGAACCGGCCGCGGAACCGGTGACCCCGGTCGACGGGGTGGTCCCCCTGGTGGTGTCGGCGGCCTCCGAAGGAGCCCTGGCGGGCCAGGCCGCACGCCTGGCCGCGTTCGCCACGTCCACTGAAGCACCCCTCGCTCACCTCGCGAGCGCCCTCGTCGCCCAGCGAGCCCTGCTCGGCGAGCGGGCCGTGGTCGTGGCCGGGTCGCGGGAGGAGGCGGTGGCCGGGCTGGGCGCGCTGGCCCGGGGGGAGTCGGCGCCCGGTCTGGTGACGGGTGCTGCGGGGGCGTCCGGGCGGACGGTCCTGGTCTTCCCGGGGCAGGGTTCGCAGTGGCCGGGGATGGGCCGGGAGTTGCTGGAGTCCTCGCCGGTGTTCGCGGAGCGGATCGAGGAGTGCGCCCGGGCGTTGGAGCCGTGGGTGGACTGGGACCTGCGGGCCGTCCTGCGCGGTGAGACCGACCTGATGGACCGGGTGGATGTGGTCCAGCCGGCGAGCTTCGCGGTGATGGTCGGTCTGGCTGCTGTGTGGGCGTCCGTGGGTGTGGTGCCGGATGCGGTGGTCGGTCACTCGCAGGGCGAGATCGCCGCTGCCTGTGTCGCCGGTGCGCTGTCCCTGGAAGATGCGGCGCAGATCGTCGCCGTCCGCAGTCAGGTGATCGCCGGTGAGCTGGCGGGCCGGGGCGGAATGGCCTCGGTGGCGCTGCCGGAGGCGGAGGCGGCGGAGCGGATTGCCGCGTGGGAAGGCCGAGTCGAGGTCGCGGCGGTCAACAGCCCCTCCTCCTCGGTGATCGCCGGAGATGCCGAGGCGTTGGACGAGGCGTTGGCCGCGTTGGAGGCCGACGGCGTACGCGTGCGCCGGGTCGCCGTGGACTACGCGTCTCACACCCGCCATGTCGAGGCGATCGAGGCGGCGTTGGCGGACGCGTTCGCGGACATTCGCGGTCAGGCGCCGGTGGTGCCGTTCTTCTCCACCGTGACCGGCGAGTGGGTCCGCGAGGCGGGTGTCCTGGACGGCGGTTACTGGTACCGCAATCTCCGCAGCCGCGTGCGTTTCGGTCCGGCGGTGGCGTCGCTGCTGGCCGAGGGGCATTCGGTGTTCATCGAGTCCAGCGCCCACCCGGTCCTGGTCCAGCCGGTGAACGAGACCGTGGACGAGGCGGAGTCCGAGGCGGTCGTCAGCGGTTCCCTGCGCCGGGAGGAGGGCGGCCCCCGACGGCTGCTGACGTCGATGGCCGAACTCTTCGTCAGGGGCGTGGCGGTGGACTGGGCGGGTGTCCTGCCCGAAGTCGACGGCACCCCCCTCGACCTGCCGACGTACGCCTTCGACCACCGCCACTACTGGCTCCGGCTGAACGGGGCGACCGACGCCACCGCCCTCGGGCAGGCGCCCACGGACCATCCGTTGATCGGTGCGGTCGTGGAAGTGCCGGACAGCGGCGGAGTGCTGTGCACCTCCCGACTCTCCCTGCGCACCCACCCCTGGCTGGCCGACCACACCGTCGGCGGGGTGGTCCTCGTCCCCGCCGCGGCCCTGGTCGAGCTGGCCGTGCGGGCCGGTGACGAGGTCGGGTGCGGAACCGTCGACGCACTCACGGTCACCGTGCCGCTGGTGCTGCCGGAGCAGGGCGGGGTACGCGTGCAGGTCGCGGTCGGCGGCGCGGACGAGAGCGGCTGCCGTACGGTCACCGTGTACTCGACGCGCGAGGACGCCACCGAGGTGATCGGGGCGGAGGCCTGGGTGCGGCACGCCACGGGTGTGCTGACGGCGACGCCCAAGCCGGGCGAGAGCCCGCAGGGCGACTTCGGTGCCTGGCCGCCGGTCGGTGCCCGGCGCGTCGACGTGGAGGCCCTGTACGACGGCCTGGTCCGGCGCGGTTACGAGCACGGGCCCCTCTTCCAGGCCGTACGCGGGCTCTGGCGGCTCGGTGAGGAGATCCTCGTCGAGGTCGCCGTACCCGAGGACGAGCGTGAGGAGGCCCGGCGGTTCGGGCTGCACCCGGCGCTGTTGGACGCGGCACTGCACCCGGCGCTGCTGGACGCGGCCGTGGCCGACGGGGACTCCCGGGTGTGGCAGTACCTGACCTGGCACGGTCTCGCGCTGCACGCCGTGGGCGCCACGGCGCTGCGGGCACGGATCACTCCGCACGGCCGGGACGCGCTGGCGCTGGAGGCCGTCGACCAGGCCGGCGGTCTGGTGCTGCGAGCCGAGTCGGCCGAGCTGCGACCGCTGGCCGCGGGGCAGTTGGAGACCGCGGCGGGCCCGGCGGGCGACGACTCGCTGTTCCGCGTGGAGTGGACCGCGCTGCCCGGAGCCGAGGCGCCGGCCGGTGAGCCGCCGACCTGGGTCGCGGTCCGCTCCGCCGCCGACATCACCGCCTTGGCGGAGGCCCCGGCGGCCGAGGCGGAGCTGCCCGCGGTCATCGTGCTGGAGGCCGTCGCGGCCCACGACGACGGCGCGGACGACCTGGCGCTGGCGTTGACCAACCGGGTGCTGGCGGCCGTGCA
>NZ_MUMF01000231.1 GCF_002155905.1 Streptomyces tricolor | reverse complement strand
GGCGCCGGTGGCCGGAGACGGGGCGTCCGCGCCGGGCCGGTGTCTCCTCCTTCGGCGTGAGCGGCACGAACGCCCACGTGATCCTGGAGCAGGCCCCGGAGGAGCCGGTCGTCGTGCGGGTGCCGCAGGACGGTGTGGTGCCGCTGGTGGTGTCGGCGGCGTCGGAGGGTTCCCTCGCGGGCCAGGCCGAGCGGCTGGCCGCGTTCACCGGTGACACCGACGCGTCCTTCGCGGACGTCGCGGGTGCGCTGGTGCGGCGGCGGGCGGTGCTGTCGGAGCGGGCCGTGGTCGTGGCCGGGTCCCGGGAGGAAGCTGCGGCCGGGCTGGCCGCGCTCGCCCGGGGCGAGTCGGCGCCCGGTCTGGTGACGGGGAGTGCCGCGTCTGCCGGGCGGACGGTCCTGGTCTTCCCCGGGCAGGGTTCGCAGTGGCCGGGCATGGGCCGCGAACTCCTGGAAGGCTCACCGGTGTTCGCGGAGCGGATCGAGGAGTGCGCCCGCGCTCTGGAGCCGTGGGTGGACTGGGACCTGCGGGCCGTCCTGCGTGGTGACACGGACTTGATGGACCGGGTGGACGTGGTCCAGCCGGCAAGCTTCGCGGTGATGATCGGCCTGGCCGCCGTCTGGGCCTCCGTGGGGGTCGTTCCGGACGCGGTGGTCGGTCACTCGCAGGGCGAGATCGCCGCTGCCTGTGTCGCCGGTGCGCTGTCCCTGGAGGATGCGGCGCAGATCGTCGCCGTCCGCAGTCAGGTGATCGCCGGTGAGCTGGCGGGCCGGGGCGGAATGGCCTCGGTGGCGCTGCCCGAGGCCGAGGCGGCCGAACGCATTGCCGCGTGGGACGGGCGAGTTGAGGTCGCGGCCGTCAACAGCCCTTCCTCCTCGGTGATCGCCGGAGATGCCGAGGCTTTGGACGAGGCGTTGGCCGCGTTGGAGGCCGACGGCGTACGCGTGCGCCGGGTCGCCGTGGACTACGCCTCTCACACCCGCCATGTGGAGGCGATCGAGGCCGCGTTGGCGGACGCGTTCGCCGACATCCACGGTCAGGCGCCGCTGGTGCCGTTCTTCTCCACCGTGACCGGCGAGTGGGTCCGCGAGGCGGGCGTCCTGGACGGCGGCTACTGGTACCGCAACCTGCGTCAGCAGGTCCGCTTCGGGCCCGCCGTCGAGGCGCTCCTCGCCGAGGGGCACTCGGTGTTCATCGAGTCCAGCGCCCACCCCGTCCTCGTCCAGCCGGTCAGCGAGATCGTCGACGAGACCCGCGCGGACGCGGTGGCCACCGGCTCCCTGCGCCGCGAGGAGGGCGGCCCGCGGCGGCTGCTCGCGTCGATGGCCGAGGTGTTCGTCCAGGGTGTCGCCGTCGACTGGACCGGCGTGCTGCCCGAGGGCGCCGGTGACGCCCCGCTCGATCTGCCGACGTACGCCTTCGACCACCGCCACTACTGGCTGCGGACCGCGCCGGCCACCGACGCCGCCTCGCTCGGCCAGGCCGCCGCCGACCACCCCCTGCTGGGCGCGGTCGTCCCGCTGCCCCAGTCCGACGGACTGGTCTTCACCTCCCGGCTCTCCCTGCGCAGCCACCCCTGGCTGGCCGACCACGTCGTCGGCGGCGCGACCGTCGTCCCCGCCACCGGCCTGGTCGAACTCGCCCTGCGCGCCGGGGACGAGGCCGGCACCGCCCGCCTGGACGAACTGACCGTCGAGACACCGCTGGTCCTGCCCGAGGAGGGCGGCCTCCGCGTCCAGGTCGCCGTCGGCGGCCCCGACGACACCGGAGCGCGCACCGTCGACATCTACGCCGCCGGGGGCGAGGACACCGCGCCCGACGCGTGGACCCGGCACG
>NZ_MUMF01000230.1 GCF_002155905.1 Streptomyces tricolor | reverse complement strand
GCCGGGTTGCCGGGTGTGTCGCTGGCGTGGGGTCTGTGGGAGCAGGCCACCGGCATGACCGCCCACCTGAACGACGTCGACCAGGCCCGCATGCACCGCGGCGGATTCCAGGCGATCACCCCCGACGAGGGCCTCGACCTCTTCGACGCGGCCCTGCACGACGGCGACAGCCTCCTCGTCCCGATCAAACTCGACCTGCGGGCCATCCGCGCCGAGGCCGCGGCCGGCGGCGACATACCGTCCCTGCTGCGCACGCTGATCCCCCACAGCCGGCGCGCCGCCGCCCGCATCGCCGCCGGCCGCGGCAGCGGCCTGGCCGGCCGGCTCGCGGGCCTGACCCCGGCCGAGCGGGAGGCCCTGCTCCTGGACCTGGTCCGCACCCACGTCGCGACCGTGCTCGGCCACACCGGCCCCGAGAAGGTCAAGGCCGACAAGGCGTTCAAGGACGCCGGCTTCGACTCCCTCACCGCCGTCCAGCTGCGCAACCGGCTCCGCGACACCACCCGGCTCAGCCTCCCCGCCACCCTCGTCTACGACTATCCGACTCCGCTCGCGCTCGCCCGCTTCCTCCGCGACGAGCTGGACGGACCGAACGGCGACGTCACCGGGGCGGCGGCGCCCACCGTCGTCGTGGCCGACCCGGACGAGCCGATCGCCGTCGTCGGCATGGCCTGCCGACTGCCCGGAGGCGTCAACAGTCCCGAAGAACTGTGGCGGTTGGTGTCCGAGGGCCGCGACGCGATCTCCGGGTTCCCCGACGACCGCGGCTGGGACGCGGACCACCTCTTCGACACCGACCCCGAGAACATCGGCACCTCGTACGTCGACCAGGGCGGCTTCCTGCACGAGGCCGGCCTCTTCGACGCGGGCTTCTTCGGCATCTCGCCGCGCGAGGCGCTGGCGATGGACCCGCAGCAGCGGCTCCTCCTCGAAACCTCCTGGGAAGCGCTGGAGCGTGCGGGCGTGAACCCGTCCGCGCTCAAGGGCACCGACGTCGGCGTGTTCTCCGGCGTGATGACCCAGGGCTACGGCATCGGCGGCGACATCCCGCCCGAGCTGGGCGGCTTCACGGCCACCGGCTCCGCGGTGAGCGTGGCCTCGGGCCGGGTGTCGTACGTCTTCGGCTTCGAAGGTCCCGCGGTGACCGTGGACACCGCCTGCTCCTCGTCCCTGGTCGCCATGCACCTGGCCGCCCAGGCGCTGCGGGGCGGCGAGTGCTCGCTCGCCCTCGCCGGCGGCGCGACCATCATGGCGACCCCCGGCACCTTCGTGGAGTTCTCCCGGCAGCGGGCCCTCGCCCCCGACGGCCGCTGCAAGGCCTTCTCCTCGACCGCCGACGGCACCGGCTGGGCCGAGGGCGTCGGCGTGGTCGTCCTGGAACGCCTCTCGGAGGCGCGCCGCAAGGGCCACCGCGTCCTCGCCGTGCTGCGCGGCAGCGCGATCAACCAGGACGGCGCCTCCAACGGCCTGACCGCCCCGAACGGCCCCTCGCAGCAGCGCGTCATCCGCCGCGCCCTGGCGGCGGCCGGACTGACCGCGGCGGACGTCGACGCGGTGGAGGCCCACGGCACGGGCACCGCGCTCGGCGACCCCATCGAGGCCCAGGCCCTGCTCGCCACCTACGGCCGCGACCGCGACGAGCCCCTGTGGCTGGGCTCGGTGAAGTCCAACATCGGCCACACCCAGGCCGCCGCGGGCGTCGCCGGCGTGATCAAGATGGTGGAGGCGCTGCGGCACGGCGTCCTGCCCCCGACCCTGCACGTGGCGGAACCCACCCCGCAGGTCGACTGGTCGGCCGGCTCCGTGGAACTGCTCACCGAGGCCCGGCAGTGGCCGGACACCGGCCGTCCGCGCCGCGTCGGCGTCTCCTCCTTCGGACTGAGCGGCACCAACGCCCACCTCATCTTCGAGCAGGCCCCCGAGGAGCCCGTCGTCGTGCGGGAGCCGCAGGACGGTGTGGTGCCGCAGGACGGTGTCGTGCCGCTGGTGGTGTCGGCCGCGTCGGACGGCGCGCTGGCCGGCCAGGCGGAACGGCTCGCCGCGTTCGTCGCCGACACCGACGCCTCGCCGACGGAGATCGCGGGTGCGCTGGTGCGGCGGCGGGCGGTGCTGTCGGAGCGGGCTGTGGTCGTGGCCGGGTCGCGGGAGGAGGCGGTGGCCGGGCTGGGCGCGCTGGCCCGGGGGGAGTCGGCGCCCGGTCTGGTGACCGGCGCTGCGGGGACGTCGGGGCGGACGGTGCTGGTGTTCCCTGGGCAGGGGTCGCAGTGGCCGGGGATGGGCCGGGAGTTGCTGGAGTCCTCACCGGTGTTCGCGGAGCGGATCGAGGAGTGCGCCCGGGCGTTGGAGCCGTGGGTGGACTGGGATCTGAAGGCCGTCCTGCGCGGTGAGGCCGATCTGCTGGACCGTGTGGACGTGGTCCAGCCGGCGAGCTTCGCGGTGATGGTCGGTCTGGCTGCTGTGTGGGCGTCCGTGGGTGTGGTGCCGGATGCGGTGGTGGGTCACTCGCAGGGTGAGATCGCGGCTGCGTGTGTCGCTGGTGCGCTGTCGTTGGAGGATGCGGCGCGGATCGTCGCCGTGCGCAGTCAGGTGATCGCGGGGGAGTTGGCGGGCCGGGGCGGTATGGCCTCGGTGGCGCTGCCGGAGGCCGAGGCAGCGGAACGCATTGCCGCGTGGGAAGGCCGAGTTGAGGTCGCGGCCGTCAACAGCCCCTCCTCCTCGGTGATCGCCGGTGACGCCGAGGCGCTGGACGAGGCGCTCGCCGCACTGGAGGCCGACGGCGTACGCGTGCGCCGGGTCGCGGTGGACTACGCGTCTCACACCCGCCATGTGGAGGCGATCGAAGGGGCATTGGCGGACGCGTTCGCGGACATCCACGGTCAGGCGCCGGTGGTGCCGTTCTTCTCCACCGTGACCGGCGAGTGGGTCCGCGAGGCGGGTGTCCTGGACGGCGGCTACTGGTACCGCAATCTTCGTGGCCAGGTGCGTTTCGGTCCGGCGGTGGCCTCGCTGCTGACCGAGGGGCACTCGGTGTTCATCGAGTCCAGCGCCCACCCGGTCCTGGTCCAGCCGGTGAACGAGATCGTGGACGAGGCGGAGTCCGAGGCGGTCGTCAGCGGTTCCCTGCGCCGCGAGGAGGGCGGCCCCCGACGGCTGCTGACGTCGATGGCCGAGGTCTTCGTGCAGGGCGTGGCCGTCGACTGGACCGGTGTCCTGCCCGAGGGCGCCGATGGTGCACAGGTGGATCTGCCGACGTACGCCTTCGACCGCCGCCACTACTGGCTGAAGCCCGCCCCCGCGGCGGACGCGACCGCCCTCGGACAGGCGGGCGCCGACCACCCCCTCCTCGGCGCGGTGGTCGAAGTGCCGGAGACCCGCGGGGTGTTGTGCACCTCCCGACTCTCCCTGCGCACCCACCCCTGGCTGGCCGACCACGCGGTCGGCGGGGCGGTGCTCGTCCCGGGCACCGGTCTGGTGGAGCTGGCCGTGCGAGCCGGTGACGAGGTGGGCTGCGGAGTCCTCGAAGAGCTGGTCATCGAGGCCCCGCTGGTGCTGCCGGAGCAGGGCGGGGTGCGCCTCCAGGTCGCCGTCGGCGGCCCGGCGGAGACGGGCTCCCGCACGGTCGCCGTGTACTCGGCACCCGAGGACGCCGCCGGAGACGTCGGCGTCGACGCCTGGACCCGGCACGCCACCGGCACCCTCACCGCCCCGGCACCGGCCGACGCGGCCCAGCCGGTCGCCGACCTCGCCGTGTGGCCGCCCACCGGCGCCCGGCAGGTGGACGTCTCCGGCGGCTACGAGCTGCTGGCCGCGGCCGGCTACGGCTACGGGCCGGTCTTCCAGGGCGTACGCGCCCTCTGGCGGCGCGGCGACGACCTCTTCGCCGAGGTCGCGCTGCCCGAGGACCAGCGGGCCGGCGCCGGCCGCTTCGGCATCCACCCGGCCCTGCTCGACGCCGCGCTGCACCCCGCGATGCTGGATGTGGCGCTCTCCGACCCCGAGGGCGAGAACCGCACCGACGACGGGAACGGCGTCCACCTCCCGTTCGGCTGGAACGGCCTGCGCCTGCACGCGTCCGGCGCCTCGGCACTGCGCGTGCGGCTGACCCGGTCCGCGCCCGACGCCCTGTCCCTGGACGCGGCGGACGAGACCGGCACCCCGGTGCTCACGCTGCGCTCGCTGGTCTCCCGGGCCGTGTCCGCCGATCAGCTCGGCGCGGCGGCCGACGACAGCCGGCAGTCCCTGTTCCGCGTCGAGTGGACGGAGCTGCCCGCGGCCACGGAGCCGGGCACGGACCTGCCGCCCGCCTGGGTGCCGATCAGCGAGCCCGCGCACGTGGCCGCGCTCACCGACGGCTCGGGCGTGCCCCCGGTGGTCGTGCTGGAGGCCGGCCGTACCGGGGCGACGGACGACGCGGCGGCGCTCGCCCTCACCGGCCGGGTGCTGGAGGTCGTCCAGGCGTGGCTGGCCGCCCCCGGCCTCGACGCGGCCCGACTGGTCGTCGTCACCCGGGGCGCCGTGCC
>NZ_MUMF01000229.1 GCF_002155905.1 Streptomyces tricolor | reverse complement strand
GTCGGGGCAGGGCGTCGGGGGCCGCGGGGACGAGCCGCGGGCCGGCGCTTGTGCGGCAGGCCGGGGCCGTCAGCCCCTCGGCACGATCTGTACGTCGAGGTCGACGCGGATGCTCGGTCCGATCGCCGCGATGCCCCGCGCCAGCATGGACTGCCAGCTGACCGTGAAGTCGTCCCGGTGCAGCTCAGTGGTGGACCGGCAGGCGGCCCGCACCTCGCCCTCCATGCCGTTGCCGAGCCCGAGGTACTCGGTGTCGAGCGTGACCGTGCGGGTCACGCCGTGCAGCGACAGCGCGCCGGTGACCGCCCACCGGCTGCCGCCCTTGTGCACGAACCGGTCGCTGTAGAACTCCAGCGTGGGGAACCTCTGCACGTCCAGGAAGTCCGCCGACCGCAGATGGTCGTCACGCATCCGGACCCCGGTGTCGATGGACGCCGCGTCGATCACGACATGCATCGCCGACTGCTCCACCCGCTCGGCGATCCGCACCACCCCGGCGAAGGAGTTGAACCGCCCGTGGATCCGGGCCAGCCCGATGTGCCGTGCGGTGAAGCCGATCGAGGAGTGCAGGGGCTCGACCTCCCAGTCGCCCGGGGCCGGCGGTTCCGGCGGCTGGGCCACCTGCAGCGTCACATCCCCCAGCGAGGCGAGGGCGTTCTCACCGACCAGCGCGGTGGCCCGGTACGGGGCGTAGCCCTCGGCCGACACCGCGAGCCGGTACTCCCCCGCCGGCACCGTGGCCACGAACGTGCCGTAGGGGTCCGTACCACCGGTCACCACCCTGCGGCCCATGGGGTCGCTGACCGCCAACTCGGCACCGCGGACCGGCTCGTTGACCGGATCCACCACCCGGCAGCTGAGCACTCCCGCGTCCGGCGGTGTCCGGACCGCCGCCAGGGGACTCATCCGTTGCACCCGGTTCGTCCGGTTACCCAGCCAGCGGCCGAACATCTACGACACCCCTGTACGCCTCGACACCATCCCTTGCCGAAGGTGCATTCGATCACCGATGCGGCTTTCGAGGCAACACGGGCATACATCACGGGAAACCGGCGCATGCGCCCGGGACTGGGCCGAATTAGTCGGTCAGGTCAGGGTTTCGCACAGTCGGCACACAGCTCAACTCGATCCCGAAGCGTTCCCGGTAGACCGTCAGCACCTCGTCGTCCGTCCCCAGCTCGCGCGTCTCGCGGGTGCCGTCCGCGGCGGTCGTCTTCAGCCTGCGCCCGCTGAGCGTGATCCGTCCTCCGTCCTCGGTGATCCGGGAGCAGACCAGCGAGCGGGTGAAGTGGGACTTCGGTGAGGTGCTGTGCCACCAGGCGCCGGCCGCGAAGTCCCCGAGCACCCGGGGCCGGATCTCCAGCCGGTACTGCGGCTCGCCGTCCAGGACGACGTCCAGGTCCCCGGCGCCCGGCGTGTCGCCACCGCGCACCCCGGCCGGGTCCGGCCCGGCCTCCATCACCTGGAAACTGCCCCCGGGATCGTCCTGCTCCCCGCGTTCCCCGTAGACCAGCGGGTAGTGGCTGTGCGCCCCGAACCCGACATCGGCGAGCCAGGTGTCACCGTCCGCCGTCCGCACCCGCAGCGCGAGATGGTCGTAGGGGATCCCGAGCCGCCCCTCGCCGTCGTACACGCGTCCCGCGAGCAGCTCCACCCCGTAACCGAGGGCGGCGAGCAACGTCCCGAACGCTCCGTTCAGTTCGTAGCAGAAGCCGCCCCGCCCGGCCTCGGTCACCTTCTCCAGCAGTCGCTTCTCCTCCAGCGTGATGGCCTCTCCGAGGTGGACCGACAGGTTCTCGAAGGGGACGGTCCGCAGGTGGCTCAGGTGCAGCTCGCGCAGTGCCTCACTGGTGGGCTGCTGCGGGCGTGCGATGCCGAGTCGGCGGAGGTAGGCGTCGATCTGTGCGGATGTCATGGGCCCAGTCTGGTCGCCTGCCGTCCTCCTAGTTCTCTCTGGCTACCCGCATACGCCCCTTGATCCCTCCGGTTCCGGTGATCGCGAGGGCGCCGTCGCGGTCGGTGCGCAGGACCGCCGCGCCGCCGGCCCGCAGTGCGGCCATGGTCGTCGGTGCCGGGTGGCCGTAGGGGTTGCCGGCGCCGGTGGAGACGAGCGCCACCCGGGGTGCCGTGAGGTGTATCAACGCGGGGTCCTGGTAGGCCGAGCCGTGATGGGCCACCTTCAGGACGTCCACTCCGGCCAGCTCGGCGGCCGCCGGGGACCTCAGCAGCGCCTGCTGGGACGGGGGTTCGAGGTCTCCGAGCAGCAGCAGCCGCAGCCCGCCCGTGCGCACGAGCAGCGCGATGCTGGCGTCGTTCGGGCCCTCCGGCTCGAACAGGGCGCCCGGCCGGGCCGGGGGCGCCGCCGTCCCGTGGGGCAGCTGTGTCCGCTGCGCCGGCGGCCACAGGACCCGCCAGGTGAGGGGCCCGGTACGCCGTTCCTCTCCGGCGGCGGCCGTCGTGACCGGGATGTGCCGTGCGGCCGCCTCCCTGCGGACGAACTCTGCCTGGTCCGCCGGTTCCGCGAACCCCGTGGTCTCGATCTCGGCCACCGAGCGGCCTCGCAGAACGCCGGGCAGGCCCGCCACGTGGTCGGCGTGGAAGTGGGTGAGGACGAGGAGGGGGACGCGGGTGATGCCCAGCCGCCGCAGGCAGTGGTCGACCAGCCCGGGGTCGGGTCCGGCGTCCACGACCACCCCGGCGCCCCCGCCCGCCGCCAGCACGGTGGCATCCCCCTGGCCGACATCGCACATCGCGAACCGCCAGCCCGGTGGCGGCCAGCCCGTGACCACCCGGGTCAGCGGCGCCGGCCGTGTCACCAGCACAACGACCAGTACGCCGAGCAGTCCGCACCACACCGGGTGCCGCAGCAGTCTCCGGCCGGCCAGGACGACGCCCACGGTGACCGCCGCGAGGGCCAGCGCCCCCGGCCAGCTCCCCGGCCAGTCCACTCCCGCGCCGGGCAGCGCCGCCCCGGTCCGGGCCACCCCGGCGATCCACCCGGCCGGCCAACTCGCGCACCACGCCAGCGCCTTCGCCGCCGGCATCGCGACCGGCGCCGTAGCGAGCGCCGCGAACCCCAGCACCGTCGCCGGTGCCACCGCCACCTCGGCCAGCAGGTTGCAGGGCACCGCCACCAGACTCACCCGGGCCGACAGCACCGCCACGACCGGCGCGCACACCGCCTGCGCGGCGGCAGCCGCCGCCAGAGCCTCGGCGAGTCGGGGCGGCACCCGGCGCCGTCGCAGCGCCTCGCTCCAGCCCGGCGCCAGCACCAGCAGCGCGCCGGTGGCCAGCACGGACAGCAGGAAGCCGTAAGTGCGGGCCAGCCACGGGTCGTACAGCACCAGCAGCAGGACGGCCGTGGCCAGCGCCGGGATCAGGGATCTGCGCCGCCCGGTGGCCAGGGCGAGCAGCGCCACCGCACCGCAGGCGGCGGCCCGCAGGACGCTGGGGTCGGGCCGGCAGACGACCACGAAGCCCAGCGTCAGCGCTCCCGCGAGCAGAGCCGTCGCCCGCAGGGAGAGCCCCAGGCAGGGGGCCAGGCCACGGCGCTCGGTCCGGTGCGCCAGGCCGGGCGGCCCGATGAGCAGCGCCAGCAGAACGGTGAGGTTGCTGCCGGAGACGGCGAGCGTGTGCGCCAGATCGGTCTCCTTGAAGGCGTGGTCCAGCTCGGGTGTGATCCGCGAGGTGTCCCCGACGACCAGCCCGGGCAGCAGGGCCCGCGCGTCTGCCGGCAGGTCCTCGGTCGCGTCCCGCAGGCCCGCTCTGAGCCGCCCCGCCAGCCGTTGCGGACCGTTCGGCCCCGCCACGACCGTCGGCTCCGGCCGGCCCCGCACCCGCAGCACGGCCG
>NZ_MUMF01000023.1 GCF_002155905.1 Streptomyces tricolor | reverse complement strand
CCGGAGGGGGACAACCGACCGGAGGGGGACAACCGACCGGAGGGGGACTACCGGCCCCAGCTCCCGGCCGCCACGCCCGGTCTCGCCGTCGAACTGCCCGACGTCCGGCGGCAGTACGGCCGCGGAGCGGGCACGGTGCACGCCCTCGCGGGCGTCGACTCCGCCGGGCCGCGCGGCACGTTCCCCGGCTCCCCCGGTCCCGCTCGGGAAGGGCGCTGTCGGCGCCCTCGGTGCGCTGGCGCTGTCCGCAGGAGCCCTGGAGTCGGTGGTGTCACCGACGATCCCGCTCCTGGAACGCGAACTGGGCATGAGCCAGTCCGAAGGGGCGCTGCTCAGCATCGTGCTCCTCATCACCGGTGCGCTCATCACGCCGTTGGCAGGCAGGTTCGGCGACCGCTACGGCGGAAAACGGGTCCTGGTCCGGCTGATGGCGGTCGTCGCGGTCGGTGGCACGGTGTCCGCCCTGGCCCCGAACCTGCCCGTGCTGCTGCTCGGGCAGGTGCTGCAAGGGGCGATGGTGGGCGCGCTTCCCCTGTCGTTCATCGTCGTGCGCAACAACCTTCCCCCGGGAGAGTCGAAGGTCGCCATCGGGGTGGTCAGCGGACTCTTCGTCGGGGGAGGGATGGTCGGCATGCTGTCGGCCGGGCCGGTGGCGGAAGAACTCTCCCGGCACTGGATGTTCGCGCTGCCCACCATCGCGGTCGCCGGGGCCACCCTGCTCGTGAACAGGCTCATGCCGGCCGATCCGCCGAGCGGGTCGGACGACGCCGGCCTCGACCGGCCCGGCCTGCTGCTCCTGAGCGGGATGCTGGTCACGCTCATGCTCGTACTCGCGCTGGCCCCCGAAGCGGGCTCGCAACCAGGCGTGCTCGGCGCCCTCGTCGTGCTGCTGGCCGTCTTCGCCGTCGGCTGGGTGTCCGTCGAACGGCGTGCGGCCTCGCCGGTCATCGATCCGCGCCTGCTGGCACGGCCCGCGATCCGGACGGCGTGTGTGCTGACGTTCGTGATCTGCCTCGGCACCTCGATGGCGGTCTACCTCGTTCCGCAGCTGTTCGACGAGCGCGGCGACGGGTACGGATTCGGCGCCGGCGCCACCGAGATCGGCTTCTTCCTGCTGCCCGGCGCCGTCGCCGCGACGCTGGCCGGACCGCTCGGCGGGATCGGGGACCGGCGTTTCGGCTCGCGTGCCGTGGTCGGCACCGGCGTCGTCATGATGACCGTCTCGCTGGTCGCCCTGGCGGCCGTGCACACCGAGGTCTGGCACCTCGTCGTCGGGAAGGCGCTGATCGCGCTGGCCAACGGCCTGTGCGTCACCGCGATGATGACCGGCACCGCCACGGCCGTCGATGCCGAGGACACCGGCGTCGCCACCAGTCTGATCCTGGTGAGCCGCGTGCTCGGCTACGCCGTGGGCGGGCAGCTCGGTGGTGCGCTCCTCACCGCCGCAACCCCTCCCGGGTCGGATGTCGCGGCCGAATCGGCCTACGTCACCGGCTTCGTCCTAGCCGCCGTCGTCACATCGCTCGCCCTGTTCGTCGCGCGCACCCTGCCCGAAGGAGTCGAGGAATGACCCTCACCCATCAGCTGACGGATGTCCGTGGCGCGCCGAGGCGCACGGTCCTGATATCCGGGGGCGGCATCGCGGGGCCCGCCCTCGCGTTCTGGCTGAACCGCTACGGATACGCGGTCACGGTCGTGGAGAAGGCGCCCGCCCTGCGTGCGGGCGGCTATCCCGTCGACGTGCGCGGCACCGCACGGGAGGTCGCCCGGCGGATGGGGATCCTGCCGCGGCTGCGGGACGCGCACATCGACCTGCGGCGGCTGACCTTCCTCGACCCGGACGGCAGCGAGGTGGCCTCCCTGCACCCGCATGCCGTCACCGGTGGCGTCGCGGGACGGGACCTGGAGGTACGGCGCGGGGATCTGACGGAGGCGCTGTACACGGCGGTCCGTGACGACGTGGAGTTCCTGTTCGACGACGCGATCGACACCCTCGACCGGACCGCCCACGGGGTCGACGTCACCTTTCGCGGGGGCGGCGGCCGTACGTTCGACATGGTGTTCGGTGCGGACGGCATGCACTCGCGGACCCGGGAGATGGTGTTCGGCCCGGAAGAGCGGTTCCACCGCTACCTCGGCTACTGCTTCGCCGTGTTCACCCTGCGCAACACCTTCGGGCTCTCTCACGAGACCGTGATGTGGAACGCCCCGGGCAGGGCCGCAACACTCTACGCCTCGGGAGACGACGACGAGGTGCACGCCTTCCTGAACTTCGCCCGGCCGGAGCCGGACTGGGACGCGTTCCGGGACCCGCGGGCTCAACGCGACCTGGTCGCCGAGGTCTTCGCCGACGCGGGATGGGAGGTCCCGGGCCTGCTGGCCGGCCTGCGTGAGGCGGAGGACCTGTTCTTCGACGGAGCCGGCCAGATCCGCATGCCCCGCTGGTCCAGCGGCAGGGTGGCGCTGGTCGGCGACGCCGCGTACGCGCCCTCGTTCCTCACCGGACAGGGCACCAGCCTCGCCCTCGTCGGCGCGTACATGCTCGCCGGCTGCCTCGCGGACCGGGACCATGTCGCGGGCTTCGCCGCCTACGAACGCGAGACCCGGGAGTTCGTGACCGTGAACCAGGGGCTGGTCGGCCAGGGCGGCGCCACCCTCTTCCCCACCACCGCCCGGGCCCTGAAGCAGCGCAACGAACGCCTGCGCAGCCTCAGCGCCATGCCGTCGGCGCAGGGAAACCCGGCTCATTCGGCCCTCACGCTGCCCGAGCCCCTGCCCCCGGCATGACCGCCGCACGGGATCGGGCGCTGCCGGCCGAGGGAACGGGTCGGCCCGATCACCGGAAATGCACATGCCTTTGGCATAATCCGCGCATGTCGAGCCGAGACACCGTCCAGTACGCCGCCGACGCGGGGCTGCTCATGATTCCGGGCGATCCCGCGAAGGACGTCGCCCCGGGGTTCGCCGTCTTCGACGACTCCGTCCCCGCCCTGCGCGCGTTCGTCCTCGGCCGGCTGCGGAAGGAAGACGTCCGGCCGGCACCGCGCAAGGCGGGGTGCGATGCCGTGATACCCGTCCGCGTGAGTCTCGTCCCCCGCCCCGACAACGACTACGACAGCCGTGCCGTCTCGGTCGCCGCCCCGCCGGAGACCACCGGCTCCGTTCTCGACCGGCACATGGGCTATCTCTACAGCAGCGCGCTGCACGTCACGAGCGAGAGCATCCGCAGGCTCACGGAGGAGACCGGGACGCCCGTCGGCTGCCACGGCTGGATCGAGCTGTACGACCTCGAATCCGACAGCCGTTTCCACGACGACGACAGCGAGGACGACGCGGAGGACGCGGACTGGGAGCCCGACCGTCATGAACCGGTGTCCTGGGCCGAGCAGAAGGCGTTCGGGTACGCGGTCGGTTCCGTCCGGGTCCTGCTGCCGGAGCGGCAGACCGTCCGCGCCCTCGTGGACGCGTACCTGAGCGAGCACCGGCCGGAAGCCGGCCGGGAGCCGGCACCGGCCGGTGGGGAACCGGGGCTGCGCCGGGCGCTCGCCGAGCGGCTCGCCGTCCGGCTGCGGACCGCCCTGAGCCATCGTGCCGCCGGCGGGGCCTGGGGCCGGGAGACCGCACGGGACCGCGCACGGCTGCGCCGGGACGCCGAGGCGCTGCCGCTGCTGCGCGCCTGGGAGGCGTACCGGGGCTCGGCACACGGATTCCGCGGCCTGCGGGCCGTCACCCGGTCCGTCTTCCGGCACACCCGGATCCTCGTCCTGGACGAGTCCGGCGTGCAGGTCGGGCAGTACCACCTGCCGGACGGTCCGCTCACGCTCGTCGACGAGCGGGTGCGGAGCGAGGCGCTCCGCGCGCTGCGCGCGCACGGGCTGGACGTGGACGCGCCCGAGGACCTGGCGGCCCTGGACGCCTTCCCGGACGCGGTGGTCGTCGTGGCCGCAGGCATCTGGTCGATCCGGCTGTCGAAGCCCGGCCTGTCGCGGGACCGGCTCCCCGAAGCCGGCTGGTTCGACGCTGACTCGGGCACCCTCACCGTGTACGCCGCACCCCTCGCCGAACCGATGACGGTGCTGCTGCGCCGGCACGGCGTGCGACCGTTGCTCGTGACCTGGGGCGCGCCGCGCGAGGAGGTGGAGCGGCACAACCTGCGGGCCGCGGTCACACCGGCCGGGACCAGCCCGGTCAGCCGCTCCAGCCGGGTGACGGCCGCCGCGCAGCGGCTCGTCCCGGAGCCCCACCGCCGCTGGCTCGCCGCGAAACCCGACGGCGGGCAGACGCCGGCCGCGCGTGCCGGCGGCCTGCTGCCGCCGCTCGTCGACGACGCGGCGCAGAACCCGTACTACCGGCGCGCCCTGGAGTCCCTCTTCGGGGCCCCGGTGGCCCTGGCGGAGCGCGGGCCGTGCCGGCTGTGCGGGCGCTCCGCCCAGTCGGCGCACGCGGGGCTCTTCTACTGCCACGGCTGCTGCACCCTCGCGCGGAGCGGGGTGCTGCGGGACACCGGCGAGGACGGCGCGTGGACGGAGGCGATCGTGTACGCGCTGCGCAGGCTCGCCGGGATCGAGTTCTCCGGGCCGCCGTCCCTCGCCCAACTGGACCGTCTCTGCGTGCCGTTCGACGACCCCGGCCTGGTCGACGAGGCCATGCTCTGCCGCTTCCTGGTGCCGCGCCCCGCCTCGGCACTGCTGGGCACGCGCCCGGCGCGGCCGGCCCGCACCTGGACGGAGTGGCTCGCACACGCCGGGCTTCTCACGGACGGGGTGCGCACGTCGATGGGTACGGCGACCAGGGCCACGGACGGGCACCTGTGCCGCTCGTTGTTCGAGCGGCACGTGGACGACTTCCTGCACCACTGGGGCGTGGCCCACGAGCCGGAGCCCGCGTACCCGCGCCACCCGGAACTGAACACGACCGGTCTGCGCGCGGACTGGCGCCTGGCGGACGGCACGTTCGTGGAGGCCCTGGGCCTGGTGACGAAGGAGGCGTACGCGGCCAAGGTGGCGCGCAAGCGGGAACTGGCCCGCCACCACGGCTTGCGTCTCGTCACGGTCACGCCCGAGGACCTGGACCGCCTCCCGGAGGCCTTCGCGGACTGGCTCCCCGGGGGCTCGGCCGGCTGACGGGCTCTGTGCGGCGCACGGCGCGCTCCGCAGATGCGCGGCGGTCACCGGCCGCGGCCCGGGTCAGTCCGAGGGGGTGATTCCCCAGGCGGCGGCCCGGGCGGCGGCGGCCGCGCGGTTGGGGAGGCCGAGCTTGGCGAGGATGTGCTCGATGTGGGTTCCCACGGTGCGCGGCGTGATGTACAGCCGCTCGGCGATCTCCCGGTTGGTACGGCCGGTGGTCAGTTCGGCCAGCACCTGGAGTTCCCGGGGGGAGAGTCCGCCCGGGAACTCCAGGTGCTG
>NZ_MUMF01000228.1 GCF_002155905.1 Streptomyces tricolor | reverse complement strand
CCGACGGCGGGGCCGGCGGGTCGGTATCGGCCAGCAGCTCGGCGGCGGGGCGGCCCAGGACGGCGGCGGGCGGGTGGCCGAGCAGGCGGCGGGCGCCCTCGTTCCACTCCGTCAGCGTGCCGTCGTCGCCGATGACGGCCCGGGCCGTCGCCGCCTCGTCGAACGGATAGACCCGGCTCATCGTCGACGCTCCCAAGCGCACACTCACAGTGATCAGGTGGCACCACCCGTGCCCCAGCGTAGTGCTTCAGGCGGGCCCCTGAACGCCGGGCCGGGCCGCCTGGCCGACCGGTCGAACACGGTTGCGGGCATGGTCAAGGGGGAGATCCGGCCCATCTGTGACCGAGGGCGGCCGTACGGGTCAGAACCCTTGACGATCGTGTGTGGCTCACCGTCAGAATCTGTTTGTTCACGATCAGTTGTGAGTACTTCTGGGCCCTGATGAGAGAGAGCCGCCCATGACCGTCACGCGCAGATCGGTTCTGGTCACAGCCGCGGCAGCGCCCGCGACCGGAACGCTCCTGAGCATCCCCGCCCCGGCCGCGCACGCCGCCGAGGCGTCCGCCGCCGGGGGACGCCACACCGTGCCGCTGCGCGACGGCTGGCGCTTCGCCCTGGTCGACCCGGGCGGCCTCACCGACCCGACCGGCGCCTATGCCCGCGCCGCCGACCCCGACCACGACGACGGCGACTGGCGCGAGGTCGCCGTACCCCACGACTGGAGCATCGAGCAGACCCCCACGACCGAGCACGGCACCACCAGCGGCACCGGCTTCTTCCCGGGCGGCCTCGGCTGGTACCGGCTCGCCTTCACGCTCCCGCCGGCCTGGGCCGGCAAGCGCGTCTCGGTGGAGTTCGACGGCGTCTACATGGACGCGTACGTCCACTGCAACGGCACCCAGGTGGGACATCACCCGTACGGGTACACCGGCTTCGCCCTCGACCTCACCGATCTCGTGCACACCGACGGCACCACCCCCAACGTGCTCGCGGTCAAGGTGCAGAACCAGCTGCCGAGCAGCCGCTGGTACTCCGGCAGCGGCATCTACCGCGAGGCCCGCCTGGTGATCACCGAACCGGTGCACGTGGCCCGCTGGGGCACGTACGTCACCACCCCGGAGATCTCCGCGGACCGGGCGCTGGTCCGGGTGCGGACGACCGTGCGCAACGCGTCCGGCGCCGGCGCGGAGGTGGAGATCCGTTCCCGGATCACCGACCCCGACGGCCGGACCGTCGCCCGTACGGCGGGTACGGCCGCCGTCGCGGACGAGGCCGCCGTGACCCACGAACTCACCGTCCCCGAGCCCCTGCTGTGGGACTTCGCGACCCCGGAGCACCGCTACACCCTGCACACCGAGCTGCGCGTCGGGGGCCGCACCACCGACACCTGCCGCACGTCCTTCGGCATCCGCACGTTCCGCTTCGACCCCGACGAGGGCTTCTCCCTCAACGGCAGCCACACCAAGATCAAGGGCGTCGACCTCCACCACGACCAGGGCGCCCTCGGCGCGGCGAGCAGCATCGACGCCGTGCGCCGGCAGATGCGGATCATGAAGTCGATGGGCGTCAACGCCCTGCGCACCTCCCACAACCCGCCCTCGCCGGAGATGATCCGGGTCTGCGAGGAGCTGGGCATCGTGATGATGGTGGAGGCCTTCGACTGCTGGCGCACCGGCAAGACGAGATACGACTACGGCCGGTTCTTCGACGAGTGGTGCGAGCGGGACGCCACCGAGATGGTCCTGGCCGCCCGCAACTCGCCCGCCGTGCTGCTGTGGTCCATCGGCAACGAGATCCCCGACTCCACCTCCACCGCGGGGCTCGCCATGGCGGACCGGATCATCGGCGCGATCAAGGCCGCCGACGCCACCCGGCCGCTGGTCATCGGCTCGAACAAGTACCACAGCGTGCCCGCCGCCGGCTCCCCGGCCGACCGCATGCTCGCCAAGCTGGACGGCCTCGGCCTGAACTACAACACCGCCAAGTCGGTCGACGCCCTGCACGCCACGTACCCGCACCTCTTCCTCTTCGAGTCCGAGTCCTCCTCCGAGACCTCGACCCGCGGCACCTACCAGGAGCCGGAGCACCTGAACACGGGCGAGAACCACACGCCCGGCAAGCGGGAGGTCTCCTCGTACGACAACAACCTCGCCTCCTGGACGATGAGCGGCGAGTACGGGCACAAGAAGGACCGGGACCGTAAGTGGTTCGCGGGCCAGTTCCTGTGGTCCGGCATCGACTACATCGGCGAGCCGACCCCGTACGACGTCTTCCCGGTCAAGGCGTCCTTCTTCGGCGCGGTGGACACGGCCGGCTTCCCCAAGGACATGTACCACCTCTTCAAGAGCCAGTGGACGACCGAGCCGATGGTCCACCTGCTGCCGATGAGCTGGAACCACCGGGAGGGGGAGACCGTCGAGGTCTGGGCGTACGCCAACGTGCCCTCCGTCGAGCTGTTCCTCGACGGAAAGTCCCTCGGCGTCCGGGAGTTCGACGTCAAGCGGACCACCGACGGCCGCACCTACCTGGAGACCACCGAGCCCACCGGTGACGACAAGACCTTCACCGACGGCCCCTACCCGGGCAGCTACACCAGTCCCAACGGCAGCGCGGGCAAACTCCACCTGACCTGGAAAGTGCCGTTCCGGCCCGGCGAGCTGAAGGCGGTGGCCCGGCGGGACGGCAGGGTCGTCGCCACCGACGTGCTGCGTACGGCCGGCGCCCCGCACGCCGTACGCCTCACCGCCGACCGCACCTCGCTCGCCGCCGACGGCCGCGCGCTCGCCTTCGTCACCGCCGAGATCGTCGACGCGCACGGCGTGGTCGTGCCCGACGCCGGGCACCTCATCGCCTTCGACGTCAGCGGCGGCTCCCTGGCCGGCGTCGACAACGGCCGCCAGGAGAGCGCCGAGCGCTACCAGGCGAGCACCCGCACCGCCTTCCACGGCAAGGCCCTCGCCATCGTCCGGTCCGGCACCGTGGCCGGCACCCTGAAGGTCACCGCCCGGGCGGCCGGCCTGCGCCCGGACACGGCCCGGCTGCGCACCACCCCGGCCCGCCCGGCCGCGACCACCGCACCCGCCGTCTTCCGGCCCGACCATCCGGCGCCGCCCGACTACCCCCGCGCGGACGCCAGTTACTCCGGCCGCCCGGACACCCTGCCCGCCGCGATGCTCGACGGCGACCCGGCCACCGGCTGGTCCAACGCGTTCGTCAAGGCGGCGACCGCGCTGCTGCCCGCGTTCCGCGGGGCGCGGGCCGAGGACTGGGTGTCGGTCGACTTCGGGCGCACCCGGACCTTCGACCGGGTGGCGGTCTCCTTCACGGTCGACGCCGGCCACACCCTGCCCGCACGGGCCGAGGTGGCGGTGTGGGACGGGCACGCCTACACCCCGGTGACCGGTGCGCGGGTGGACTGGGCCGACGCCTCCGACAGCCCGACGGTGATCACCTTCGACGCGGTGCGCGGCTCACGGCTGCGGCTGACGCTCACCAGCGCGTACCCCGGCGAGGCCAAAGGGGCGGTACGGATCAGCAGGCTGGACCTCTGATCCGTCTCTGGCGCCCCGGCATCGCGGCGGCCGGCCCGGCGGGCGTACTCGCCGCGGGCTACTGAGCCGCCTGACGCCGGGTGCGGGGCCCGAGCGTCAGGATCCTGCCCTCACAGCAGTGTCGGTTGCAGCGCGCCCTCGTGCGTGAGCAGCCACCGCTTGTGCTCGACGCCGCCCGCGTATCCGCGCAGCGAGCCGTCCGCGCCGATCACCCGGTGGCAGGGGCGGAGCAGCAGCAGGGGATTCGCGCCGAGGGCCCGGCCGACCGCGCGCAGCTCGGACCGGGGCAGGCCGAGCCGGGCGGCCAGTTCGCCGTACGTGCTCGTCGTGCCGTACGGGATGTCGTCCAGGGCCTGCCACACGGCCCGCTGGAACGGGCTGCCGGCGGGGGAGAGCGGCAGCTCGAAACGGGTCAGGCGGCCCGCGAAGTAGGCGTCCAGCTGCCGGTGCGCCGCGGCGAAGAGCCGGTCGTCCCGGTCCTCGGCACGGACGGCGGGCGTGCCCCGCTGCCCGGGCAGGAAGAGCGCGGTGAGCGTGAGGTCACCGGCCGGGGACACGGATCCGGTCAGCAGCAGGTCGCCCAGCGGGCTCGGACGGACGGTGTGAACGGTGTGCGGCTGCATCGGTGCTCCTGCGGCTCGTGCCGTGCTGTCGAGGTGTTCCGTGCAGTCGAGTCTGCCGCGCCGCCCGCCGCGTCACCGGCGGGAATCGGACAGGGCTCTCGGCTCCGGTCGGTACCGCATGAGATCACCCCTGACCTGCGGGTATTTACGCCTGAGTACCTGCGCGGTACCGTGTGGGGCATGCCAGCTCTCAATGTGGAGTTCAGCGAACGGGAACTAGAGGACCTGCGGCAGATCGCCAAGGAGCGCGGTACGTCGATGAAGGCCCTCGTGCGCGAGGCCGCCGCCGCCGACATCGCCCGGCACCGGGCCTTGCAGGAGGGCGCGGAGGCGTTCCGCCGCTTCTTCGCCGGCCACGCCGAGGAGTTCGCCGCCGCCTTCCCGGACGACGAGCGCCCCGGCACGGGCAAGGCCGCCTGAGTGATGCCCTCCGTCATCCACATCGACGTCCCGTGGCTGCTCCAGCGGCATGAGGAGGTCCTGCCCGACCAGCCCGCCGTGGACGACTTCTCCGCGCTGGTCGCCGCCGTCGCCCGGCACCGGGTCGACCCGCCCCGGCTCGGCGTGGACTCCGACCCGGCCTGGCGCGCCGCCGCGCTGCTGCACACCCTCGCCGTGCTCAAGCCGCTGCCCGCGGCCAACGCCCGGTTCGCCTGCGCGACCGCCGTGGCCTACATGTTCGTCAGCGGTGTCGGCATCGACCCGCCCTACGGCGCCCTCGTCGACCTGGCCCGCGACCTGATCTCCGGCAAGACCGACGTGTACGGCGCCGCCGACCGGCTCCGCTCCTGGCAGATCTGACGACCGCGCGGTGACCGGCCCCGCCCCGGCCGGCGGGGGAAGCCGCCGGGGACGCCGGCCGGGGACGGGGCCATCCGGGGAGGACCGGCTCCCAGTCCACTACCGGGCCGCCCGCTCCGGGAGCGTGCGAGGACGGCCGGTGCGTGCGCACCCTTCACACGGGGCGCATGCGGAATCCGGCCGCCTTTCCGCCAAGCCCTGGCAACCGCCCTGCCCCTGACTTCCCTTCACGTACGGCGATGTCGTCCGTGCGCCTTGTTGCTCGTGTGGAAGGTGTGCAAGGGTTTCGAGCGCGGTGAAGTTCCGCTCGCACCACGCGCCAGAAGGAATCCGCTCCGTGCTCACCCCCCACCCCCCTCGTCCTCCCTATCCGCCGTCCGGCGCCGAACCCGGGGAATCCGACGAGTTCCTCGCCGGCCCGCTGCGGGCCGGCTCCGACGCGGAGGCCTCCCGGTCGGCCGCCCTCCTGATGGCCCGGCACTGGCAGCCGGCCCAGGAGTACGCGGTCATCTGCCTGGCCGCCGCCGGACCCCTCGCCCACATGGTCACCGCCACCGCCTTCCACCAGGTCCTCGGCCGGCTGGCGCTCGGCGAACCCGCGGACGCGCTGCGGCCCCGCCTGCTGGTGGCCGTCCGGGACACGGTCGTCAACTGGTCCGGCACCGACCGGATCACCGCCGTACTCCCCGGACTCGGGAAACCCGCCGGAGGCCGCGGGATGCGCACCGCGCAGACGCTGATACCGGAGAACCGCGCCCTCTCCGACCGCGCGTTCCACGCCCTTTCCCGGCTGGAACAGGCCCTGCTGTGGCACACCGAGGTCGAGGCCGAGCCGCCGCAGGTGCCCGCCGGACTGCTCGGTGTGGACACGCAGAGCGCGTCGGCCGCGCTCGAACAGGCCCGGGAGAGATTCCGCGAGGGCCTGGTGCGCGCCCACCGGGAACTCGCGCCCGGCAAGGAGTGCCGCTACTACAACCGCCTGCTCGACGCCCCGATCCGCAGGGGCGGCGCGCTGCTGCCCGACGTCCAGGAGCACCTGGCCGGCTGCGCCTACTGCCGGCACGCGGCCGAGCAACTGGGCCACGTGGACGCCGCCTTGGGCGTGCTGCTCGCCGAGGCCGTGCTCGGCTGGGGCGCCCGCCGCTACCTCGACACGCGCCCCGGCCGCCGCCCGGGCCCCGCCCGCACCCGCACCGGCTCCCGGCGCTCCGGCGGACGCCGGCGCGGCGGCGGGCGGCGCCGGGC
>NZ_MUMF01000227.1 GCF_002155905.1 Streptomyces tricolor | reverse complement strand
GCCGGGCGCCCGGCCGCTGTTCCTGGTGGTCAGCTCCGGCACCTTCGCCCGTGAGCGGGTGGTGTGGGCGGCCCGACACGGGGTGCGGCTCGTCGACCGGACGCTGCTGGCGCGGTGGGCGGCCGGCGAGGAGCTGGCGGTGCTCCTCGACCTCGGCCTGGACGACGTCCAGCCGGACGCGTCGTAGCCGGTCGGAACATAGACGAAGGGCCCGGGAGACGTCCCGGGCCCTTGTGCGGTCGGCGGCCTCGGCTCAGCCGCCGTGCCGGGGCAGACGCTGCTCGGCCAGCTGCTCTACGGCGGTGACCCGGGCCGCGTCCCATCCGGGCTGGGGGGAGAGACCCGCCAGCATCCCGCGCAGCTTCTTGGCCTCGATCACGGTGACGCCGTGCAGCTCGGTGCGTCCGCGCGGCGCGGGCACCTTCGCCCCGTGCACGGCGAGGATCGGCCGGACCGGCACCTCCAGCGCCTTCTCGGCCTGCTGCGCCTCCCACACCACGGTCTGCAGCGCCTTGGTCTGGTCGTAGCGGCCGTACCGCAGCAGCCCGCCGGTGATGACGATGCGGGACTTCTTCGACTGCCAGTTCTTGCTGTCGACCAGGGCCACGCCGAACGGGCCGACGACCAGGTGGTCGATATTGGCGCGGCTGCCGGGGGAAGCGCGCAGGTTCGCGGATTCCTGGACGCGTATGGGCTCGAACCCGCGTGGGGTGCGGTGGCTGAGCCGAGAGTCCGGCGCGGGTTCGTGCCTGACGGGCAACCGACGGCCTGCGGAGACGCGTCCAGGCCCTGCCCGGCATTAACATCCGTGCGGTGTCGACGACTTGGGTAGCGCAGACGAAGAAGACGGGCCTGTGGCTCTTGCAGCCGCGCATGGAGGAGTTCATCGCCCAGGTTGCGTCATCTCTCGGACCTGGAGGAACTGTCACGCTGGTCCATGCGCCTGATGCGACGAGACGTCAGGACATTGAGATGCGCCAAGAGGTCCAGGCGTCGAGCCTCACCGACCTACTGACGGCCCTTGGCGATCCAGCGAGCGTGGAGGACCTGCGCATTGAGGGCCGCAAACCAGGCGAGACAGAGCCATGCATTGTGGCCCATTTCGGCGTAGCCAAGGAGGCTCGATCACCTGCGGGGCCGGACGTCGCAAGCGGTGTCCGCGTGACCGGCACTGATGAGAATTGGGTGCATAGCACCTGTGATCAACTTTCGACAATCTTGGAACCAGCTCAATTCTGGAGGCGGAAACGCCGGATTTGGCTTGAGTCCCTGGCCACCGGCACCTACATGGTGACGCTCGTCACATGGTTCGGGGTGTTCGTGCTTTGGGTGGTGCAGGATGAACAGCGGTCCAAAGGATGGGCGGTGATGGGTGGGATCGCTCTTGCGTATAGCGCCCTACTGAGGCTGATCGACGTGTATCTGACGAGAACGGTGCTGATCATCAGACCTCGACGCAGGGAACGTCTGCTGCTCGCGCTGAATAGCCACCACCGAGCCACGGTTTGGCCAACTGGCCTGCCGATGCCGTCGTTCATGACGATTCTGACCCTTCTTGGCGTGATCGCCGCCTTTGGCGCATGGCTGTTGCCGCGCAACTGATCAGCAGGGGAGGCGGGCGGTCTTCTCGGGGTGAGCGGCGGAGATGTAGCGCATCGCGGTGGTGTCGCTGATGCCGAACAGCCGCATGAGGCGGAGAGGGTCGGCGGTTTTGCGGGCTTCGTGGAGGATGCGGTCCTGCCGGAGCTGTGACATCGAGGCGTTCAGTTCGACCGACCAGCAGTCCACCGCCCGGCAGAGCCTCGTCCTGGACGAGGCCGGGATCGAGGCCCCGGTCGTCTTCGAGGAGGACCCGGGAACCTCCAGCCGCCTCCACCCCCTTCAGCGCCCGAAGTTCCGCGAGCTGCTGACGTACGCGCGGCCGGGCGACACCGTGCACATCTCCGAGATGTTCCGCCTCGTACGCGGCACCGGCCACATCCTCGACGTGCTCGACGTCCTCCATCGCGACCAGGTCGCGCTGCGCATCCACGACGGCGCGTTCTCCGCGATGGACCTCACTGCCCGCCACCCGCGCACCGGAGAACTGTTGTCCACCGTGAAGTTCATGGTGCAGACCCTCGCCGCCGCCGGCGAACTTCAGCGCGACCTCCAGCGCGAGCTGACGTACGACGGGCTGCGGGCCGCCGAGGCCAAGGGCAACAAGGGCGGGCGCCGCCCCGCGGTGGCGGCCGCGAAGACCGACGACGTACGCACCGCGTACCTGGAGGGCCGCTCCATCGCCGCCCTCGCCCGCGACCACGGCGTCAGCCGCGGCGCCATCCGCACGGCCGTCGCCGACCTCCTGCCCGACCGCACCGCCGCTGATGAGGACGGCCCGGCCCCGGAGCTGCCCGTCACCCTCGACATGCCCGGCAAGGTCGCCGACTACCTCCGCACCACCGAGCTGGAGCCCGCAGAGCGGGCCGCGCTCGACCAGGGGACGACCGTACGGCGCGGCCAGGGCTACACCCTGCGCGTCACCGCCGTCCCCGCCGTGCACCGAGGGCTCCTCGCCCGCTGCCAGCCGCTCGACGGCGGTCAGGGCTTCCCCGCGGTCCCGGCCCAGCGCAAGGCCCGACGCGAGTACGAGAACCGGGTCAGCGCACTCACCCCCTGAACAAGATCGTTCTCACCGATAATCGCTGTACCGATGTTCCCCGAGGCCGGTGAACGGCCGGAAGTGAGCTTTTCGGGTGCCCTCCCGGATCCTGTGGTCACGGGCCGACGGCTGTCCTCGCCGTACGCAGCGTTGGCATAGGGACGGCAGCAACCACCGGGTTCGGCGGCGCGCACCGGGCTGCAGTTCGCCGGCCTGCCGGCGGGCACTTTTTGGGACTGCTGGGTCCTGCGCGCCGGGCAGCGCTACCGTGGCCGGCCGTCGCGGACCGGGGTAGAGAGGGGGCTGCACCTTCGGTTCCCGCCTTGTAGACACGCAAGGGAGGGCCCCGTAGGGCCCTCACTGATTCGATGGTGCGTGGTTGCGCCCGGACTCCGTGTCCGGCGGCGGATCAGGCAGACTCGCGCCGGGCGCGGGTGGCGTCCCGGATGAACTGCTGGTAGCTGGCCACTGCGGGAACTTCCTTGGCGAACGCTGCGGGCACCACGACGATCCGGTCACACACGTGCACGTGGACGCCGGTGGCGAGATCGATCACACCGCCATCCAGGTGTCGGCGGGCGAACTCAACCGATTCCAGGATGTCGAGGTAGTGATCCATCGCCCAACCGGAGGCCTGTGGAACCGGCTTCCTGGGCCGGTAGTTCGCCATGTTGGTGCGGCACTCCCAGCAGTCGGCCTGGTTGTGTTCGGTGGGCGCGGCGAGGAAGGGCCTGCACAGGTAGCCGGAGAAGCGGTATCCCATCGGTGCGTCACCCAGGATCACGTCGTTGGGCTCCACGTCGGCGGCGTACGCGATGCGCACGAGCGGGATGACGGCGTCGGGGAGTTCGAGCATGTCCGCTGAGATCCGGCGCGGATACAGCGTGATCGGGAAGAAATCGACGTCGGTCATGATGCGGGTCTTTCGTTCGGGTTCTGTGAGGTGCAGGAGCGGGGTCTGCCTCCCCGCTCCTGCACCTCATAATTTACCCCTATCGGGAGTGCGGGTCAATCACTGGCGGCGTGTAATGGAAGGCGTCGGGCCACTCGTCGTCCTCCGTGGGAGCCTCGGCGTCGTAGTGCGCCCGACCCCGGTTGATCAGTACGTCGGGGTCCACGCCGTTGAGTCGGCCGAGATGGAGGAGATCTGCCAGCAGGTCTCCTCCGACCTCCAGGAAGGTGGCCTCGGGCATGTGCAAGGTGCCGTTGCCCATGAGCTGCTGTCCGGTCTGCTGGGCGAACGCCTGCAGGGCGTGGGCGGCCAGTGCGGCCTGGGCTCGGTTGCCCTCTGCGGGGTCGTTGCCCTCTGCGGGCTCATCGATCACGGGGTTCTCCCTTCCAGCGAACCGGGGGCCCTTGCCGGGCCCCGGCGGGTGGTCACTGCCCGGCGAGAGCGTCGAGCATCGCCCTGGCGGTCGTGATGACCCGCTCTCCGGTCTCCTGCAGAACGGCGGCGGGGTTGTCGGTGTTGGCCCTGCTCGCCCATCCCGCGACGTACCGGGCGGACTGGGTGGAGGTCTCCAGCCCGTAGGCGGCGGCGACGATGTAGGCGACGGATTCGGCCTCGGTCTCCATGCGGCCCCGGTGGCGGCGGTACTCGCCAGGGGCGGCGTCGATGTGACCACAGGCGATGTGGGCTGCTTCGTGCGCGAGTACCTTCGCGGCTGCGGCGTCCTGCGCGGTGCCGCCGACCCGGACGGTGCGGGTCTCGGGGTCGGTCCACCCTTCGGCACTGCCGCAGTCTCCGCGCTCCACGGTGTAGCCGCACGCGGTCACGTACGCCTCCAGCGCTTCCCACAGTCCTTCCGGCGCGGCGCCGCTGAGAGGGGCATAGGCGGGGATGTCGGCGGGGTCGGGGTGCCCCGGGAGCGGGTCGGTCTGGCTGATGTCGAAGACGCTGACGGGCCGGAAGATCACAAACGGCTGGCTGTCGTCCTGCTCGCCTTCCTCGCTGTCCTCGCCTCGGCGGCGCAGCGTCATCGGGGCGAGGATCCGGATCCCCCGTTCGCCCTTGCGGACCTGGCGCCCGCGCTTCTGCCAATCGCCGTACCCGGCAACGTGGGTGGCGTCGGGGCGCTGCAGCAGGATCAGCAGGATGTTACGGAAGGAGTAGCGGCCGATGCCGACGGCGGCGCGGAGCATCGCGCGCCACTCCTCGCTGTCGGTGAGGTTCTTCACCTGCTCGTCAAGCTTGGCTTTCAGGTCGGCGACCTCGGCGCGGGATGCCTCGGGGGAGGTCCGGCGGGCTCGGCGAGTGCCGCGCGTCCTGGTGCTGTTCATGTTGTGCACCTTTCGGGTTCTGTCGGTGCAGGGATCGGGTCCGCCCTCCCGGTTCCTGCACCTCATAATTTCCTCTTCCTGAGGATGGGTGCCCCCGGCTGGGATGGGGGCACCCACCGGTGCGTCAATCGCTGGAGACGATGACGTTGTGGCCGGTCAGCAGCAGCGCGACGGCGGTACAGAGAGCGAAGTCCTCGGCGGCCTTCTCGTCCCGGTTCTCGACGGGGACGGCGAACACCTCCTCGTCGTCGTTCCACCGGAAGCCGCGACCGTGCAGCACGTCCACAGCAGCGCCGTCGATGTCGGTCAACTCCTTGGGGGCGACGACGACTCCGTATTCGGAGTGGATGCCGACCAGGTACATGGTCATCCTTTCGTTCGGGTTCTGTTTCGTCGGACCGGGTCTGCCCTCCCGTTCCGACACCTCATAATTTACACCACAAGAGGGGTGTGGTCAACCTGTTTCCGCTGGTGAGAGGGTGTTTTTGCGGGTGTGATCTGAGCGGGTTAGCCGGGGGCGGCATGAGGGTGGGCGGCCCTGACATCGTGGGCTCGGGCCTTTACTGATCTGCTTCGCTGGTTGTGCGGGTAGGCCGCACCAGGGGGTCCGCGCTTGCGCGGAGGGGCGAAGCCCCCTTGCCCCCTGGGGTGGCCTGCCCGTGCGGCCTGTGGGGCGGGTCTGTCAAGGTTCGAGGGGTCCCGCGATGTCAGGGCCGCCCACCCGGCCCCTGTCCCGGCCTGCTACTCGGCGCCTGTTGCGCGGGCGAGGTTGCGCAGCAGGCGGTAGGCGCTGTCCTCGTGGATGCCGAGTTCACCGGCGAGAGCACGGGCGGTGAGGGTTTCACCGCGGGCCTTGGCGGCTTCGACGAGCAACTGCACACGGTGCAGTCGTGGGGTCAGGCCGGCGGTGGGCTGCGGGCCTGGCTTGGTGCGGGGCGCCTTTTCGTGCCGCTGGTGCCAGGCGAGGACATCGGGCCAGTAGCGGCGGCCGTCCTCGTCGGGGGCCGGGTAGGGGTCGGGGCTGCCGGCGGCATGCTTGCGGGCGTGGTAGCGCACGGCGGAGCGGTCCCGCAGGCCAAGGCGCTCTGCGATGTCCGCAGTGGTGACCCAGTCCCTGCGGGTGTCTTCGATCTCGGATGCGTGCAGCTGGACGCCGATGCCGTTCCGGTGACACCAGTCGGCGACCTGGTCCCGGTCGAACTCCTTGGTCCCGTCCGTTCGGGAGCCCCGGGTGCTGGGGAAGCCGCGCTCGGGAGTGTTGGCCCAGTAGTGGCGGATGTAGTGAGGGGTGCGGCCGGTAGCAGCCGCGATGTCGGCAAGAGTGATGCGCTCGCCGAGCGCGGCCAGGCGTTGCTGGAGCAGGCCGCGGGCCTCGTCTTCGGTCATTGGTGGTGTCCTGTGCGGTAGGGCCTAGACTGTTCAGGCCGGGTTTCTTGGGCGCGTGCCGCCCGGGGTTCTGTGCTCGGCGCAGGCCGGCGGTATCTGCCCGATGACCGCCGGCCTTTCGCTGTCTGCAGGGAGTCCGTCGTACGAGTGGTGCGCGGGCAGGCGCACAGGGCGGCCGACGCCGGAGCGGTTCCTGTCGGCCTGCGGTCGGTCCCCGTCCCAGCCGGGGACCGACCGCAGGCCAAGGCGCATGGCGCGCCGGCGATGCGCCTCATATTTTACCCCCACTAGGTCGACTGTCACCAGCCGGCTGAAGTCTCAATAACAAGCCCTGCGGTGGGTGATCGGTTTCAGAAAGAGCGGAGCAGCAGCGGAGGAATGCCACTGTCTGCCGTGACGTCAGGCGGTGGCGATGCGGCGCTCGATGCGGGCCCTGGCGGCGGCGTGGTCGCCCCGGCCGTCGGCGGTGCGTGGGTAGCGGCGCCGGGGCTGGCTGGCCAGTGTGGTGAGCACCAGGGCGGTCTGCTCGGGGTGCGTCTGGACGCCCGTGTGGATGCCGGCCTTGGGGGCGCGCATCCACTCCTCCTCACGCCTCCACCACCGGTACAGCTCGACTTCGATGGCGTACCGGCGTGCACGGCTCGCCGTGACACCGCAGCAACCCAGGGCCTTCGCCGCGGCGACCAGGGCGCCGGGCCGAGGGCGGTAGTACGGGGTGCTGGAACGTTCGGCGGCGAGCGCTTGGCGGGCGGTGTGCTGGTCGGCTCCACGGCGGCGGAGAAGGGCTCCTGTGGTCGTACGGCAGCGTTCGCCCGGGGCGGCCTGGCAGGTGGGGCACTCGTGGTGGACGGTCATCACGGCGCGCGTAGCGACCAACAGGTCCCGCATCCGCCCGAGGTGCTTGGCGACGGTGCGGGGGCGGTAGCCAGTGCGCTGGCAGACCTCGGCGAGGCTGAGGGCACGGTCGGCGTGACCGGCGAGCTGCTGGTAGACCCGGCCGGCGTGGTGTCCCAGCCCTCCGGCGTGCTGCTTGGTGGCGCGGCCGTAGGCGAACACGTCGGCCTGGCCGGAGGCAAGGCGGTGTTGGAGGAGGGAGGTCAGGGCGGCCCGGTGCTCCCCTAGGGGGGGCGGGGTTCCTTGTGTCCCACCCCGTGCAGCGGAGCCGAACGCGGGGTGCGAAGCGGTGACCGGGAGCAGCTCGTAGGTGCCCGCCTCACCCTCGTCGGTGGCCCGGCCCAGCCAGCTGTCGAGGGTGAGGCGGCCGAACGCGCGGTGCATGGTCGAGCGGCCGTGGCCGGTGGCGAGGGCGGCGCGGCGGACATCCAGGCTCAGCACGGTGCTGCCGGAGCGCAGCGCGAGCAGGCAGAACAGGTCCAGGGCTGCGCGGTCGGCGGGGCCGGACTCGGTGGCCCAGCGCTGCGGGCAGGCGTCGGCGGCCTGCTGCAGCTGCTCGACTAGGGCGACGGTCTCGGCGATGGTCTCGGTGCGCTGCAGGGACTCCTCGGTGTACGGGAGCGTGGCGGCGTAGGCGACGCAGCGGGCCCACTGGCGCTCCAGCTTCTCCTTGACGTCGGCCTGGTCCAGCGCCACGCGCAGCGTGCCGACCCCGGGCGCGGTGCACAGGTGCAGCAGCCCGCCCTCGCGGTAACGGCGGTCGTCCAGTAGGCGCTCGACCATGGGCAGCGTCCAGCGGCGCAGCGCCAGCCGCGTGAGCAGCGACCCGCACACCTCGCTGACCCGGTCGGCCGGCGGGCGGCGGGTGAGCAGCGCCATGGTGTCGCGGTCCAGCACGGTGTTGGGCGTGCCGGCGAGCCGGGGGCCCAGCCGGTCGTCGAGGACCTCGGCGAACGCGTCGCGGCCGACCACCTTGGGGCGGAAGTCCTCACGGGCAGGGACGGCGTCGATGATGAGCAGCAACCGCGTGAACGCCTCGGAGGGGTTGCGGCAGCTGGCGGGGGTGAGCAGGGCGGCGGCCCGGCGGGGGTCCGGCGGGCTCAGCAGCTCGCTGCGGCCTCCGTTGCGATGCGGGGCACCGATCGGGCGGACCGCGCCCGTACGGGACTTGAGCAGCCCGTAGTCGAGCGTGGGCAGGCGCTTGGCGGCGGCCACGGCGAGGGCCTCGACCAGGTGCGCGTCCAGCAGGGTCTCGGCGGCCACCCAGACGTGCCGTCCGCCGGCGGACCCGGAGGCGGCGACCACATAGGTCAGCCCGGCCTCCTCCAGCCAGCGCAGCAGGGTGGCGAGGTCGGGGCCGACTTCTCCGCGCTTGTCGTCCAGGTCGAAGCAGAGCCAGCGGTAGCGGCCGTACGCCGACGACAGGTAGACGGCGTACGGGCCGCGAGGGGCCCGGCGCAGGGAATGCAGGGAGCGCTCGACGTACTTGTGCCGCCACTTGCCCTCGGAGTTCTTGGTGTCGACGCGCACCGACAGCCGCGGGGACAGCTGCAGGAACAACTCCTGCAGGTCCACGCGCGCGGCCCGGGGGGCGGGCAGGACACCGGTATGAGGATTGTGAATCAGGGCAGATGACGGGCTGTGCACGCCCGGTTCCCCGGACACTCCGGGGGCGGGCATGAGCTGTCCGGCACCGTAGCTGTCCGCTACGATGGGAGGGCTCCTAACTCCATACGAACGCCGAAGCCCCCTCGCGCCTAGTTGGCGGAGGGCTCCGAGCGCGGCTCACCAGGTCGCTCAAGGGGTGCGCTTCTAACTCCGTGTGGTGAGGGCACCACCGCCCGGCAGGCGCTTGGGAAAGCGTCCTGCGGGGCTTGGCTCACCTCCTCCGTGTTGGTGCGAGGGGCCCGGTTGGGAAGCCGGGCCGCTCTAGGGCCAGCAGCGCCGGGAAGCGCTGTTCTTGCGGGGTGGTCGGCTGGGGAGTCGACCGTGGGTGGGTGTAACTGCAGGTAAAACAAATGGGGTTCAGCTCGCTGGGGAGTGAAGCTGAGTCCCCCGTACGTCGGATGGGCGCCGCCCCGGTTAGGTAGTTGGCCGGGGCTTTTTAGCGCCCTCCGACGCTGTCTGATCAGCCGGTCATAGGAAGTTCTCCCTGGTCCGGCTCGCCAAAGGCTTCGCGGGCCCACACCGGCCGACCGCTCTCGTCGAGCTGGTCGCGCCGGATGAGTTCCGCAACGTACTTGCCCATCGAGACCCCCGCAGCCTTCGCGTTGTCGTACGCGGCTTTGTGGACCTCGGCCGGGACCATGGGGGAGAGGCGTACGAGATCTCGCCGCTTCTTGTCACGCACCGGCGGCACGTACTCCCGCTCTTCTGCGTCTCGACTTCCGTAGGGCCTGGCCATGCTGGTGATCTTTCCTCACCAACGTTCATGTACGCAACCTCGTGACGGGTGTGTCGCCGGATTTTCCGCGTGGCGGGCGTTTAAGTTCCGGCCTCCCGCCACAAGGGAGGTGACGGGCAATCAGGCAAAACGGGCCCATTGCAGCGTGAAGCACGCGAACAACGGGACCGGCGGCGCTGGCCTTTGACCACGCCGTGACTTCACCCGATCCAGTCACCCGACGTCCCCTCCTTCACGGAACCTCGCTTTGCCGGATCTCGTGACACCTCTGTCCGCGGCCGTGCCCCGGACCGCGGAGAGGTCCGGGGCACGGTGGCCCGCCGGCTGCAACGAGGGGTGCGGGCTGGCGGGGGTCTGAGGTACCACCAGGTGCAACTGGGCAAGGGCTGGCCGGGTAACGCCGACCGGGACGACGGTGGTGGTACGCGGCGAGGGTCAGGGTGCTGGGC
>NZ_MUMF01000226.1 GCF_002155905.1 Streptomyces tricolor | reverse complement strand
GGCAAGGCACCGGCCCGGCCCCCGCCTCCGGAGCGGACTTCCGGACGCTGATGGCCGGCTTCCCCAGCGGGGTCACCGTCATCACGACCGGCGACGGCGTCACCGGCCCCTCGGGGATGACCTGCTCCGCCGTGTGCAGTGTCACCCCCGAGCCGCCCACGCTGGTCGTCGGCATCCGGGCCGAGAGCCCCACCCTGCTGCGCGTCCTGGACACCGGCCGCTTCGCCGTGAACTTCCTGCACCACCTCGGGCGCGGCACCGCCGAACTCTTCGCCTCCGGCGACCCCGAACGGTTCTCCAGGGTCGCCTGGGACCTGCCGGACGGCGCCGCCGGTCCCCACCTCAACGAGGCCGCCCGCTCCGTCGCCGACTGCACGGTCACCCGCACCGTCCGGGTCGGTGCCCAGCGCATGGTCTTCGGCGAGATCTACGGCATTCGCGAGGTCGAGGACGCCCCTCCGCTGCTGTACGGACTGCGCCGCTACCACGCCTGGCCGTCCACGGCCGGGAACCGGAAGGAGAGCGGCGCCCCGCGGGAGGGAGGGACCGGCAGTGACCACGGCTGACCGGTCCCGCGCGGTACCCCGGGAAGGGGGGCAGTGAGGTGCCCTGGCAGACACTGATCGACGTCACACGGGACGCCCCGGTGCCGCTCACCGCGCAGATCCAGGGCACCATCCGGCAGGAGATCGCCGAGGGCACCCTCCGCCCGGGCGTCCGGCTCCCCTCCAGCCGTCAACTGGCGGAGGACCTGCGCGTCTCCCGCAGCGTGGTCGTGGAGGCGTACGGGCAGCTCATCGCCGAGGGCTACCTGGAGGCCCTGCGCGGCTCCGGAACCTGGATCTCCCAGCACCTGCCCCCCTCCGCCGTCCCCACCCTCCTCGACGACGGCGTCGTCCCCGACGTCCGCTGGGACCTGCGGCCCGGCACCATCGACGGCACGGCCTTCCCCCAGCGTGAATGGCTGGCCGCCTACCAGCAGGCGCTGACCGGCGCCGGCGGCCGCGAACTCGGCTACCCCCCGCTGTCGGGGGCGACCGCCCTGCGCACCGAGCTGGCCGGCTACCTGGGCCGCACCCGGGGCGTGCGCACCACCCCCCGGCAGATCATGGTGACGTCAGGCTTCGCCCAGGTGCTCAGTCTGCTCGGCGCCGCACTGCCCCGGCTCGGCATCGACGCGCTCGGCATGGAGGACCCCTGCCACCACCGGCAGCGGCAGTTCGTCGCCGAGGCCGGACTGCGCGTCCGCTCCGTGCCGGTGGACGAGGACGGCATCGACGTGGACGCGCTGGCCCGCACCGGAGCCCGGGCGGTGCTCGTCACGCCCGCGCACCAGTTCCCCACCGGGGCCACGCTCAGCACCGAGCGCCGGGCGGCCCTGGTCCGATGGGCGGAGGACGTCGACGGCTTCGTCGTCGAAGACGACTACGACGGCGAGCTGTGGTTCGACGAGACGCCCCGGCCGCTCGCCCTGCAGCGGCTCTGCCCGGACCGCGTGCTGTACGCCGGCACCGCGAGCAAATCGCTCTCGCCCGCGCTGAGGCTGGCCTGGATCGCCGTCCCACCCCGCCTGACGAGCCTGCTGGAACAGACGCGGGCCAGGCGGGACCTCGGATCCGAGATCCTCACCCAGCTCGCCTTCACCGAACTGCTCGCCTCCGGCGGCTTCGACCGCCACCTGCGCCGCCGCCGCGCCCGCCTGCGGGCCCGCCGCCTCCTGCTGGAGCGCGCGGTGCGCAACCACCTGCCGGACGCCCGCATCCTCGGCGCGGCCGCCGGGCTGCACGCCTACGTCGAACTGCCCCGGCACGTCGACGAGCCCCGACTCGTCGCCGCCGCGCTGCACCGCTCGGTCCTGGTCCGGGGCGGCGCCCACTTCCGCCACGGCACCCGCCCCGCCC
>NZ_MUMF01000225.1 GCF_002155905.1 Streptomyces tricolor | reverse complement strand
CGCCTGCGGGGCCGCCTGCTGGCTGCTGGAGGAGGCGAGGGTGCGCGAGCGCACCCGGTACAGGCCGGTGTCCAGGTCGTCGGCCTTCTCCAGGTGGACCTTGATCGGGCCCATGAAGGTGTAGCGCTGCTGCTTGGCGTAGTCGCGCACCATGCCGGCCAGCTCGTCGCCGAGCTGCCCGGAGTAGGGGCTGAGGCGCTCGTAGTCCGGCGCGCTCAGCTCCACGATGAAGTCGTTGGGCACGACGGTCCGGTCGCGGTTCCAGATGGTGGCGTTGTTGTCGCACTCCCGCTGGAGCGCTCCGGCGATCTCCACGGGCTGGACCTCGGACTTGAAGACCTTGGCGAAGGTGCCGTTCACCAGACCTTCGAGACGCTGCTCGAACTTCTTCAGGACTCCCATGGGGCACCTCCTCCGTCCCTGCCGTCGTCTTGCCTGCTGTGTGCCGCTGCCTTGCCGGGTACTGCTGGTACTGCTTACTGATCGTATCTACGCGCCCGCCAATCAGCCGGTTCCCCCAGCGGCTCCCCTTCGAACTCCTGGCGCGTGTCCTGCTGCCATGGATCGTAGAGGCGGGCGAAGACCAGTGTCCCGCACCCGGCTGTGGACCCGGTCCGCCTCCTGGGGAGATGGCCTGGACCGGTACGAGGTTGATACGAGAAGCACGTCTCCTTGATACGC
>NZ_MUMF01000224.1:7354-7476 GCF_002155905.1 Streptomyces tricolor | reverse complement strand
GGCAGGCGCCGCGCCGGCGGGCACCGCCGAGAACGCGCCGTCCCCGGCGGTCGGTGACTCCAACCTCGCCGAGACCGGGGCGAACTCCCGCACCGGCCTGATCGCCGGCATCGCGGCGGCCC
>NZ_MUMF01000224.1:0-7301 GCF_002155905.1 Streptomyces tricolor | reverse complement strand
ACGTCCCCGGGGGCGGGCCGGTGCGCGTCAGCCGAACGTGGCCCGCTCCAGCCAGAACTCCAGCAGCTCCCGGTCGCCGAGCACCTCCAGACCGGGGCCGTCCAGCGGCATCCGGCGGTAGAAGGCGAGCAGCACCGAGGTGAGCGGGCCGCGCAGGGCGACCGCGGCCTTCTCGTGCCCGCGCCGCCAGCTCACCCCCTCCTCGCCCAGCTCGATCAGCCACTCGGCGTTCAGCTCCGGGGCGGTGTCGGTGGCGTGCAGATGGATCGAGCGCCCCGGACCGCGCAGCTCCTTCGCCGCCTCCAGGGCCCCGGTCCGCTGCACCCACTCCACAAGCTGCAGCCACTCGTCCAGCGCGTCCGCCGCGATGTCCGGCGCCACCTCGTAGGGCAGCCCGGCGGCGAGCGCGGCGTCGGCCCGGTGCACGGTGATCTCGCAGACCACCCGGCGGGCCCAGAAGCCGGCGTTCTGCGCCCAGGCCCATGCCCACACCCCGGCGTCGGGGCCGGCCTCGCGCAACGCGCCGACGACCAGCTCGCCGCCGTCCGCGAGCCACTTGTCCAGGGCCGCCGCGTCCCCGCGCGCCTCCGGTCCGCCGCCCAGCGGCACCTGCTCCTC
This sequence comes from Streptomyces tricolor, assembly GCF_002155905.1. Classification (GTDB taxonomy): domain Bacteria; phylum Actinomycetota; class Actinomycetes; order Streptomycetales; family Streptomycetaceae; genus Streptomyces; species Streptomyces tricolor. Next base: position 6,683 of record NZ_MUMF01000224.1, on the reverse strand, counting down.
GGGGATGTCCTCCTGCGCCCGGGCGCGCACCAGGGCGTCCACCCAGCGCAGGGCGCCCCCCACGTGCCGGACGAGGTCTTCCAGCGACCAGTCCGGGCAGGTCGGCACGGTCGCGGACAGGTCGGCGCCCGAGGTGACCACAGCTCTCAACTGCTCGACCTGGTGGGCGATTTCGTCGCAGTAGCGGTCATGTGCGAGCAAAGACATGACCTCACCCTACGGCGGGACGATCAGTCCAGCACGAGGGTTTCGGCCACGTCGAACTCCACGCCGACCCGGGCGCCGGGCGCCGGGGCGTCCCGGAGCGCGCAGGCCGCCTCCAGGCGCGGACCGTCCGCCGGCTGGAGGTGCACGGCCACGTGGGTGCCCTTGAAGGTGCGGGCGGCCACCGTGCAGGGCAGGCCCTGGTCGGCCGGCACCAGCCGGACCCCGGCGGGCCGGACGAGGACCGTACGGCTGCCCTGCCCGGAGCCGTCCGGCACCGGCAGCTTGCCCCACGGGCTGTCGGCGGCCGTCCCGGCGACGGTCGCCTCCACCACGTTCTCGAAGCCGAGGAAGCGGGCCACGAACGCGTCGGCGGGCCGCTGCCACACCTCCAGCGGCGTCCCGGTCTGCGCGATCCGCCCGTCCCGCATCACCACCACCCGGTCGGCCAGCGCGAACGCCTCGCCCTGGTCGTGGGTCACGGCGAGCACGGTCGTCCCCAGCCGGCCGAACAGCTCCCGCAGTTCGACCACCAGCCGCTCCCGCAGCGAGCGGTCGAGCTGGCCGAGCGGCTCGTCCAGCATGAGCAGCCGGGGCCGGGGCGCGAGGGCCCGGGCGAGCGCCACCCGCTGCTGCTCGCCGCCGGACAGGGAGGCCACGGCCCGCCGGGCGGCCCCCGGCAGCCCGACCAGGTCGAGCAACTGGCCCACCTCGGCGTCCCGGCGGCCCTTGGCGACGCCGTGCATGCGCAGCCCGAAGGCCACGTTCGCGCCGACGTCCCGCTGCGGGAAAAGCTGGTGGTCCTGGAACATCAGCCCGACGCCCCGCTTGTGCGCGGGGACGCCCGCCTGGTCGCGGCCGTCGAGCAGCACCCGGCCGCCCGACAGGGGCTGGAGCCCGGCTACGGCCCGCAGCAGGGTCGACTTGCCGCTGCCGCTGGGCCCGAGCACGCACACCACCTCGTGCTCGGCGACGTCCAGGCCGACGGCGTCGAGCACGGCCCGCCCGCCGAAGCGCACGGTCGCGGCGTCCAGGCTCAGCAGCATCTAGAACTCCCCCGTCCGGTCGGTGCGCAGGCGCTCCAGGACGAGCAGCGCGGCGGCGCACACCACCATCAGAATGGTCGAAAGGGCCATCGCCTGGCCGTAGTTGAGGTCACCGGGGCGGCTCAGCAGCCGGGCCACGGCGACCGGCAGGGTGGGGTTGTCGGGCCGGGCGATGAACACGGTCGCCCCGAACTCGCCCAGCGACACGGCGAACGCGAACCCGGCCGCGACCAGCAGCGCCCGCCGCACCAGCGGCAGATCCACCTCCCGCCACACCCGCCAGGGCGAGGCGCCGAGCACGGCAGCGGCCTCCCGGAGGCGTACGTCCACCGCGCGCAGCACGGGCAGCATGGTCCGTACGACGAAGGGGACGCCGACCAGCGCCTGCGCGAGCGGCACCAGGATCCAGGACTGGCGCAGGTCCAGCGGCGGCTTGTCGAGCGCGATCAGGAAGCCGAAGCCGACGGTCACGGCGGAGACGCCGAGCGGCAGCATGAGCAGCGCGTCGAACCCCCGCACCAGCCGTCCCGCGTCCCGGCGGGCCAGCGCGGCGGCGGCGAGAGTACCCACACCCACGGCGATGGCGGTGGCGGCGACGGCGTACTCCAGCGAGGTCCACACCGCGTGCAGGGGCGCGACCAGGAACGTACCGCCGTCCGCGTCGGTCAGCGCCCGGTAGTAGCCGAGACCGGGCGCGTCGAGGGAGCGGCGGACGAGGACGGCGAGCGGCAGGACCAGCAGCAGGGCGACGGTGACGAGGACACCGGCGAGCAGCGCCCACTGGCCGGCGCCGCGCGGGCGCCGGGCGGTCACCTTCGGGTCCACGAGCCTGAGCGCGGTCTCCCGCCGCCGTACCGTCCAGGCGTGCACGGCGAGGATCGCGCCGACGGCCGCGAACTGGACGAGGGTGAGGACGGCGGCCGTGGACAGGTCGAAGACCTCGGAGGTCTGCCGGTAGATCTCCACTTCGAGGGTGGAGAAGGTGGGGCCGCCGAGGATCTGCACCACACCGAAGGAGGTGAAGGTGAACAGGAACACCATCAGCGCGGCGGCGGCCACGGCCGGGGCGAGCGCGGGCAGGGTGACCTTCCGCCAGGCCGTCAGCGGGGAGGCGCCCAGCACGCGCGCGGCCTCCTCCTGCCGGGGGTCGAGCTGGGCCCACAGCCCGCCGACCGTGCGGACGACGACCGCGTAGTTGAAGAAGACGTGGGCCAGCAGGATCGCCCACACCGTGGTGTCCAGCCGTACCCCCCACAGCTGGTCGAGCAGCCCGTGGTGGCCGACCAGCGCCAGGAAGGCGCTGCCGGCGACGACGGTCGGCAGCACGAACGGGACGGTGACGACGGCCCGCAGCAGATGCCTGCCCGGGAAGTCGAGGCGGGCGAAGACGTAGGCGGCGGGCAGGGCGAGCAGCAGGGTGAGCGCGGTGGAGGCGAGCGCCTGCCAGGTGGTGAACCACAGCACGTCCCGGATGTCCGGCCGGGTGACGACGTCCGCGAGCCGCCCGAGGTGCCAGGCGCCGTCCGCCTTCAGCCCGCGGGTGACGATCGCGGCCACGGGCCAGGCGAAGAACAGCGCGAAGAACGCGACGGGCAGGGCCATCAGCCCGAGCCGCGCCGCGTTCCCCCGCCGGGTCCTGGCTACTTCAGTACGAGCGAGGTCCACGACTTGACCCACTCGTCGCGGTTGGCGGCGATCGTGTCGGGCGCCAGGGTCTCGGGGTCCTCGGCGGCCGGCCCGTACTTCGTGAAGTCGGCGGGCACGGCGGCCCCCTTCACGACCGGGTAGACGAACATGTTCAACGGCATGTCCTGCTGGAACTCCTTGGTCAGCAGGAAGTCGAGGAGCGCCTTGCCGCCCTTGGTGTTCTTCGCGTTGCTCAGCAGCCCGGCGTACTCGACCTGCCGGAAGCAGGTGCCGGTGGCCACGCCGGTCGGGGCGGTGGCGGGCCGCTTCTTGGCGTAGATCACCTCGGCGGGCGGGGAGGAGGCGTACGACACCACGAGCGGCCGGTCGCCGCCGGCCTTCTTGCCCTCCGAGGACCCGGAGAACTCCTGGTAGTAGGCCTGCTCCCAGCCGTCGACCACCTTGACGCCGTTGGCCTTCAGCTTCTTCCAGTAGCCCGGCCAGCCGTCGTCGCCGAACTTCGCGGCGCTGCCCAGCAGGAAGCCGAGGCCCGGCGAGGAGGTGGCCGCGTTCTCGGTGACGAGCAGGTTCTTGTACGCGGGCTTCGCCAGGTCCTCGAAGGACCGGGGCGGGGTCAGCTTGTGCGCGCTGAACCAGGCCTTGTCGTAGTTGACGCAGATGTCGCCGGTGTCGACGGGCGTGACGCGGTGCTTGCCCTGGTCGGCGCGGAACTCGGGCCGCACCGTGTCCCAGCCCTTGGCCCGGTACGGCTGGAACAGCCCGTTGTCCAGGGCGCGGGAGAGCAGGGTGTTGTCGACGCCGAAGAAGACGTCGCCCTGCGGGTTGTCCTTGGTCAGGATCGCCTTGTTGACGGCCTGCCCGGCGTCGCCGTCCTTGAGGACCCTGACCTTGTACCCGGACCGCTTCTCGAAGTCCTTCAGCACGTCCTTGGAGACGGCCCACGAGTCGTGGCTGACCAGGGTTACGGTCGTGGGGTCCGCGGAGCCCCCGGTGTCGGTGGACCCGCACGCGGACAGCGTGACGAGGCCGAGGCCGACCGCCACGGCCACGAAGGTCTTGTGGTGCACTGGATGTCCTCCTGGGGGTTGGCCAGGAAGAACGCGGCCCCGCCCGGAAACCCGGGCAGGGCACGACAGCTTGAGGTGGTGACCGAACTTCCTACCCAGAATGACCTGGGCGAGGTTCAGAGGGTCTGCGGCCTGGTTGCCGCACTCTCAGCGCTGTGGCGCTCCCCTGTCGGAATATGAAGATATGTGGACGTGGCCAGATTACCGCTCGGTGGCCGCGAGCTGACCACAGGCCCCGTCGATCTCCTGGCCACGGGTGTCCCGGATCGTGACAGGGACACCGTGGGCGGCGATGGCTTCCACGAACGCCTTCTCGTCCTCGGGCCGCGACGCGGTCCACTTCGAGCCCGGCGTCGGGTTCAGCGGGATGAGGTTGACGTGCACGGGCCTGCCCTTGAGCAGCCGGCCGAGCCGGTCGCCGCGCCAGGCCTGGTCGTTGATGTCCCGGATCAGCGCGTACTCGATGGACAGCCGGCGGCCGGACTTCTCGGTGTACTCGAACCCGGCGTCCAGCACCTCGCGGACCTTCCACCGCGTGTTCACGGGGACGAGGGTGTCGCGCAGCTCGTCGTCGGGGGCGTGCAGGGAGATCGCCAGCCGGCACTTGAAGCCCTCGTCGGCGAACCGGTGGATGGCCGGCACCAGCCCGACGGTGGAGACGGTGATCCCGCGCTGGGACAGGCCGAGCCCGTCCGGCGCCGGGTCGGTGAGCGCCCGGATGGCGCCGACGACCCGCTTGTAGTTGGCGAGCGGCTCGCCCATCCCCATGAAGACGATGTTGGACAGCCGCGCGGGCCCGCCGGGCACCTCGCCGTCCCGCAGCGCCCGCATGCCGTCCACGATCTGGTGGACGATCTCCGCGGTGGACAGGTTCCGGTCCAGCCCCGCCTGCCCGGTCGCGCAGAACGGGCAGTTCATACCGCACCCGGCCTGCGAGCTGATGCACATGGTGACCCGGTCCGGGTACCGCATCAGCACGGACTCGACCAGCGTGCCGTCGAACAGCCGCCACAGCGTCTTGCGCGTGGTCCCCTGGTCGGTGGACAGGTGCCGGACGACGGTCATCAGCTCCGGGAACAGCGCTTCCTGGAGCTTGGCGCGCGCACCGGCGGGGATGTCGGTCCACTGCTCCGGGTCGTGCGCGTACCGCGCGAAGTAGTGCTGCGAGAGCTGCTTGGCACGGAACGGCTTCTCACCGATCTCGGCCACGGCGTCCTTGCGCTCGGCGGGCGTGAGGTCGGCGAGATGCCGCGGCGGCTTCTTGGCTCCGCGCGGCGCGACGAAAGTGAGTTCTCCGGGCTTGGGCATGGTGGTACCAGTGTCGCAGATCGACTTGGGGAGCCCAGGCCAGAGCGGGGTGGGGGTGGTCACCCGTGGGTGGCATCTGTCGGCGTTGGTCCGCCTCGGACGGCCCAGGCCGTTCATCGGCCTGGCTTCGGACGGCAGCTCGGCGCTCAGCACGGACCAGGGGTTCTTCGTGTTCCCGGCGCAGGGCTGACGCCTTCTGCCGGTGTACCGCCCGGTCAGGCCCTCGGGCCTGACCGGGCGGGCTCCCGTGGTCGCTAGTCGTCGGCGTTGCCGCTGCGGCGTCCGCTCTTCTGGGCGCTGCTCACCAGCTCGCCCGCCCCGCGCGTGAGCGCCGCGACGATCCGGACCCAGCGCGGGCCGCCGCGCTCCGCCCACACCACGCAGACGCAGCCGCCGATGACGAGTGCCAGGACGCCGAGCAGTACAACGATCATGTTCCCCCCTGTGGTCACCCGTACCTTGCCATGGATCGGCTCACCACGTCACGGGCAGCGTCCTCGGTCCCCGGATCAGGCCCTGCCGCTGGAACTCGACCTCCTCGGGGGGCACGGCCAGGCGGAGGCCGGGGAAGCGGGCGAGCACGGAGCCGATCATGACCTCGGCCTCCATGCGCGCCATGACCGCGGCCAGGCAGTGGTGCGGGCCGTACCCGAAGGCCACGTGGGCGGCGCCCCGGCGGTCGAAGTCCAGGGCGTCGGGGTCGGGGAAGACCTCGGGGTCGCGGTTGGCGGCGAGGTAGGCGTTGTAGACCGCCTCGCCGGCGCGGATCAGCCGGCCGCCGACCTCGACGTCCTCGGTGGCGATCCGCGGGATGCCGACGCCGTTGCGGTGCGGGACGTAGCGGAACAGTTCCTCCACGGCCCGGGGCAGCAGCTCCGGCTCGCGGCGCAGCCGGGCTAGCTGCTCGGGGTGCGTGAGCAGCGCGTACATCATCGAGCCGCTGTTGTTGCGGACCGCGTGGCCACCGCTGACCTGGACGGCGATGGCGAGGGAGAGCGCCTCGTCGTCGGTGATCTCACCGGCCGCGGCGGCCCGCGCCAGCACTCCCGCCAGGTCCTCGCGGGGTTCCGTACGGCGCCGCCGGAGCAGTTCGGTGATCCGGGCCCGGGTGATCGCCGCCTGCCTGGCCCGCTCCGCCGAGCCGGCGCCCGCGCCCGCGGCCAGCAGCGCCTCGCCCGTGGCGGACCAGCGGTGCCAGTCCCTCTCGGGCACGCCGAGGAAGTCACGGATCAGGGCGATCGGGAACGGGCCATGCAGGTGCTCCATGAGGTCGGCCGGCGCCCCCGCCCGCTCCATCCCGTCGAGCAGCTCGGCGGCCCGGCGCTCCGCGAGCGGGCGCAGCCGCCGCATGCTCGCGCCGGTGAACGCGCGGGCGACGACCCGGCGCAGCCGGGTGTGCCGGGGCGGGTCG
>NZ_MUMF01000223.1 GCF_002155905.1 Streptomyces tricolor | reverse complement strand
GCCGGGCCCGGCCGCCCCGGTACAGGGTGCGGGCGCAGACGGCGGCGGCGGTGCAGCCGGCCACGACGAGCGCGACCGCCATGAGCAGCAGGGAGGCGCCGAGCGCCTGGAGCACGGCCGGTCCCGCCTCCGCGCCGGAGATCCAGGACCGGCCCGCGTCCCCGCGCGCCAGTCCGCCGAGCCAGCGGCCCAGCAGGGTCAGCGGGCCGTCGTCCAGACCGAGCTGGTCGCGGATGGCGGCGAGCACCGCGGGGTCCGGGTCGCGGTCCTGGGCCCGGGCCTTGAGGACGGTGAGCGCGGGATCGGTGCGGCTGAGCCAGGGCAGCAGACCGATCCCGCACACCAGGGCGCCGGCGAGCGCGGCCCGCCACAGCAGGGTGCGCACGGTCAGCGCCGGGTGCCGGTGCCGATGAGGGTGCGCTCGTACGGGTCGAGCAGCAGGCCCTTGACCGAGCGGCCGACGCCGGTGAGGACGCGCTGGTGGACCAGCGGCACGACCGCGTCGGTGCCGAGGATCTCCGCCTCGGCGCGCAGCGCCGCGTCCTGCCGTTCGGCGGTGTCGGCGGTGCGCTCGGCGGCGGCCACGGCCCGGTCGACGTCCTTGTCGCACAGCCGGGCCAGGTTGTAGCCGCCGTCGCAGGTGTAGTCGCTGGCGAGGACGGCGACCGGGTCGCCGGTGTCGACGAGGCTGTTGCGGGCGAGGACGAAGGCGTCGAACTTCCCGGCGAGCGCGTCGCTCTCCAGCCGCGAGTACTCGCGTACGACGAGTTCCACCCGGAACCCGGCCCGCTCCAGCTGCTGCTTCAGCACCTGGGCGACTTCGGGGAGTTCGGGCCGGTTGTCGTAGGTGGCGAGGGTGATCCGGGTCCCGCCGGGCCGCTTCGGCTCGGCCCGCCCCACGGGCTTCCGGTGCCGTCCCTCGGCCCAGCTGACGGCGGGGCCGTAGATGCCGGCGCCGCGGTCGGCGTGCCCCTCGTACACGTCCTTGGCGAGGCCGGAGGTGTCGACGGCGGCGCGGGCGGCGGCGCGCAGCCGGGCGTCCTCGAACGGTCCGGAGCGGAAGTTGAGCAGCAGGCTGGTCGTGCGGGTGGTGGCGGTCTCCCGCCGGGTGCCCTGCGCCAGGGTGGCGGCCTGGGCGACGGGCACGGCCTCGGCTATGTCGGTGTCGCCGCTGCGCAGGGCGTTGGTGCGGGCGGTGCCGTCGGCGACGAAGCGGACGTCGATGCCGGCGGCCTGGGCCCGGCCGCCCCAGTAGCCGTCGTACCGGTCGAGGGTCGCGGAGGAGCTGCCGTCGACCTTCTTCAGCGTGAAGGGGCCGGTGCCGGTGCCGACCGGGTCGACGGCGCCCTTCGCGCCGTAGGCCTTCGCGGACAGCACGGCGAGGTTCGGGCTGGACAGCCGCAGCGGCAGGATCGGGTCGGGCCGGCCGGTGGTGATGCGGACCCGGTGCCGGTCGACGGCCTCGGCGGTGAGCGTCACGCCGGACAGGGCGGCCGGGGCGGGCTTGGCGCGGGCGGCCTGGGTGAGGGAGGCGGCGACGGCCTGGGCGGTGACCGCGGAGCCGTCCTGGAAGGTGGCCTCGCGCAGGGTGAACTGCCAGCCGCGGCTGCCCTCCTGGCGCCAGGAGGAGGCGAGGGCGGGGGTGGCGGAGCCGTTGCCGTCGAGGGCGGTCAGGCCCTCGGTGACGCCGAGCCGGCTGAGGATGGTGGCATCGGCGCCGTACGGGGAGAGCCGCTCGGCGGGCGGGAAGGCGAGGGCGACCCGCAGCCGCGAGCCGTCGGCGGAGGCGCCGGAGGCGGGGTCGGAGTCGGCGGCGAAGCACCCCGCGAGGAGGGGCGTGGCGAGAAGGGCGGCCAGCAGTCGGGCAGGGCGCGGGGCAGGCATGTTCCTCAGCTCGGGTCGGTCACAGGAAGCGGGAAGCGGGAAGCGGGAAAATCGAACAGTAGATTACATGACAATCATTTCCAACAAGCCGCCTCCCCGGACGCCGCCCCTCCGGACGTCACCCGCTCGCCAGCCGCCCGCTCCAGGGGAAGTTCGAAGTGCACGATGCTCTGTCCGCCGCCGGCGTCGTGCCGTTCGTCGTGCACGACCGTGCCGAGCGACCGCCAGAACGGCTCGGCGCCGGGCACGGCCGGGTCGGTGTGCAGGTACACGGACCGGTAGCCGCCGTCGGCCGCCGCGAAGTCCAGCAGCCGGGCCACCATCTCGCGCGCGATGCCGCGGCGCCGGTGCCCGGGGCGCACGTACACCCGGCGCAGCTGCGCGGTCTCCCCGGACGGGTACCGCTCGGCCAGCCACCGCGGGTTCGGCGGGTGCTGCGGGCCCCGCGCGTCGAGCGCCCCGGTGCCGATGACCTGACCGTCCACGTCGACGGCGACGAGCAGCGTGTGCCGGGCGGGCGCGAGGTAGGCGCCGGCCGGGTCGACGATGTCGGCGTGCCAGCGGGGCACGTATCCGGTGCCGAAGTCCCGGTAGACGGTGTCGAGCATGACGGACCTGGCCTCGTCGAGGTCGCCGGGGGTCGCCGGCCTCACGCTAAATGTACGCACTTGCACATCATATGCAGTAAGCGGGCGCCTCATGATCATGGACCGTCCGTCGACGACGACCGGTCCCTGTGCGGTGGCGACGATCCGCCACCGCCCTCTGGAACGATGGCCTCCGGCAGGAGACAGAGGCGGAGGAGCGGGAGTGGGCCAGGAGTTGGTCAGCGGCAGACCCCGGATCGGGCGCGCCGTCGGCGGAGGCGCCCTGGGCGCGGTCCACCGGGGCGGGGACCGGCCGGACCCCGCTTCCGCGCCGCCGGTACCCGGCGCCCTCGGCGGCCGGCGGGAGCCCGCCGGCGTCCGCGGCGTCCGCGTCCGCCTGCCCGCCGCGCCCGCCCCGACGGCTCCGACGGCTCCGACGGCTCCGACGGCCGGAGTGTCCGCCTGATGTCCGCCACCGCCCGCATCCAGGTGACCACCGCCGTGCACACGGTCGGCGGACTGCTGCCGGCCGGCCTGCTGCTGCGGATCGCCGAGGGCCGGGACCTGCCGGGGACGAGCCCCGCCGACTACGGGCTGCCCGCCTCCCGTTCGGTGCGCGACGAGGCCGAGCGCAGCTGGGAGTGCCTCGGACCGCTCTGGCGGGAGCTGCGCGACCGGCTGCCCGGGGGCCCTCGGACGGGCCGCCCGGCCGCCGACGCCGCCGGCGCCGACTGGCCGGCACCGCTCTGGCGCGAGCTGGGCTTCGGCCGGCTGCTGCCGGTCGGCCCGGACGGCGTCCCCGCCGGCTCCGGCCCGGCCACGCGGTTCCCGGTCTCGCACCGCTGGGACCACGTCCTGATCCACCAGACGGCCTGGCGGACGGACCTGGACCGGCGGCCGGGCGGCGCGGGCACGGTCCCGCCGCAGTCGATGCTCCAGGAGTGCCTGAACCGGTCCGGGGCCCACCTCTGGGCGATCCTGACCAACGGCCGTCAGCTGCGGCTGCTGCGCGACTCCAGCGCCCTGGCCACCGCCTCCTACGTCGAGTTCGACCTGGCGGCGATCTTCGACGGCGAGCTGTTCGGCGAGTTCCTGCTGCTGTACCGGCTGCTGCACGTGTCCCGGTTCGAGACGGCCGAGGGCGCGGGCCCGGCCGCCTGCCGGCTGGAGCAGTGGCGCACGGAGGCCATCGCCGGCGGCATCCGCGCGCTGGACCGGCTGCGCCGGGGCGCGCAGGCGGCGATCACCGTGCTGGGCACGGGTTTTCTCCGGCACCCGGACAACGGCGCGCTGCGCGCGCACGTCCGCCCCGGCCGGCTGCGGACGGCGCTGCTGCGCCTGGTGTTCCGGCTGCTGTTCGTGTGCGTCGCCGAGGACCGGGGCGCGCTGCCGGCACCCGACGCCGACCCGCTCGCCCGCGAGCGGTACGAGCGGCACTTCTCCTCGGCGCGGCTGCGCGCCCACGCCCGCAGCCGGCGCGGCACGGCGCACGGCGACCGCTACGAGGCGCTGTGCCTGGTCCTGGCGGCGCTCGGCCGGCCGGAGGGCCGCCCCGAGCTGGGCCTGCCGGGCCTGGGCGGCCTGTTCACCGAGACGGACGCCGACGCGCCGCTGCGCGGCCTGAAGCTGACCGACGAGGCGCTGCTCACCGCCGTGCGCCGGCTGTCGCTGATCCCCGACGGCGGTGCGGGGCGCCGGCGGGCGGTGGACCACCGGCAGCTGGGCGCGGAGGAACTCGGTTCGGTCTACGAGTCGTTGCTGGCGCTGGAGCCGAGGTACAGCGCTGCGGAGCGGCGCTTCGAACTGGTCGAGGCGGCCGGCAACGCCCGGAAGACGACGGGGAGTTACTACACGCCACCGTCGCTGGTCGACAGTCTGCTGGACTCCGCGCTCGATCCGGTGGTCGAGGACGCGGTGCGGCGCGGCACGCGGGCGGCGGCCCGCGCGGGCGAGGCCGACCCGGCCGCGGCGGTCGTGCGGGAGCTGCTGTCGCTGAAGGTGTGCGACCCGGCGTGCGGCTCCGGCCACTTCCTGGTGGCGGCGGCCCGCCGGATCGCCAAGCGGGTGGCCGCCGTCCGGGAGCGCACCCCGGAACCGACGCCGGACGCGGTCCGCCACGCCCTGCGCGAGGTGGTGGCCCGGTGCGTCTACGGCGTGGACCTCAACCCGATGGCCGTGGAGCTGGCGAAGGTCTCGCTGTGGCTGGAGGCGCTGGAGCCGGGCAGGCCGCTCGGTTTCCTCGACGCCCATGTCAAGCACGGCAACGGGCTGATCGGCGCGACCCCGAGGCTGCTCGCCGACGGAGTCCCGACCGACGCGTTCAGGCCGATCGCGGGCGACGACCGGAAGACCGCGGCCGAGCTGCAGCAGCGCAACCGGGCCGAGCGCGACGACCGGGACGGGCCGCGGTACGGCACCGCGCCCGCCGCCGGCGACAGCCGCTGGGCGGCCGAGCCGGCCCGGATCACGGCCGCCCCCGGCGGCTCGCCGGCCGGCGTCCGCGACCAGGAGTCCGCCCACCGCGCCCGCGCCGGGTCGGCCGGATACCTCCGGGCCCGGCACGCGGCCGACGCCTGGTGCGCCGCGTTCGTCTGGCCCGCGCGGCCGGACGCGCCCGCGGCCCCCACCGACCAGGTGGTCCGGGCGCTGCGCCGAGGGGACCGGGCCGCCGTACCGGACGCCACGCACGCCGAGATCCGGCGGCTGCGCGAGGAGTACGGCTTCTTCCACTGGCACCTGGAGTTCCCGGAGGTCTTCCCGGTGCCCGCGTCCGGTGCGGGCGTCCGGCCGGAGACCGGCTGGGCGGGCGGTTTCGACGCGGTGCTGGGCAACCCGCCGTGGGAGCGGGTCAAGCTCCAGGAGCAGGAGTTCTTCGCCGGGCGCAGCCCCCGGATCGCCCGGGCGAAGAACGCGGCGGCCCGCAAGCGGGCCATCGCCGAGCTGCGCGAGGCCCCCGGCGGGCGGCTGCTGTGCGAGGAGTTCGAGGCGGCCAAGCGCCGCTCCGAGGGCGAGAGCCACTTCCTGCGCGTCAGCGGCCGTTACCCGCTGACCGGGCGCGGTGACATCAACCGCTACGCGGTGTTCGCGGAGGCCGGCCGCGCGCTGACCGGTCCGCGCGGGCGCACCGGGCTCATCGTGCCCACCGGCATCGCCACGGACGCGACCACCCGGTTCTTCTTCAAGGACCTGGTCACGCACGGCCGGCTGGCCGCCCTCTACGACTTCGAGAACGAGGACAGGATCTTCCCCGGCGTCCACAACCAGCTGCGCTTCTGCCTGCTCACGCTGCGCGGCACCGGGGACACGGCGGAGCCGGCGCAGCTGGTGTTCAAGGTGCGCCGGGCCGCGCAGATCGCCGAGCGCCGGTACCGGCTGACGGCGGACGACATCCTGCGGATGAACCCCAACACCGGTACCTGCCCGGTGTTCGGCAGCCGACGGGACGCCGAGATCACGCTGGGCATCCACCGCCGGGTGCCGGTGCTGGTGCACGAGTCGCGGGCGGACGGCAACCCCTGGGGGGTGTCCTTCCTGCGCCTGTTCGACATGGCGAACGACTCCGGTGTGTTCCGGCCCGACGCGCGGCGCGGCGAGACCTTCGACGACCTCCTCGCCGACGGATGGAACCTGAAGGGCAACGTCCTGGTCCGCGGCGAGGAGCGGCTGCTGCCGTTGTACGAGGCGAAGATGCTGCACCACTACGACCACCGGTTCTCCACCTACGAGGGCGCCACCGAGAAGCAGCTGAACAAGGGGACCCTGCCCCGGCTTTCGGTGGAGCGGCACCAGGACGCGGCGGCCTGCCCGATGCCGCGCTACTGGGTGCCCGAACAGGAGGTGCGGGCACGGCTGGCCGCCCGGGGCTGGACGCGGGACTGGGTGCTGGGCTGGCGGGACATCACCAACAAGAGCAACGAACGCACCATGATCTGCGCGGTGGCCCCCGCACACGGCTTCGGCCACAAGTTCATGCTGGCGCTCGCCCGCGAGGCCGCGCTGCTGGCGGGCGTGTGGTCCTCCTTCGTGCTGGACTACGCGGCCCGCCAGTCGGTCGGCGGGACGTCCATGAGCTACTTCGTGGTCCGCCAGCTCCCCGTCCCCGCCCCCGGGACCCTGGCCCGGCACGCCGGCTTCCTGCTGCCCCGCCTGACCGAACTGATCTACACGACGCCCGACCTGGGCGGCTTCGCCCGCGAACTCGGCGACACCGGTCCCCCCTTCCGCTGGGACCCGGACCGCCGGGCGGTGCTCCGGGCGGAACTGGACGCCTTCTTCTTCCATCTCTACGGCGTGTCCCGCGACGACACCGCGTACGTCCTGGACACCTTCAACGTCACCCGCGACAACGACGTGAAGGAGTACGGCCGGTACCGCACCAAGGACCTGGTCCTCGCCGCCTACGACCGCATGGCCGCCGCCGGCCTCACCCCCGGCGCCCCGCTCGTGGATGGGGAGACCTACACGTCCACGCTCACCCCGCCGCCGGGCGACGGCCCCCGTCACCCCGCCTCCTGAGCGATCGGCTCACCAGCCGGGGTAGCGGTCCCACCAGTGCGGGTCCCAGCCGGGGACGTACTCGCTGCCGCTGGGCGAGTCCTCGATCTGGGCCAGCAGGTCCCGGGCCAATACGTCGAGCACCCAGGCCAGTTCGTGCCGGCTCACCAGGTCCACGGGCAGGGCCTCGGCGCCGTGCACCGCGCCGAGCAGCGCACCGGTCACACAGGCCACGGAGTCCCCGTCGGGCGCGCCGGACGCGAACGCCAGCGCGGCCCCGAACCGGTCCCGGCGGGGGAACGAGGCCGCCGTGTAGAGGCCGCCGAGCAGCGCCGCGGGGGCGCTCGCGTCGGGGGCGAGCCGGGCCAGCAGGGCCGGCTCGGCGGGCCGGTCGAGGGCGTGCCGGAACGCCGCCGCCAGCCGCTGGCGCTCGTCGCCGAGGGCCCGGCCGGGCCCGGACGGCAGCGCGGCGATCCCCGCTTCCAGCGCCTCGCGTGCGATGCGGTCCGCGGGGTCGGCGGGGCCGTCGGGCCGGGGCGCGGTCAGGCAGTGCTGGAGCAGCACGGCCGCCTGTGCGGCGGTGGACCGCGCGGCCGGGTCCCCGTGCGTGAGCGCGGCGAACTCCCCGGCCTGCTCGGCCCACTGCGGTCCGGCGACCGCGACCGGGAGGGTCCGGGTGAGCGCGTGGCAGCCCCGGCTCGGCACGGCGATCCTGCTGTGCGGGTCCTCGATGCGGGACAGCGCGGTGACCGTCGCCGGGGCGCTCCCGCGCCGCTCGGCCAGCGCGGGCACGCCCGCGAGCCAGCCGTCCGGCCACGGGCGGTCGCTCGGGTGGGAGGCCCAGCGGCGCCGCATCCGCGCCGCTTCGACCCCTTGCAGCGCCGCCCACCGGCAGTAGGCGTGCAGAACCACGCCCGGCGGATGGCAGACGCCCTTGTGCCGGCCGCGGACCATCGCGCGGATGACGCCCTCGGCGGTGAAACAGGCCAGTTGCGTGCTGACGCCCGCCCGCAGCGGTCCGGCGGTCGGCGGCCCGCCCCGGGCCGCGCCCACCGTGTCACCGAGGGCCAGCCCGAGCATCAGCCCCCGCACCCGGGACTGCATCCCCGCGACCCTGCGCCGGTACTCCTGGTGCGGGTCCTCGTGCGCGACCACTGCGGCTGACCTCCCCGTTGCTCCGGGCCACGGTACCGCCCGGCCCGCGCCGGAGCCCGCGCCGGACCCCCTCACTGCCGCGGGGTGCGGGGGGCCGGTCAGCTCTTCTGCTCGACCCGGACCCAGTCGATCTCGGCCTGCACTCCCCCGGCCGCGATCTTGTCGACGCTGGACTGCGGCAGGCCCCAGTAGGGCGTGGTGACCTTGTTCCAGCCGGCCGGGTAGGCGCCGCCCAGGGCGAGGTTGAGGATGACGTACTGGTTGTGGTCGAAGACCCACTGGCCCCGGGTGGACTCCAGCTTGTTGCGGGTCGTCTCCTGGACCGGGCGGTCGTCCACGAAGAAGCGCATCGCCGTCGGGGTCCATTCGACGGCGTAGGTG
This sequence comes from Streptomyces tricolor, assembly GCF_002155905.1. Classification (GTDB taxonomy): domain Bacteria; phylum Actinomycetota; class Actinomycetes; order Streptomycetales; family Streptomycetaceae; genus Streptomyces; species Streptomyces tricolor. The sequence goes on along the minus strand of NZ_MUMF01000223.1, from coordinate 26,035 downwards.
TGCCACTGGTCGGCCGTGCCGCCGCCCGGATAGGTCTGGCGGGCGCCGACGTTGCCGTCGGCCGAGTAGCCGGGGCCGTGCAGGGCGGAGCTGGTCCAGTCGCCGTAGCCGATGTTCTCCATGATGTCGGTCTCGCCGGAGGCCGGCCAGGAGACGGCGGGGTCGTCGACGTCGCTGCCCAGCAGCCAGAAGGCCGGCCAGAACCCGTCGCCGACCGGCAGCTTCATCCGGGCGCTGACCCTGCCGTAGGTGAAGTCGAGGCGGGTGTGGGTGTCGACGCGGCCGGAGGTGAAGTCGTAGGTGCCGCCGCCCGCCCGGGTGCAGCCCTTGCAGTACCGCGCCCGGAGGACCAGCCGGCCGTTCTCCGTGCGGACGGCGTCCGGGGAGTCCACGTACGCCTGGGACTCGCCGTTGACCGGGCCCATCTCGGTGCCGGTGCGCACCACCCGCCACCGGGAGCGGTCCAGCGAGGTGCCGGTGAAGTCGTCGAAGAAGGTGGTGCGGTAGGTGCCGGACTGCTCGGCGGGCAGAGCCGGGTAGGCGGCAAAGGCGCTGCCGCCGGTGCCCCAGACCTGGAACTCGTAGAGGGAGTAACCGAACTGGGCGGTGGCGGGGGCCGGGTTGTGGAAGGAGCGGCGTTCCGTGCCGAGCATGCGGACGTAGCGGCCGGTGACCGGGGCGGGCAGGGTGATGGTGTCGTGCAGGCCCACCGCCTCGGAGGGGGACGTCACGTTCGCGCGGCGGGCGGCCACGTCGGCGGCCGAGGGCTGGTACACCGTGCGCCAGGTGCGGTGGTCGTCGGAGACCTGGAGCTGGTAGTCGACGGCGTAGGCCGCCTCCCAGTAGAGGTCGACGGAGGAGATCGACGACGGGGCGCCCAGGTCGACCGAGACCCAGCGGTTCGCGTTCCAGTCGCTGGACCAGCGGGTCGCGTCGTCCTTGAGGTTGCCGGGCCAGCCGCCGTCCGTGACGAACGCCGGTGAGTTCCCGGCGTGCTGGTAGTAGTCGGAGTACGCCGGGTGGTGCAGCGCGAGGTTGCTGCGGACCGTCGAGGCGGGCGCCGGTTCGCCGCCGTAGACCTTGAAGCTCCACAGCGAGTAGCCGTAGGGCGTGGCGCGTTCGAGGCCGCGCAGGCGGACGTAGCGTCCGGTGACCTCCTGGGGGTGGGTGTGCGCGGTGACGGAGCCGCCGGTGCCGGCGGTCTCGGTGTAGAACGGCGTCCAGTCGGTGCCGCTCCTGGACGCCTCCAGCACGTAGCGCTTGCCGTAGGCGGCCTCCCAGTCGAGGACGACGCGGTCGACCCGGATCACCGAGCCGAGGTCGATGCGGATCCAGGCGCCGTCGGTGAAGTCGCTGGACCAGCGGGTGGCGCCGTTGCCGTCGAAGGCGAGGCCGGGGGCGGTGCCCGCGTGCTCGCTGCCGGAGGCGGTGACGGCGGCCGGGTTCACCGCGTGGGCGGCGGCTGCCCGGTCGGTGTCCCAGCCGATGGCGGCGGGGGCCGCGGCGGCGGGTGCGGGGGCGGCGAGGACCGGGCCGGTGGACAGCAGGGCCGTGGTGGCCAGGGCGGCGAGCAGGGTGCGGGGGACGCGCGGGACACGGGACGGCATGCGGCTCTCCTCTGTGGGGTGGAGGTGCGCGGGTGATTTATGTCGCGTGCATGACACTCATGGGGGTGTGGTGGCCGGTGGGCACGGGACTCCCCGTCCGTGCCCACCGGCCGTCCGGGCCGGGCTCAGGCGGCCCGGCGGCTCTGGCCGCGGTGGACGCGGACGAGGTCCGCGTACCGGTGGCCGCTGCCCTTGACCGTGCGGACCTGGGTGCGGTAGTCGACGTGGACCAGGCCGAACCGCTTGTCGTAGCCGTAGGCCCACTCGAAGTTGTCCAGCAGGGACCAGGCGAAGTAGCCGGCCAGCGGGGCGCCCTTGCGGACGGCCGAGGCGCAGGCGGCGAGGTGGCGCTCCAGGTAGTCCTGGCGCTCGGGGTCGTCGACGCTGCCGTCGGGGCGGACCACGTCCGGGAAGGCGGAGCCGTTCTCGGTGACGTAGATCCGCCGGGCGCCGTACTCCTCGGTGAGCCTCAGCAGCAGCGTCTCGATGCCGGAGGGGTCGATCTCCCAGTCCATCCCGGTGCGCGGGACACCCTCGCGGCGGACGGAACGGGCGTACGGCGCGGGCCCGTCCGGGTCGTCGGTGACGTACGCCGGGAAGTAGTAGTTCAGGCCGAGCCAGTCGAGCGGGGCGGCGATGGTCGCCAGGTCGGCGTCGTCCAGGGGCAGTTCGACGCCGTAGGTCTCCACCATGTCGGCGGGGAAGCCGCGGCCGTGCACCGGGTCGAGCCACCAGCGGTTGACGTGGCCGTCCTGCCGGCGGGCCGCCGCCAGGTCCTCGGGGCGGTCGGTAGCCGGGTGCACGGTGGAGAGGTTGTTGACGATGCCGATCCGCGCGCCGGGGGCGGCGGCGCGGATCGCCTGGGTGGCCAGGCCGTGGCCGAGGAGCAGGTGGCAGGAGGCGCGGACGGCGGCGGTGAGGTCGGTCCAGCCGGGCGCCATCGTGCCTTCGAGGTGGCCGATCCAGGCGGAGCAGGAGGGCTCGTTGAGGGTGGCCCACAGCGTGACGCGGTCGCCGAGGCGGTCGGCGACGACGGAGGCGTACTCGGCGAACGCGTGGGCGGTGTCCCGCTCCGGCCAGCCGCCGCGGTCCTGGAGCACCTGCGGCAGGTCCCAGTGGTACAGGGTGACGGACGGGGTGATGCCCGCCTCCAGCAGCGCGTCCGTCAACGCGTCGTAGAAGCCGAGGCCCTTGGGGTTCACCGCGCCCGTCCCCCCGGGGACCACCCGGGGCCAGGCCACGGACAACCGGTAGGCGTTGACGCCGAGTTGCCGCATCAGGCCGATGTCCTCGCGCCAGCGGTGGTAGTGGTCGCAGGCGACGTCGCCGTGGTCGCCGTTCGCGGTCTTCCCCGGGGTGTGCGAGAAGGTGTCCCAGATCGAGGGCGCGCGGCCGTCCTCGGCGACGGCTCCCTCGATCTGGTACGCCGCTGTGGCCGTGCCCCACAGGAAGTCGGACGGGAAGGCGGCGAGGTCGATGGGTTCGGACACGGAAGTCCCTTCGGGATCAGGGGTGTGGGTCACTTGACGGCGCCCGCCGTCAGGCCCGCGACGAGATAGCGCTGCATCAGCAGGAAGCCGGCCACCACGGGCACGCTGACGACCAGCGAGGCGGCCATGATCTGGTTCCAGTAGACGTCGTAGAGGGTGGAGTAGCCCTGGAGGCCGACGGCGAGGGTGCGGGTGGTGTCGTTGGTCATCACCGACGCGAAGAGGACCTCTCCCCAGGCGGTCATGAAGGCGTAGACGGCGACCGCGACGATGCCGGGGACCGCGGCCGGTACGACGATGCGGAACAGCGCGCCGAGCGGGCCGCACCCGTCCACCAGCGCCGCCTCGTCCAGGTCGCGCGGCACCGAGTCGAAGTAGCCGATCAGCATCCAGATGGAGAACGGCAGGGAGAAGGTGAGGTAGGTCAGGATCAGCCCGCCGCGGGAGCCGAACAGGGCGATGCCGGTGAGATTGCCGATGTTGACGTAACTCAGGAAGAGCGGGAGCAGGAAGAGGATGCCGGGGAGCATCTGCGTCGACAGCACGGTGACCGTGAAGACGCGCTTGCCGGGGAAGTCGTAGCGGCTGACGGCGTAGGCGGCGAACACCGCGATGACCACCGAGCACACGGTCGCCGCGCCGGCCACGATCAGCGAGTTCACGAAGTACTTCGCGAGCGGCACGGTCGACCAGATGTCGATGTACGGCCGGACGGTCAGCTCGCTGGGCAGCCAGCGGAACCGGCCGGTGACGTCGGCGAGCGGCTTCAGCGAGCTGGAGACCATCACGTACACGGGGGTCAGCACGAAGCCGGCGAGCAGGGTGAGGAACACCCGGCGCGTCCACAGGAAGGAACGCGGCGGCGCCATCGGTGAGTTACGCATCGGCGGCCCTCCGTCCGCGTGAGGTCAGCAGCAGGTATCCGCCCGTCACGACCAGCAGGAAGAGCAGCAGCAGGACGGACATGGCCGAGCCGGTGCCGAAGTTCCAGGTGACGAAGGAGGACTGGTAGATGTGCACCGAGATGAGGTCGGCGGCCTCGGGAGCGGCCTTGCCGAACAGCACGTACGGCGTGTTGAAGTCGTTGAACGTCCACAGGAACAGCACCAGGACCAGCACCTGGTTGACCGGGCGCAGCGAGGGCAGGGTGATGCGGCGGATCTGCTGCCACATCCCGGCGCCGTCCAGCGCGGCGGCCTCGTACAGCTCGCGCGGGATGTTCTGGAGTCCGGCCGTCACGATGAGGAAGGCGAACGGCCAGCCCTTCCACACGGACACGGTCAGCAGGGCGTAGAAGCTGTTGTCGCCGATGAGCCAGAAGGACGGCTTGTCGGTCAGGTGCAGCTGGTCGTGCAGGACGTGGTTCACCAGGCCGTTGTCGTGCTGGAACATGAACACCCAGGTGATGACGGCCGCGTAGACGGGCAGCGCGTACGGCACCAGGAACAGGGCGCGCAGCAGCCCGCGCCCGCGGAAGGCGTCCTGCATGCAGACCGCGGCGGCCGTGCCGATCAGCCAGCACAGGCCGACCGACAGCAGGGTGAAGCCGACGGTGACGCCGAAGGACTGCAGCAGCGCCTTGCCGACGGGGGCGTCGAAGTCCACCGACACCCGGTAGTTGTCGAGGCCGCTCCAGGGGGCGGTGCCCCAGTCGCGGATGTAGAACTGGGTGAGTTCCTTGAAGCTCATCACCACGCCGATGGCCATCGGCACCAGGTGGACGAGGAGTTCGAGGAGCAGGGCGGGCAGGAGCAGCAGGTACGGCAGGGAGAGGCGGCGGATCCGCCCGGTGCGGCGGCGTGGCCCGCGCGCCGCACCGGGGGACGTCTCGCGCACCGGTTCCTTCAGTGCGGTGGTCGTCATCGTGGTCAGGCCGCCGGCATCTGCTGCTGGGCCTTCTCCAGCTTCGCCCTGACCGAGTCGGTGGTCACGGCGCGGCCGGCGGCGGCGTCGGCGAACAGCTCCTTGACGGCCGTACCGACCGTCGTCTCGAACTGCGACTCGGACGGCACCTGGGGCAGCGCGGCGGCGCTCGTGGCGAGGGTGTTCTTCAGCACCGCGGTGGCCGGGGTGCCGAACGCCGGGTCGTCCTGGGCGGAGGTGACCGGCGGGATGGAGCTGTAGGCCGTGTTGAGGATCTTCTGCTCGGCGTCGGAGGTCATGAACTTCACGAACTTTGTGGCGCCGTCGAGGTTGTCGGTGTTCTTGAAGACGGCGATGTTGATGCCCATGACCGCCGAGTTGACCTGGGTGCCGCTGCCAGGCTTCCCGGAGATCACCGGTACGGGCGCGATGCCGTAGGCGTCCTCGCTCATGCCCTGGGACTTCAGGTTCGCGGCGGCGGACTGCCACAGCAGCATGGCCTGCTTGCCCTTGGCGAAGTCGCTGACGGACTGGTTCTGCGCGTACTCGGCGTCGCCGGCCGGGATGACCTCGTGCTCGGCCATCAGGTCGACGTAGCTCTTCACCGCCTCGACCACCTTGGGGCTGGTGAAGTCGGGCTTGCCGTCGGCGGTGAAGAAGTCGGCGCCGTGCTGCTTGGCGAAGACGAAGACGTGGTGGATGTTCTCCGACAGGTTCGCACCCTCCGCGCCGAGCACGGACGCGCCCGCGGCCTTGATCTTCTTGCCGTCGGCGATCAGCTCGTCCCAGGTGGCCGGGGGCTTGCTGATGCCGGCGTCGGCGAAGATCTTCTTATTGTAGTAGAGCGCGTACGCCATCGAGTACAGCGGGACCGCGGCCGGGTCCTTGCCCGGGACACCGGTCGAGCCGAGCGCCGTCTCGGCGAACCGGTCCCGGCCGCCGATCTTCGCGAAGTTCTGCTCGTCCCACGGCAGCAGCGCACCGGTCGCCTGGAGGGAGGCGCTCCAGGTGTTGCCGATGTTCAGCACGTCCGGGCCCTGGCCGGAGGTGGTCGCGGTCAGGATCCGGTTGAGCAGATCCGACCAGGGCACGACCTCCAGCTCGACCTTGATGCCGGTCTGCTTCTCGAACTTGTCCAGCTCGGGCTGGAGCACCTTCTTGTCCATGGCCACGCTGGCGCCCTGGTTGGAGGCCCAGTACGTCAGCGTCCTCGGTGAGTCGTCGGACCCGCCGCCGGTGGACGATCCTCCTCCGCAGGCCGTGGCCGCTAGGGCGAGAGACAGGGTGACGGCGCCTACGGCCGCGGCTCGGATGCTGCGCATGGCTCCCGGGTCCCTTCGGGGATTGCACTCAGGACTTAATTTACGACGTGAGTTAATCCGTAGGGAGGGCGCTCGTCAAGGGATTGCGCACGTCCTGCGCCGCTTCCTGTGCCGCGTCCTGCGCCGCGCCCTGCGTCACGCCTTGCGCCGCACCCTCCGCCGCACCGCCGCCGCGCAGTTCCGGCAGGACCGTGAGGAGGCCGGTGGCGGCCAGGGCGGCACCGAGCCAGAGCGGGGCGCGCAGCCCCCAGGTGTCGATGACGACCGCGCCGACGGAGGAGCCGATGATGACGCCGAGCGTGATGAAGGAGGAGTGGACGGTGTTGACGAGCGGGCCGGCGTTGCCCGCCCGCTGCACCCGGGTGACCATCGCCGGGTTCATGGTGACCCCGACCAGGCCGACACCGAGCATGCAGGCCACCGCGGGGACGGGCGCGCCCGCGAGGACCGCGAATCCGGCCAGGAAGAGCGCGTTGAGCAGCAGGCCCACGGCGAGCACCGGCAGGGTGTACCGGTCGGCGAGCCGGCCCACGACCGTGTTGCCGACGACGGTCGCGGCGCCGTAGGCGATCAGCAGCAGCGGGACGGCGCCGGCGGAGAAGCCGGTGAGACCGGTGAGGATGGGGTTGAAGTAGCTGAAGGCGGAGAAGGTGGCGCCGATGACGAGGGTGCTGGTGGCCAGCGCCCGCCACAGCCGGGGCCGCGCGAAGACACCGGCCTCGGCGCGCAGGCCGCCGCTCGGCGCGGGGTCCAGCCGCGGCACGCCGGCCAGGGTGGCCGCGGCGGCGGCCACGGCGAGCACCGAGACGGCCCAGAACGCGGCCCGCCAGCCGAGCCGTTCACCGATCAGGGTGGACAGCGGCAGGCCGAGCAGGGTGCCGAGCATGAGACCGTTCATGGCCACGGCGACGGCCCGCCCGCGGATCTCGGGCCGGGTGAGCCGGGCGCACAGCGAGAGGGCGACGCCGAAGAACGCCTGCGAGGCGACGCCGGTGACGATGCGGGCGACCAGCATGGTGCCGTAGCCGGTCGCGGTGGCGGCGAGCACGTTGCCGGCCAGGAACACGGCGAAGAGCACGAGCAGGGCGGTGCGGGGCGGGAGTTTCATCACGGCCACGGTGAGCAGTGGCCCGCCGGCGGCCATGGCGGCGGCGAACGCGGTGATGAGGTAGCCGATCTGCGGGACGGTGGCGTGCAGTCCGGCGGCCATTTGCGGCATCAGTCCGGCGACCGCGAACTCGCTGGTCACCATGGCGAAGATGCCGAGCGCCAGGACGTAGACGGCACGGGGCACGGAGGACTCCTTCAGTGTTTTGGATTGATCAGTTCAAAACTTGGGCGTGGGAGGTTCTGCATCGGTCGGTTCAAAAAGAGGGGACGACAAGCGGCCCGGGGCCCGGGGCGACTCCGGGCCGGGTCAGCCGGTCAGCGCGTCCAGGGCGACCGTCACGATCGCCTCCAGGGCGGCCCGGTCCGCGCCGCCCTGCGCGGAGACGCGCAGGCCCGCGACCGTGGCGTTGAGGAACCGGGCCAGGTCGCCCGCGTCCCGGGTCGAGGTGATGCTGCCGTCGCGCCGGCCGGCCTCGACGGCCGCCCGCAGGGCGGCCAGCCGGCCGGCCGTGTCACGCTCCAGCATCCCGGCCGCGGCGGCGTCGCGCCCGGCCAGCTCCACGGTGGTGTTCACCGTGAGGCAGCCCAGGCTCCGGCCGCCCGGCCGGTTCTGCGCGTCACCGTCGAGCACCAGGGCGAACAGCGCGCGGATACGGTCGCCGCCGCTGAGCCCCGGATCCTCCAGCACGGCCAGCTGACGCGCGTTCATCGTGGTCATGTAGCGGTGCAGGGCGCGCCGGAACAGGTCGTGCTTGCTCTTGAAGGTGTTGTAGATGCTGCTGCGCCCCAGTCCGGTGGCGGCGCACAGATCCTGGGTCGAGGTGGCCTCGTAGCCCTTCTCCCAGAAGGTGCGCATCGCCGCGTCCAGGGCCCGTTCCTCGTCGAACGTCCTCGGTCGGGCCATGATCCGACCCTAGCCGTTTTGGACCATGCGTTGCAATACGGTGCGCGCTCCGGCCGGGCACCGGCCCGCACCCCGGGCCACGGGGGCTCGGTGGTGCGGGCCGGCGCCGGAGGGCGCACCCTCACCGGATCACCGGACCGGTACGGGCGCGGGCGCGTAGCCGGCGGGCCGGGTGGTGAAGGTGCCCCGGCCCTGGGTGCGGCTGCGCAACCGGGTGGCGTAGCCGAACAGTTCGGCCAGCGGCACGGTCGCGGTCAGTACGGTCCGGCCGCCGCGGGTCTCGGAGCCGCCGACCCGGCCGCGCCGGGCCGCCAGGTCCCCGAGCACCCCGCCGACCGCGTCCTCCGGCACGGTCACCGTCACCTCGGCGACCGGTTCGAGCAGCGCCGTCGTACACGCGCGCAGGGCCGCGCGCAGGCCGAGCCGGCCGGCGGTGCGGAAGGCCGTGTCGGAGGAGTCCTTCACATGGGTGGAGCCGTCGGTGAGGGTCACGCGCAGCCCGGTCACCGGATGCCCGCCGAGCGGTCCCTCGGCGAGCGCGTCCCGGCAGCCGGCCTCGACGGCGCGCACGTACTCCTGCGGCACCCGCCCGCCGACCACGGCGGAGCGGAACGCGAAGCCGGTGCCGCCCGGTTCGGGTCCGAGCGGCTCGACGTCGAGGACGACGTGCGCGAACTGCCCCGCGCCGCCGTCCTGTTTGACGTGCCGGAACACGAACCCGCCGACCCCGCCGACGACGGTCTCCCGGTAGGCGACCCGGGGGCGGCCCACGGTGACCTCCGGTCCGCCGTCGCGGCGGATCTTCTCCACCGCGACCTCCAGGTGCAGCTCGCCCATCCCGGACAGCACGGTCTGCCCGGTCTCGGCGTCGGTGCGCACCACCAGCGAGGGGTCCTCCTCGGCGATCCGGGCCAGCGCCGCCGCGAGCCGCCCGGTGTCCGTGCCGCGCCGCGCCTCGACGGCCACCGAGACCACGGGCTCGGCGGCCACGGGCGCCTCCAGCAGCAGGGGGGCGTCCGGGTCGCACAGCGTGGCACCGGCCCGGGCCGTCTTCACGCCGGCGAGCGCGACGATGTCGCCGGCGACCGCCCGGTCGAGCTGGACGTGCCGGTCCGCCATGAGCCGCAGGATCCGCGCCACCCGCTCGGTGCGTCCGCTGCCGGAGTCCCACACGGTGTCCCCCTTGCGCAGGGTGCCCGAGTAGACGCGCACGCAGGCCAGCCGGCCGGTGGCGGAGGCGTTCACCTTGAACACGAGCCCCGCGAACGGCGCGTCGGGGTCGGCGGCCCGCCGCTGCTCGGCGCCGTCGTGGACACCGCGTACGGCGGGTACGTCCAGCGGGGAGGGCAGGTAGGCCACCATCGCGTCCAGCAGCGGTTCGATGCCGCGGTTGCGGTAGGCGGAGCCGCACAGCACGACGACGCCGTCCCCGCTGCGGGTGAGGTCGCGCAGGGCCGCGGTCAGGGTCGCGGCGCAGAGCGTCTCACGGTCGCAGAACTCCTCCAGGGCGGCCGGATGCCGTTCGGCGACCGCCTCCTCCAGCGCACGCCGCCGCCGTACGGCCTCCTCCCGCAGCGCCTCGGGCACCGCCGCCTCCACGGCCGTGCCCTGCCCGTCGCTCCACACCAGGGACCGCATCCGCACCAGGTCCACGACACCGGTGAAGCCGTCCTCGGCGCCGATCGGCAGCTGGACGACCAGCGGCGCGGGGTGCAGCCGGTCCCGGATGGAGGCGACGGCCCGGTCCAGGTCGGCGCCGGCGCGGTCCAGCTTGTTGACGAACACGATCCTCGGGACGCCGTGCCGGTCGGCCTGCCGCCACACGGACTCGCTCTGCGGTTCGACGCCGGCGACGGCGTCGAACACGGCCACCGCTCCGTCGAGGACGCGCAGCGACCGTTCGACCTCGTCGGCGAAGTCGACGTGGCCGGGCGTGTCGATGAGGTTGATGCGATGGCCGTCCCAGGCGCAGCTGACCGCGGCGGCGAAGATGGTGATGCCCCGGTCGCGTTCCTGCGGGTCGAAGTCGGTGACGGTGGTGCCCTCGTGCACCTCGCCCCGTTTGTGGGTGATGCCCGTCGCGTAGAGGATCCGCTCGGTGACGGTGGTCTTGCCGGCGTCGACGTGGGCGAGGATGCCGAGGTTGCGGACGGCGGCGAGGGTGTCGATGTGGGTGCGCACGGCCCGGTGCCTTTCGGGAAGTGATGCTGGAGAAGGGCAGCGCGATTCCCCGTGTGCCTCGGGGGCGGACGGTACGGCGGCGGCCGGACGGGTGCCGGGCGGGGCGCCGGGATGTCAGCGGGGCGTCACGGGCATCCGGTGCCGGCCGCGCAGCGGGCACCGGACGGACGAGGACACCAGGATCACCTCGGTCCGCGCGGGGGGAACGACGACGGCGGTACGGTCACGCACGGCCCGGCTCCCCTCGATTTCGATCGTCACGGCTCACGCGGCGCGCCGCCGTGGTGTCGGTGCGGCACGCGGTGTGGTGGCGAGTCTAGGAAAACGATCAGCCGGGGAGTACCGATTTTCTTCCTGCCCGGGGCGACCCGCCGGCACCCTGCGGGCGGTCCGCCGCCCCCGGGACAACGAAGAGACCCCATGGCCGCAGCCATGGGGTCTCCTGTCGGTGTCCGAGGGGGGACTTGAACCCCCACGCCCGATAAAGGGCACTAGCACCTCAAGCTAGCGCGTCTGCCATTCCGCCACCCGGACTAGGTGTCTGCCGCCTTGCGGGGTGTGTTCCCCGCGGCGACATGGACAACAATACCAAGGTTTCGGAGTGCGTTTCACCTGCGTATCCGTCCGCGGGACGGCACGGGGCCGCAGGATTGCCGACGGTATACAGTCCGCGAGATCCTGTGCGCCGACCGTGAGGATCGCCCACCGGACCCCGGTGACCGAAAAGCGACGAGGCCCCCTGGACACCGTCCACCGGATGCGGGATAAAGCTCCATACAGTATGCGTCGACTGTATGCAATCTCTGCATGCAGCCTGCGTCCGCCCTCCCACGACGCTCGCGAGCCATCCGCACCCCTCCCCCGACGGACAGGACTCCGCCATGCCCGACGACACCCAGGACGTGATCTCCGGTGGCCATCTCGTTGCCAAGGCACTGAAGGCCGAAGGGGTCGACCGCATCTACACCCTGTGCGGCGGCCACATCATCGACATCTACGACGGCTGCGTCGACGAGGGGATCGAGGTCGTCGACGTACGGCACGAGCAGGTCGCCGCGCACGCCGCCGACGGCTACGCCCGGATCACCGGCAAGCCGGGCTGCGCGGTGGTCACCGCGGGGCCCGGGACGACCGACGCCGTCACCGGCGTGGCCAACGCCTTCCGCGCCGAGTCCCCCATGCTGCTGATCGGCGGCCAGGGCGCGCTCGCCCAGCACCGGATGGGGTCCCTGCAGGACCTGCCGCACGTCGACATGATGGCGCCGATCACCAAGTTCGCGGCGACGGTGCCGGACACGGCACGCGCGGCGGACCTGGTGTCCATGGCCTTCCGTGAGTGCTACCACGGTGCCCCGGGCCCCTCCTTCCTGGAGATCCCCCGGGACGTCCTCGACGCGAAGGTGCCGCGCGCCGGGGCCCGCGTCCCCCGGGCCGGCGCCTACCGCGCCTCCACCCGCTCGGCCGGCGACCCGGAGGCGATCGAGAAGCTCGCCGGCCTGCTCGTCCACGCGGAGAAGCCGGCGATCCTGCTGGGCAGCCAGGTGTGGACGACCCGGGGCACCGAGGCCGCGATCGAGCTGGTGCGCACCCTGGACATCCCGGCGTACATGAACGGCGCCGGACGCGGCACGCTCCCGCCCGGCGACCCGCACCACTTCCAGCTCTCCCGCCGGTACGCCTTCTCGAACGCCGATGTCATCGTGGTCGTCGGCACGCCGTTCGACTTCCGCATGGGCTACGGCAAGCGCCTGTCCCCCGCGGCGACGGTGGTGCAGATCGACCTGGACTACCGCACCGTCGGCAAGAACCGGGACATCGGCCTCGGCATCGTCGGCGACGCCGGACTGGTCCTGGCCTCGGTGACCGCGGCCGCGTCCGGGCGGCCGGGCGGCGCGGCGGCGCGGCGCAAGGAGTGGCTGGACGAGCTGCGCGCGGTCGAGCAGGCGGCGATCGGGAAGCGGCTGCCGCAGCTGCGGTCCGACGCCTCCCCCATCCACCCCTACCGGCTGGTCGGCGAGATCAACGACTTCCTCACCGAGGACTCGGTCTACATCGGCGACGGCGGCGACATCGTCACCTTCTCCGGTCAGGTCGTGCAGCCCAAGTCACCCGGCCACTGGATGGACCCCGGCCCCCTCGGCACCCTCGGCGTCGGCATCCCCTTCGTGCTCGCCGCCAAGCAGGCCCGCCCCGACAAGGAGGTGGTCGCCCTCTTCGGCGACGGCGCCTTCTCCCTCACCGGCTGGGACTTCGAGACCCTCGTCCGTTACGACCTCCCGTTCGTCGGCATCGTCGGCAACAACTCGTCCATGAACCAGATCCGTTACGGCCAGGCCGCCAAGTACGGCAAGGACCGCGAACGCGTCGGCAACACCCTCGGAGACGTCCCGTACGACAAGTTCGCGCAGATCCTCGGCGGTCACGGCGAGGAGGTCCGCGACCCCGCCGACATCGGCCCGGCCCTGCGCCGGGCCCGCGAGTCGGGCAAGCCGTCCCTGGTCAACGTCTGGATCGACCCGGACGCGTACGCCCCCGGAACCATGAACCAGACCATGTACAAGTGAGGTGAAGCCCGTGACCGCCAAGGCACTCCACGGCATCCGCGTCCTCGACATGACGCACGTCCAGTCCGGGCCCTCCGCCACCCAGCTCCTGGCCTGGCTCGGCGCGGACGTGCTCAAGCTGGAGGCACCGGCCGGCGACATCACCCGCAGGCAGCTGCGGGACCTGCCGGACGTCGACTCCCTCTACTTCACGATGCTCAACTGCAACAAGCGGAGCATCACCCTGAACACCAAGACCGAGCGCGGCCAGGAGATCCTCACCGAGCTGATCCGGCGCTCGGACGTCATGGTCGAGAACTTCGGGCCGGGCGCGGTGGACCGGATGGGGTTCACCTGGGACCGCGTCAGGGAGATCAATCCACGGATCGTCTACGCCTCCATCAAGGGGTTCGGGGACGGCCCGTACACCGGCTTCAAGGCGTACGAGGTCGTCGCGCAGGCCATGGGCGGGTCGATGTCGACCACCGGTTTCGAGGACGGGCCGCCGCTGGCGACGGGGGCCCAGATAGGGGACTCGGGGACGGGGGTGCACGCCGTGGCGGGGATCCTCGCGGCGCTCTTCCAGCGCGAGCGGACCGGGCGGGGGCAGCGGGTCGGCGTGGCCATGCAGCACGCCGTCCTCAACCTGTGCCGGGTGAAGCTGCGGGACCAGCAGCGGCTGGCACACGGGCCGCTCCCCGAATACCCCAACGACGACTTCGGCACGGAGGTTCCCCGCTCGGGCAACGCGTCCGGCGGCGGCCAGCCGGGCTGGGCGGTCAAGTGCGCGCCGGGCGGCCCCAACGACTACGTGTACGTCATCGTGCAGCCCGCCGGCTGGCGGCCGATCACCGGCCTCATCGGCCGGCCGGAACTCGCCGAGGACCCCGAGTGGGCCACCGCGGAGGCCCGGCTGCCGAAGCTGACCAAGATGTTCCAGCTGATCGAGGAGTGGTCGGCCACCCTCCCCAAGTGGGAGGTGCTGCGGCGGCTGACCGCGCACGACATCCCGTGCGGCCCGATCCTGTCCACCAAGGAGATCATCGAGGACCCCTCGCTCGCCGCCAACGAGATGGTGGTGCGCGTCCCGCACCCCGAGCGCGGCGAGTTCGTGACCGTCGGCAGCCCGCTCAAGCTCTCCGACTCCCCCGTGGAGGTGACCGCCTCCCCCCTCCTCGGCGAACACAACCGGGCGGTCTACGTCGGCGAACTGGGCCTCGACGAGGCCGAGCTGCGCCTGCTGCGGTCGAACGGGGTGATCTGACGTGCCGGCGGAAGACCGGGCAGCGCGGGTGCGGGCCCTGCTGGAGTCCGTGCGGGCCGCGGGCCGTACCGCGCTGACCGCGCCCGAGGGCAGGGTGATCGCCGAGGCGTACGGGATCGCCGTACCGGACGAGGAACTGGCGGCCGACGTGGACCAGGCGGTGGCCGCCGCGGCACGGATCGGCGGACCGGTGGTGCTGAAGATCGTCTCGCCGGACATCCTGCACAAGACCGAGGCCGGCGGGGTCGTGGTGGTGCGCTGGAGGTCGTGGCCGAGGTGCGGGCCGCTTTCCACCGGATCGTGGCGAACGCGCGCGCGTACGACGCCGGGGCGCGTGTCACGGGCGTGCAGGTGCAGGAGTTGCTGCCGGCGGGCCGGGAGGTCATCGTCGGCGCGGTCACCGATCCCGCCTTCGGGAAGGTGGTGGCGTTCGGGCTCGGCGGGGTGCTGGTCGAGGTGCTGCGCGATGTGACGTTCCGCCTCGCTCCGGTCTCCGCCGACGAGGCGCTGTCGATGCTCGGCTCCGTCCGGTCGGCGGAGGTCCTGCGCGGGGTCCGCGGGCAGGCCGGGGTGGACCGGCGGGCGGTGGCCGAGCTGATCCGGCGGGTGTCCGAACTGGTCGCGGACTTCCCGGAGATCGGGGAGGTGGACCTCAACCCGGTGATCGCGACGGACCGGGGCGCGGTCGCCGCGGACATCCGGGTGATCCTCGCCGAACGGCCGCAGCCCGCGCGGCGGACGTACACCCGCGAGGAGATCCTGGCCTCGATGCGCCGGCTGATGCAGCCGCGTGCGGTCGCCGTGATCGGCGCCTCCCAGGAGCCCGGCAAGATCGGCAATTCGGTGATGCGCAACCTGCTCGACGGCGGTTTCGCCGGCGAGATCCACCCGGTGAACCCCCGGGCCGGCGACATCCTGGGCCGCAAGGCGTACCCGAGCATCGCGGACGTGCCCGGCGAGGTGGACGTGGCGGTCTTCGCCGTCCCGGCCCGGTCCGTGGCCGCGGCTCTGGAGGAAGCGGGGCGCAAGGGCGTCCCCAACGCGGTCCTCATCCCGTCCGGCTTCGCGGAGACCGGTGAGCACGCGCTCCAGGCGGAGATCGTCGCGATCGCCGAACGGCACGGCGTCCGCCTGCTCGGCCCCAACATCTACGGCTACTACTCCACCTGGCAGGACCTGTGCGCGACGTTCTGCACGCCGTACGACGTCAAGGGCCCGGTGGCGCTGACCTCGCAGTCCGGTGGCATCGGCATGGCGATCCTGGGCTTCGCCCGCACCACGCGGACGGGGGTGTCGGCGATCGTCGGCCTCGGCAACAAGGCGGACCTGGACGAGGACGACCTGCTGACCTGGTTCGGCGAGGACCCGCACACCCAGTGCGTCGCCATGCACCTCGAAGACCTCAAGGACGGCCGGGCGTTCGTGGCGGCGGCCCGCGCGACCGTGCCGAAGAAACCGGTCGTGGTGCTGAAGGCGGGCCGTACGGCGGCGGGTGCGCGGGCGGCCGGCTCGCACACCGGCGCGCTCGCCGGCGACGACGCGGTGTACGACGACATCCTCCGGCAGGCCGGGGTGATCCGGGCGCCGGGCCTGAACGACATGCTGGAGTACGCGCGCGCGTTGCCGGTCCTGCCCACGCCGCGGGGCGACAACGTCGTGATCATCACCGGGGCGGGTGGCAGCGGGGTGCTGCTGTCGGACGCGGTGACGGACAACGGGCTGTCGCTGATGGAGATCCCGCCCGACCTGGACGAGGCGTTCCGCCGGTTCATCCCGCCGTTCGGCGCGGCCGGCAACCCGGTGGACATCACCGGGGGCGAGCCGCCGTCGACGTACGAGGCGACGATCCGGCTGGGCCTGGCGGATCCCCGCGTCCACGCCCTGGTGCTCGGCTACTGGCACACCGTCGTCACTCCGCCGGCGGCGTTCGCGGAACTCACCGCGCGCGTGGTCGCCGAGTTCCGCGAACGGGGCGTTGCGAAGCCGGTCGTGGCCTCCCTCGCCGGTGACGTGGAGGTCGAGGAGGCCTGCCGGTACCTGTTCGAGCGGGGGGTCGTGGCGTACCCGTACACGACCGAGATGCCGGTGGCGGTGCTGGGTGCGAAGTACCGGTGGGCGCGGGCGGCCGGACTGCTGGGGGGCGGTCCATGAGGTGAGCGAGCGGGACCGGCGGCGGTGCGCGCCGCCGGCCCCGGGATCCGTGCGCGCAGGAAAGGCAGCCACCGGGGGGGGCACTGACCGGCACTTTCGATGCAAGGGGCACTGAGCAGCATGAGAACGAGCGACTGCACGACGTCCGTCCCGGGCCACGAGGGGACGGACCGCCACGGCCGGAGGTACCGGATCGGCGGGAGCGACGCCGGTCTGCCGGTCCGGCCGGGGCTGTGCACGGCCGTCCTGCCGTGGGCGGGCGTGACGGGCATCGGCCTCGCCGGGATCGCGTCCGCGCCGGCGGCGGGCGCGCTGCACGCGGGGCCGCCGGGCGGCGCGGGGCATCCGGCCCGGCTGCCGGGCGTCCGGGTGTTCTGCCGGGCGGCCCCCTCTCGCACGGCGCCGGGCGGGCCGAACGCCCGGCGCACCGTGTCCGACCCGCACCCGCTCGGCGAGGAGATGGCGTGACATGACGGCAGACCGGACAGCGACGAACAGCACCGGACCGGCGGATTCCGCTCGCCGGCCGTACCGGGAGGTGACCGACCCGCACGGCCGGGTGTACCGGATCGGCGAGACCGACCGGGACATCCTCGGTCACTCGCGCACGCTCATGGTGTACCTGCCGTGGATCGCCATGATGGCGATCAGCGTGTTCGAGTACGCCTACGGCTCCGCGGAGGACACCCTGTCCCACGCGCACGGCTGGACGCAGTCCGACACCTTCTGGATCCTCAGCGTCTGGGTGTTCTTCCAGGCCGGCATCGCCTTCCCGGCGGGCTGGTTGCGCGAGAGGGGCGTGCTGACCGCCCGTCGCGCGATGTACACGGGCTCCGTCATGTGCCTGATGGGCTTCCTGGCCCTGTCCCACCTGCGCGAGGTGTGGCCCGCGATGCTCGGCTTCGGGGTGGTCGGCGGGGTCGGCTCCGGGCTGGTATACGCGACGTGCATCAACATGGTCGGCAAGTGGTTCCCGGAACGGCGCGGCGCCCGTACCGGGTTCGTCAACGGCGGCTTCGCGTACGGCTCGCTGCCGTTCATCTTCATCTTCAACTACGCCTTCGACACGGCGAACTACCGGACGGTGCTGGACCTCATCGGGGTGTACGTGCTGATCGTGGTGTTCGCCTCGGCGTTCTTCTTCAAGGACCCGCCGAAGAACTGGTGGCCCGCCGACATCGACCCGCTCACCTTCGCCGGCGACCGCAGGAACGCGGTGTCCCTCGCCAAGAACCCTCCCGCGGTACGGCAGTTCACGCCGCGCGAGGCGGTCCGGACCGGCATGCTGCCGCTGATGTGGGTCTCGATCGTGCTGACGGCCGGTGTGTCGATCTTCGGCATCTCCTTCCAGGTCGACTACGCCAAGGAGGTCGGTTTCGGTCCGCTGGTCGCGGCCTCCTCGATGGGCGTGATGGCGGTCGTCAACGGCATCGGCCGGGGGGTCGTGGGCTGGCTGTCGGACCGCTGGGGACGCAAGACGACCCTCGTCTTCGTCATCGTGGTGCTGGGACTGGCCCAGTTCGGGGTGATCTGGGCCGGCGAGGTCGGGAGCGAGCCGCTGTTCCTCATCTTCGCGTTCCTGTCCGGCTTCGGCGGCGGCGCGTTCTACCCGCTGTTCGCGGCGCTCACCCCGGACTACTTCGGGGAGAACTACAACGCCACCAACTACGGCCTGGTGTACAGCGGCAAGCTGGTCAGCGGGCTGTTCGGCGGCGGCCTCGGCTCGATGGTGGTCGGCGCCTGGGGCTACGACGGGGCGTACGCGCTGGCCGGCGGGGTGTCGATGGCGGCGGCGGCCCTCGCCCTGCTGCTGCGGCAGCCGGGCCGGTCGGGCGGCCGGCCGGCACCGGCCGCCCGACCGCACCCGGCCTCCTGACCAGCGCCTCGGCCGCTGTTCCCCCCTCCGCTCGTCGGTGAGCGAGGGGGGAACAGGGCCATGCCGCGGGTGCGGCAGGCGGTGCTCAGGCCGTGTTCCGCTCGTGGTACGACCGCCGGGTGTGCTCGGTGTGTTCGCGCATCAGCCGGGTGGCGCGCTGCTCGTCGCGGTCGGCGATCGCGGTGATCAGCGCGCGGTGCTCGATCCAGGACTGCCGGCCGCGCTGCCGGGCCACCGGCGTGTAGTACCAGCGGACCCGCCGGTCGACGCGGGCGGCGAGCTCGGCGAGGACCGCGTTGCCGGCCAGCTCCATGACCTTGGCGTGGAAGGCCGCGTTGAGGGCGACGGCACGGTCCACGTCCTCGGCCGCCACCGCCTCCTCGCCCTCGGCGCACAGCTCCTCCAGGGCGGCGATGCCGGGGCTGCCCGCGTGCGCGGCGGCCAGCCGGGCCGCTTCCGCCTCCAGCAGGGTGCGGACCGTGAGCAGCTGGTCGGCCTCCTCCTCGGTCGGCTCGTGCACGAACGCACCCTGTGCGGGCCGCAGATCGACCCACCCCTCGGTGTTCAGCCGCTGGAGCGCCTCGCGCACGGGCTGCCGGGAGACACCGAGGTGCCCGGCGAGTTCGCTCTCCACGAGGTGCTGACCCGGTTGCAGGGCCCGGGTGGTGATCAGCTCCAGCAGTGCCTCGTACACGCGTTCCCGCAGCGGTCCGGGCCGTTCCAGCCTGGGCACCGCCCCCTGCGGCAGTCCGGTCGACAACATCGCGGTCCCCTCCTGGGCGGGTCTGGACGCGTAGGCGCTGGACGCTCAGTATCGATTGTCTTTCGTCTACAGTCTACGGCCCACAGAATCCGGAGTTCGGTCGTATCCGATCATGATCGAATATGTGTCAGTAAGGCATACTTCCAGGGAGTTGATCACTGAACGGTCACAATCGCCCGGGGTGACTCGCGCCTCTGGCTGGTTACGGCAGCATCGCAGCGGGCGGGCAACGGAGCCGAGTCCCGGGGGGCGTACAGGATGTCCCCCTCCACCGACGGGCGAGTGCTTTGGCCGGCGACATGACACACATACAGGAACTGACCGACAGTGAACTCACCGCGCGCTGGCGCGAGTCGGGCTCCCAGGAGGCGACCGAGGAGCTGCACCGGCGCCATCACCGGGCGCTCGTGGGCTACGCCCGGCTGTGCTCCCGCGACGAGCACACCGCCGAGGACCTGGCGTCCGAGGCGTTCACCAGCGCGCTGGAAGCGGTGCGCTCGGGCCACGGCCCGCACGGCGCATGGCGCCCGTACCTGCTGACCGCGGTGCGGCGGACCGCCGCCCGCTGGTTCACCACCGAGCGGCGCCACCGGCTGGCGCTGGACTTCGAGCAGTGGCTCGACGAGCGCGACCCGGCCGTCGAGGACGCCGAGACGTGGGTCGTGCGCCAGGAGGAGCGCAGCCTCGTCCGCCGTGCCTTCCTCTCGCTGAACGAGCGCTGGCAGACGGTCCTGTGGTACACGGCCGTCGAGCAGGAACCGGCCGGGGCCACCGCGCGACTCATGGGCCTGACGCCGAGCGGGGTGGCGTCGTTGGCGTCCCGGGCCCGGGAGGGGCTGCGCGAGGCCTATCTGACCGCCCACGCCCAGGACGCCCGCGCCGGCGAGGAGTGCCGGCACTTCAGCGCGCTGCTCGGGGCATACGTGCGGCGCGGAGAGCACAAGGCGGGCAGAGCGTTGCAGCGGCACCTGGGGAGCTGCGCCCGCTGCCGGGGAGCGGTGGACGAACTCACTCGTCTCAACGACCGTTTCGGCGCCTACCTCGCCACCGGCGTCCTCCTGTGGGCCGGTCCCGCCTACCTGGCCACCCGGTCCGCGTCCGCGTCCCTCGCCGCGTCGGCCGACGCGGGCCCCGCCCGAGCCGGCAAGGGCGGCAGCCCGCTCACCCGCCCGGCGGCCCTCACGGCGGGCGCGGCGGCCCTGGCGGTCGCCGCCCTGGCCGTCGTGTCCCTGCTGCCCGGGGACCCGGACACCGAGGAGAACCGGCCCGTGCGGGGCCGGCCCTCGCCCACCGTGCCGTACACCTCCGCGCCGGACACTGCCGCGCCGGCCGCCACCGCGCCGAGTCCGCCGCGGCCGGTGTCCACGCCGCCGCGCCCGGCGCCGGCCACCGCACGGCCCTCCGCCGCCCCCGCCGGGGTCCCCCTGGCCGCCTGCACGGGCTTCGACGCGGACGACGGCGAGCTGAAGCCCGCCGCCGACGAGCACGACGTCCCCCGCTCCGTGCCGGGCTGGACGCACAGCTTCCCCGGCGGCTGGCGCGTGGACAACTCCCGGATGCCCGACAACGGTGTCAGGGAATGGCGCGGCTGGACCCTGACGACCCGGGACTTCTGGGAACGCACCGCCCCGGGGCAGTACCGTGAGGACTTCTCGCTCGGGCGGCGGGTGATCGCCGTCGCGGATCCGGACGAGTGGAACGACCTCGGCGAACCGTCCCGGACCAGCACGTTCGATTCGACCCTCGTCTCACCGGCCTGCGCCACCCCGCCCGGCGGCCGGCTCACGCTCAGCTACGTGACCCACTACTGGCAGCTGGGAGCCCAGCGCGGAGAGGTCCTGGTGTCCTTCGACTCCGGCCCGGACCGCCTGCTCAAGGCCTACGCCGCCGACCGGTTCGACAGCAGGGAGAGCCTGGCCGTCACCGTGCCCCGGGGGGCCCGGACGGTCACCGTGAAGTTCCGCCTGAGGGACGCCCGCAACGACTGGTACTGGGCCCTGGACGACGTACGCCTCTCCTGAGCGCTTGGTAATGGTTCGGCAAAGCAGCGGGACGGCAGGCGTGGGGGCTCCTCTCTGTGGCGGAGCCGCTCGCGGCGCCGCCGCGGACGACGGCGGCGCGCGGCTCCCCGGGCAGCAGCGGAGAAAGGGGCGGACGTTGACCGACTGGTCTGCGGCGGACAGGACATTTGAGCACGGCAGGGAGACGACCGAGGGAGAAGAAACGTTTGGCCATGCGCCCGGGGAGCAGCACGGGACTCTCGGGCGGAGCCGTCCGCTGTCCCTGCTCGCCGCCGCCCTGACGTGCGAACCGGCCCAGGGCGAGGCGATCCTGCTGGACCTGGCGCGCCGGGCCGGGTGGCGCCTGCCGCCGCGGCTGCACGCCGTGGCCACCGCGCCGCCCGCCCCCACCGGGCTCCCCCGCTGCGGGCCGGGCTGGCTGGCCGAATGGGGCGGCGCACAGCCGTACGTCCTGATCGCTCAGCCCGGGCCCGAACCGGCCGGGCTGCTGGACCGGCTGCTCCCAGGCCGTCCCGTGGTCGTCGGGCCGGCGCTCGCCAGGGAACAGGCCGGGACCTCCCTGCGGTGGGCCCGCACCCTGCTCTCCCTCGCGGTCGACCCCGCCCGGCCCGCCGGGCCGGTGTACGTGGACGACCACCTGCCGGCTCTGCTGCTGGCGCAAGACGAGACGCTGCTGCTCCAGCTGGTCAGACGACGCCTCGGCCCCCTGTCCGCCCTGCCGCCCGCGCAGGCGGAACGGCTGGCCGAGACCCTGCTGGCGTGGTTCGAGTCCGGCAGCGCGGCGCAGACGGCGCGGCTGCTGCACGTGCATCCGCAGACCGTCCGGTACCGCATCCGTCAGGCCGAGCGGATCTTCGGACGCGAACTGAAAGAACCCCGCCGCCGGCTGGAGTTCGTCCTGGCGCTCAACGGGCTGCGGCTGACGGCGCGGGCCCGCCGGAGCCGCGCGGCAGCGGCCCTGCGCAGGAGCCGCGGTCACCGCAGCGCGTGACGCGGCGGCTGCCGCGGCACGCCCCTGGCCCCGGCCGGAGGCGGCGGCTCACGGCCACAGGCCCGCGGCCAGCGAGACCAGGAGGACCAGCGCGGCCGCCGCCAGGAGCCCGGCGGGGACCGCGCGCCCGCGGGGCCGGCGTCCCCGCCGCGTGCGCCTGCCGTGTGCGGCACGCGGGCCGGGGACCCGCCGCTGTCCCGCGCCTGCCGGGGCCGGCCGCGCCCCGCCCGCACGGGGACGCGGGGACGCGTCCTTGGCCGTGTGATAGGCACCCGCCGGCCACCAGCCGAGGAGTCTGCGCGGCAGGTGCACGGGCAGCCGGGCCTGCAGACCGCGCAGCTCGCGGAAGAGTTCACGGCAGTCGGCGCACAGCCGCAGATGGCCGGTGTCGTACGGGCCGTCCCAGGATTCCCCGGGGCCCAGCAGCACGCTGTTCACGAAGCGCAGGCACGCGGTCTGCTCCACCCGCTGCGCGTACAGCTCGGCGCAGCGGCGGCGGAACATCCGTCCGGTGTCCACGGCCTCTCGCCACACCTCGCTCTCCGGCAGCCCCGTGACGCGGGCGATCAGCTCGGACGGGTCGCGTTCGACGGACGCGTGCCACAGCACGCACTGCTGCTGCGCGGTCAGCCCGCGGAAGGCGGCGAGGAGTTCACCGTCCTCGTCCAGGGACCACACCGCTCCCGACCCGACCCATGTCCCGAACGACCGTGTGAGCACCGGCTGTTCCGGCCTGGCCCACAGCACGGCGGTGCTGCGGACGCTGTCGAACAGGGCGACGCGCACACATCCCACCGCGTCGGGAGGCGTCCGGGCGGCCCGCAGCCGCAGACCGGTGAACGCGTACGCCGTCAGCTCCGCGGCGTCGTCGGCGGAGACCACGCACGTGCGGGCGTAGGCCCGGACCGCCGCCCCGTGCCGTTCCTCCAGCGCGCGCATGGCCTGCGCGGCCCCTTCACCGGCGGCGGACAGCAGCTCCGCGTCCGACAGTTCGGAGCGACGGAGGCCGGAGGCCAGGAACACGGAACCACCTTCCCGAGAGTCTGGTGCGGGTCACCGACCCGAGCCCTGGCCATCATGGGCCGCTCCCGCCACGCCGCGCGACCGGTTAGTCACAAAGAGACAAAGAACCGCCGTGCCCGACCCGGGCGCTCGCCGCGCACCGGCGGCGGTTCGACGGGCGCCCGGGCGGCGGGTGCCGTCGGCCCGTGCCGGGCACGGAGGCCGGAAGACCGGTCGGCGCGTTCTCAGGGGCCGGCCGCTCCGACGCCGCCGCACTCGGACGGCCACGGTGACCGGCCGGCATGCCCGTGGGCGCTCGGGAGGGCGCCCCGGGCTCAGGGGCAGCGCACCACCTGTCCGGCGTACGACAGGTTGCCGCCGAAGCCGAAGAGCAGGACCGGGTCGCCGGTGCCGAGCGCGCCCCGTTCGAGCAGCTTGGAGAAGGCGAGCGGGATGCTGGCGGCCGAGGTGTTGCCGGACTCGGTCACATCGCGGGCGATGACCGCGTGGCCGGCGCCGAGCTTCTCGGCCAGCGGTTCGATGATCCGCAGGTTGGCCTGGTGCAGCACGACCCCGGCGAGTTCCTCGGGCGCCACGCCGGCCTTCTCGCAGGCCTGGCGGGCGATGGCCGGCAGCCGGGTGGTGGCCCAGCGGTAGACGCTCTGCCCCTCCTGGGCGAACCGCGGCGGCGTCCCCTCGATCCGCACGGCGTGCCCCATCTCCGGCACCGAGCCCCACAGCACCGGCCCGATCCCGGGCTCCTCCCCCGGCGGGCAGGCGGTCAGGACGGCGGCCCCGGCCCCGTCGCCGACGAGGACGCAGGTGCTGCGGTCGGTCCAGTCGGTCACGTCGGACATCTTGTCGGCGCCGATGACCAGGGCACGGGTGGCGGCGCCGGCCCGCAGGGCGTGGTCGGCCGTGGCCAGGGCGTGGGTGAAGCCGGCGCAGACCACGTTGACGTCCATGGCGGCGGGCCGCGGGACGCCGAGCCGGGCCGCGACCCGGGCGGCGGTGTTCGGGGAGCGGTCGATCGCGGTGGAGGTGGCGACGAGGACCAGGTCGATGTCGGCGGGGTCGAGCCCGGCCGCGGCGAGGGCCTTGGCGGCGGCGTGCGCGGCCAGCTCGTCGACGGGCTCGTCGGGGCCGGCGATGTGCCGGGTGCGGATGCCCACCCGGGAGCGGATCCACTCGTCACTGGTGTCGACCATGCCCGCCAGGTCGTCGTTGGTGAGCACCTTGGCGGGCTGATAGTGACCGATGGCGGCGATGCGTGAGCCGTTCATGCCGGGGGATCCCCTCGTGCCGTGGGTAGCGGGATGCACCAGTCTGATCAGTGACTCACGGGTACGAGGGCAGCCAAGGCGACAGGAATCGGGCGCCACGATTGTCGGCTCTCATCAGATTTTCGGACATGCGTGTGATCCGACGCCCCTCCGGACCGCGCCCCACCCCCCAGGTGCAGGACAATCTGCGTCAAGGGCCGTTTCGGCTACCCGCACGCACAGAACCGGGGCTGATCAGAACATGGGACGAGTCACGGAACGACGCAAGGTCCTCCGCATCCGGGACGGCGCGGTCTCCACCCGCCCGGACACGCTCGTCGCCGAGGAACCCCTGGAGATCCGGCTCAACGGCAAGCCGCTCGCGATCACCATGCGCACCCCGGGCGACGACTTCGCCCTGGCGGCCGGCTTCCTGGTGAGCGAGGGCGTCCTGGCCACGGCGGCCGAGCTGCAGAACATCGTCTACTGCGCGGGTGCGACGGCGGACGGCGGCAACACCTACAACGTGGTCGACGTGAAGACCGCGCCGGGCGTCGCCCTCCCGGACGTCAGCCTGGAGCGGAACGTCTACACCTCCTCCTCGTGCGGGCTGTGCGGCAAGGCCAGCCTGGACGCCGTCCGTACGACCGCGCGCTGGCCGATAGCCGACACTCCCCCGCTCCGGGTCGCCCCCGAGCTGCTGGCGAGCCTGCCCGACCGGCTGCGGGAGGCCCAGCGGGTGTTCGACCGGACCGGCGGCCTGCACGCGGCGGCCCTGTTCGACGAGGCGGGGCGGCTGCTGGACAGCCGGGAGGACGTGGGCCGGCACAACGCGGTCGACAAGCTGGTCGGACGGGCGCTGCAGAACGACGCGCTGCCGCTGTCCCGGACGATCCTCATGGTCTCCGGCCGGGCCTCGTTCGAGCTGGCGCAGAAGGCGGTGATGGCGGGCATCCCGGTGCTCGCCGCCGTGTCGGCGCCCTCGTCGCTCGCGGTGGACCTGGCCGCGGAGACCGGCCTCACGCTGGTCGGCTTCCTGCGCGGCAGCTCGATGAACGTGTACGCGGGCGAGGACCGGATCGCCCTGCGGGAGGCCGCCGCCCGCGGCTGACGGGTACGCCGGCCGGCGTCAGCCCTGCGTGCCGGAGATCCGGCGCAACAGGCCGAGGAACTGCTCCCGTTCGGCGGCCGACAGCGGGGCGAGCAGCGCGTCGTTGGCCTCGCGGGCGGCCTTCTCGCAGCGCAGGAGGAGCCGGGCGCCCTCGTCGGTGAGGGAGACGGCGTTCTTGCGCCGGTCGCGGGGGTCGGGGGCGCGCTCGACCAGCCCGGCGGACTGCAGGTCGTTGAGGATGCCGACGACGTCCTTGGGGTCGAGGCCCACGCCGCGCCCGAGGTCGGCCTGGGCCACGGGGGCGAGGTCGCGGACGGCGGAGAGCACGACGTGGTGCCACATCCGGAGCCCTTCGGCGGCGAGGGCGTCGGCGACCAGGGCGCGGCCCCGCGCTGCGGCCCGGCCGAGGAGCCAGCTGGGCAGGGAGCGGATCGCGGGCAGGGGTGCTTCGGCCATGCCGGCAGCCTATCCGAAGAATCATTGGACTTCCCAACGAACCTCCCCTACCGTTGGGGCTCCCAACGATTTCATGGGTGTTCCCCACGATCGACCGCGCCGGGCCCGCCCGGCCCCT
>NZ_MUMF01000222.1:15709-16111 GCF_002155905.1 Streptomyces tricolor | reverse complement strand
GCGGTCCGCGGCGTTCGCGTCCGGTCGCGGTGGTGCGCATGTCGGTGACTGTTTGAGGGGCCTGTTCGAGCCGGTGCAGCCGTCGCCGCCCGTCCGCCGCGGCGTGGCCGGAATAGCCCCGTTGTGATCATCACCTCCTCTTCACAGGCAACCCACAGCCCACGCTTTCCATCCTCCGGGGGCGAGGGGCGCCCGGGACGGCCGGGACGCCCGTGGTCGGGGTTCGAGGAGGAACAGTGGTCCGTGCCCGGCGCATATGGGTGACCGCCGCCGCGTTGCTCGCGGTGGCGGGAGCATCCCCGGGGGTGGCAGTCGCTCATTCCCAACCACCCAGCTCCCCAGGGGCGTTGACGGGAGACGGCGGGGCTCCGCTGCCGCCGGGGTGGCGGCTGGCCGGCGGCG
>NZ_MUMF01000222.1:0-15658 GCF_002155905.1 Streptomyces tricolor | reverse complement strand
CCGCGGCCGGCCGCGGACGGGCACACCTTCCGGCTGCCGCTGGACGGGCGGCGGGCGGCGGAGCTGCGCGGCCTGGAAGTCTGGTCCGGCGGACGGCGGTTGGACGAGCGGGAGGCGGCCGGTGCCGCGTCGGCGGCCCGGTTGCCGGCGCCGCTGCCGGCGAACGGCGTGGACCCGGGCAAGCCCGGCGCGTATCGCACGAAGACCGGTGAGTACGGGCTGAAGTCGGTCCGGCTGCCGGGGTTCTCGGCGCCGGTGGAGATGCGCGCGGTGGTCGTGGCGCCGGTCGGCGCGTCCGGCAAGCGCCCGCTGGCGCTGTTCCTGCACGGGCGGCACTACACCTGCTACAAGGGCCAGGACATCGTCGGCGAGTGGCCCTGCAAGGCCGGCACCAAGCCGGTGCCGAGTCACCGCGGTTATCTGCGGGACCAGAAGCTGCTCGCCTCCCAGGGCTATGTGACCGTGTCGATCTCGGCCAACGGGATCAACGGTCAGGACTTCGCGGCGGAGGACGGCGGCGCGCAGGCCCGGTCGTCGCTGGTACGGCTGCACCTGGCCCGCTGGGCCGGCTGGGCCGAACACCCCGAGACCGCGCCGAAGGCCGTCCGGGAGGCGCCCCGCGCCGATCTGTCGCGGGTGCTGCTGGTCGGGCACTCGCGGGGCGGCGAGGGCGTCAACCGGGCCGCGCTGGACAGTCTCACCCCGCCGCCCGCCGAGCAGGACGGCTATCACGGCCCGGTGCGCTGGAACATCCGCGGCACCGTCCTCATCGGCCCGACCGTCTTCGGCCAGAACCCGGTGCCCGACGTGCCGTCGATGACCATTCTGCCGGGCTGTGACGGTGACGTCTCCGACCTCCAGGGCGAGGTGTACGTCGACGGGACGCGCGCGGTCGGCAACGGCACGGCGCTGCACAGCGCGGTGTACATGATCGGCGCCAACCACAACTTCTTCAACTCGGAGTGGACGCCGGGCCAGGCCACGGCGCCCGCCGACGACGACTTCTTCGACGACTCGGAGCACCGCGACGCGGTCTGCGCCAAGCGGGCCGCGACCCGGCTGACCGCCGACCAGCAGCACCGGGCGGGTGCGACCTACATCGCCGCCGCGGCGCGGCTGTTCGTCGCCGGGGACGACCGGGTCCGGCCGCTGCTCGACGGCTCCGGCAAGCGGGCCCCGTCGGCGGACCCGGCGCGGGTGCTCAGTCACGCTGTGGGGGCCCGCCGGGGTGCCGGGTTCCTGCCGGACGGCGGGGTGTCGGTGACCGGCGGCACCCTGTGCGCCGCGGTGGACCCCAGCCCGGCCAAGACCTGCCTGGGCACCGGAGCCAAGGGCGCCTCGCCGCACTTCGCGCTGTGGGAGACCCCCCGGGAGGCGGGCCGGCACGCGATCGCGCTGCGCTGGAACCGCGCCGGCACCCCGGCCCGGGTGACCGCGAAGCAGCCGGTGTCGCTGTCCGGTGCGAAGGCGCTGGCGCTGCGGCTGTTCGTGCCGCCGAACACGCGCGGTGCGCGGCTGGACGTGACGCTCACCGACGCCGCCGGCAAGAAGGCGAAGCTCGGCCGCGTCACGGTGGACGGGCTGCCCGGCAGTCAGCGGACCGCGTCCTACTGGGCGCGGGAGATCCGGGTGCCGTTGTCGGCGGCCGAGCGTGCCGGGCTCGACCTGGGTTCGGTCAAGTCGATGGAGCTGACGCCGCGTTCGGCCTCCGGCCGGGCCTGGCTGATGGACGCGTGGGGCTGGCGGCCCGGGACACCGGCGGTGCGGACGGACGCGCTGCCGCGCGTCGACGTCGGCCGGACGACCGTGGACGAGGGCGACTCGGGCGTGCGCACCTACCGGGTTCCGGTGAAGGTGACGGGCCGGGGCGGCAGCGGCCAGGTCCGGGTGTACGTGCTCGACCCGGCCACCGGCAAGGCCAAGGACCGGCTGGTGACGGTGCGTCCGGGCGGCCAGGACATCGACGTACCGATCGAGGTGAAGGGCAACACCCGGTACGACACCGACACGTCGTACGACGTGCTGGTGAAGGCGGTCCGCGGTGCGGTCGTCGGCTCCTACCGGGGCGGGATCACCGTCCGTGACGACGATCCGGCGCCCACGATGACGGTCACGCCCGTCGCGGGCGACGTGACCGAGGGGCAGCCGCTGAAGTGGCGGGTGTCGCTGTCGGAGGCGGTGGAGGTGGACATGGTCGCGCTCTTCCAGGTCGCGCCGGCCACCGCGCCGGAGCTGTCCACCAAGGACGTCCCGGCGCGCTGGCTGCGGGACACGACCGGGGAGAAGCCCGACCCCGGGCGTCCGCTGTCCAAGCTGTCCGGGCTGTATCTGTGGGCGGACATCCCGGCGGGTCGCACCAGCGCCGACCTCACCCTGCCCACGGTCAAGGACCAGGTCCGGGAGTCCAAGGAGTCGGTGCGGTTCCGCCAGATCGACATGCTCACCGGGGAGCCCAAGGCCGGCGGCCTGGAGCTGTCGGGTTCGGTGCGCGACGCGTCGTAGGACGCCGCGTCCGGGTGGCCCTCACTCTCCGAGGGTCACCCGGATGCCGACCGTGCCGTCCAGGCCGCGCCGGAGCCGGCTGCCCAGCAGGGTGAGGCGGCCGACGATGCCGTACTTGCGGGCGATGAGGCTCCGGTAGCGGGCGGTGGTGGCCGGGTCGGTGATCTCGGCGGTGGCCGGCGTCAGGTCGCCGGTGGGGTTGCCGCGCACGTCGCAGGGGCCGACGAGGACGTCGGGACGGCGCCGGATCCGCTTGACCTTGCCGCTGTCGGCGGCGGTCCACACGCCGAGCGTGCCGCCGTCCCGGACCACCCACACCGGGGTGGCGACGGGCGTGCCGTTCTTCCGGTAGCTGGTCACCAGCAGATACTTGCCGGTTCCGAGCCGGTCGAGCCGCGTGTCGTCCATGACCGCAGTCTAGGAGCCGGCCCGCCGCCCGGGGAGGCCGCACGGCACCGGCCGGACAGCCGCCGCCGTGGCGGGGCCGCCTGTGGTCCCGCGGGGCGCGTCGCGCGGCTCGGACAGGTCCGGTGCGGAATGCCGGGCCCGGTCGGCGGAGATCGACTCGGGCGTCTAGATTGCGTCCTGCACGGTGTGTTTCTCGTCAGGCGTCCCGCCCGACATCCGTCAGGCTTTTCTCAGGCATCCAGGAGCTGACCCACGTGACCGACAACCCGGCAGCCACCAACGACGTGGCCGTGTCGCTGCGCGCCCGTATCAACACCGGCCAGCCGCACACCGCCCGGATCTGGAACTACTGGCTGGGCGGCAAGGACAACTACGAGGTCGACCGCGCGGCCGGCGACCAGATCCGCCGACTGCACCCGGGCATCGGGGAGTACGCGCGCGCCGACCGGCTCTTCCTCGGCCGCGCCGTGCGTCACCTGGTCGGCGAGGTGGGCATCCGGCAGTTCCTGGACATCGGTACCGGCCTGCCCACCGCCGACAACACGCACGAGGTGGCGCAGCGGATCGCGCCGGAGTCCCGGATCGTGTACGTCGACAACGACCCGCTCGTCCTCGCGCACGCGCGTGCCCTGCTGACCAGCACGCCGGAGGGCCGTACCGACTATCTGGACGAGGATCTGCGCAACGTCGACGCCATCCTCGAACACGCGGCGAAGACCCTGGACTTCAGCGAGCCGGTGGCGCTGATGCTGCTCGGCGTGGTCATCTTCATCGGTGACGACGAGGACCCGTACGGCCTGGTGCGGCAGTTGACGGACCGGCTGCCGGCGGGCAGCCACCTGGTGCTGTCGCACACCGTCACCAGCCCGTCGATGCCGGACGTGGACGAGGCGGTGAAGTTCTGGAACGAGCACGGCACTCCGAAGCTCACGCAGCGCACCCCCGAGGACGTGGCCCGGTTCTTCGACGGTCTGGAGCTGCTGGAGCCGGGTGTGGTGTCCTGCTCGCGGTGGCGTCCGGAGGAGGGCGCCGGGGCCGAGCCGGAGGAGGTCGCCATGTTCGGCGGGGTGGCCCGCAAGGCCTGATCGCGCGCGGGAGCCGGCCGCCGCGGGTGAACGCCGCGGCCCCGGGCGCCGTATGGAGGTGCGGGCCCCCGGCGATCCGGGGGCCGCGCGGTGCCGGTCCGGGCAGCGCGGGTTCGGGTTCGGCTTCGGGAGCCATGCATGCGGCACGCACGACGACGGGTCGTCCGGCGAGTGACACGGCTGGCGGCGGTCGGCGGACTCGTCCTGGGAGGCGCGATGGTCGCCCAGGCGGCCGTCGCCGGCGAGACGCCGCCCGCCTCGGCCAGAGCGCTCACCGCCGCGGACGATCCCGGCGCCACGCTGGTGGCGCGGCTCGGCCCCGCCCGTACGGCGGGCAACTGGATCGGCGCCGACGGGCGTCCGGTGGTGGCGGTGACCGACGAGGCGGCGGCGCGCGCGGTGCGGCGGGCCGGGGCCCGGCCGAAGGTCGTGTCGCACAGCATGGACGAGCTGAAGTCGGCGACGGCGACGCTGCGTTCGGCGCCGCGGGTGCCGGGTACGGCGTGGGCGGTGGACTACCGCACCAACCGGGTGGTGGTGCGGGCGGACCGCACGGTGTCCGCCGGGGACTGGTCGCGGCTGACCCGGATCGCCTCGGGGATCGGCGGCTTCGTGCACATGGAGCGGACGAAGGGCACGTTCACCACGCGGCTGAACGGCGCCGAGCCGATGCTGTCGACGGGCGGTCGCTGCTCGGCGGGGTTCAACGTCACCGACGGGAAGTCGGACTTCATCCTGACGGCCGGCCACTGCGGGCCGGCCGGGTCCATCTGGTTCGGCGACAAGCAGGGCGGCCGGCAGCTGGGCAGGACGGTGAACAGCTCTTTCCCGGGCGGTGACTTCTCGCTCGTGCAGTACGAGGGCGGCAAGGCCGGGGCGGGTGCCGACGTCGTCGCGATCGGCGACGGCAGGGGCGTGCGGATCACGGGGGCCGCCGATCCGGCGGTCGGGCAGCGGGTGTTCCGCAGCGGCAGCACCACAGGGCTGCGCGACGGCCAGGTCACCGCGCTGAACGCGACCGTCAACTACCCGGAGGGGACGGTCACCGGACTGATCGAGACCACGGTGTGCGCCGAACCGGGTGACAGCGGCGGCCCGCTGTTCTCCGAGGGCATCGCGCTCGGCGTCACCTCGGGCGGGAACGGCGACTGCACGACGGGCGGGACGACGTTCTTCCAGCCGGTGACCAAGGCGCTGACCACGCTGGGGGTCCGGCTGATCGTGTCGGCGCCGGACGCGGGGGGCGCCCCGGGCGGCACGCCCTCCCCCGGGTCGTCGGCCGGGTCCCAGGGCGCGATGGCCCCCAGCGCGGCCTCTCCGGGCTCCTCGGCTCCGGTGACGGGCGGGTCGGAGGGCAGCACCCTGCTGGCGCGGCTGACGGACACCCGGAACATCGGGCCCGGGCTGCTGGTGATCGCGGGCAGTCTGATCGCGCTGGTCGCGACCCGGTACATCCGGGCCGAGCAGGACCGCAAGGCGTATCAGCGGTACTACTCGGCGACGTGGGGCTGACGGGACGGCGGTACGACGAGAAGGGCACCCGTGCGCTCACGGGTGCCCCGGGGGTTCTGCGCGGTGTGCGCGGGGTCGGTCAGGCCGCCCGGTGCGACTGCGGGACCGCGGCGGCCCACTCCATCACGAGGCGCTGGTACTCGGCGCGCTGCTCGGTGGTCAGTCTTCCGCCCGACCGGCGCCACAGGGCCCGGATCTCCTCGTTGACCTCCGCGGCCGATCGCTCGGAGGCGGCTTCAACAGTGGTGGACATGGTGTGAAGCATATGCCGCCCGGGGTGAAGACGCTGTGAGTAAGTAGCCGCGATACGGACATTTCGGACCGTGTTGCTCATCACGTCAATGTGTCAACCGGAACCGGAACTTCGGCATGAAGGGTGTCCTCGGTCACATCCCTCACGCTCGGGGTGCGAGCCACGACATGGCGCTGCCCGCGGTGCACGCGTGGGTGGCCGCCCGCTGCACCCTGCCGGGCGTCATCGCGCACGAGTCGGCACGGCAGGGCGGGGCGCGGCCGGCGGTCCCGGGCTCCGGGGACGCCCCCGGGGCGTGACGGGACCGCCGCGGGCTCAGGTGCCCGGCTTGCGGCCGTACACGAAGACGTCGTCGCCGTTCTTCAGCAGCGACCAGTACTTCTTGGCGTCCTTCGTGGTCATGTTGACGCAGCCGTGCGAGCCCGGCGGGTTCCACACGCTCAGGCCGACCGAGTGGAAGGCCTGGCCGCCGTCGAAGAACTGGCTGTAGGGCATCGGCACGTTGTAGATGGTCGAGACGTGGTCGATGTGCCGCCAGTAGATCTTCTTCAGGCCGGTGCGGGTCTCGTAGCCGTCGCGTCCGGTGCGCACCGGCACCGGGCCGTGGACGAGCCGGTTGCCGTCCTGGATCCAGCTGAGCTGGAGCGTGAGGTTCACGCAGGCGATCCGGCCCTTGTTCACCGGGCACTTGCCGTCCTTGTTCGGCTTGTTCCCGACGGCCTTCTGCTTGTTCATCAGGTCCATCACGCCCCAGGTGACGGGTCCGGCGTAGCCGATGCTGGGCGTGATGCCGTGCTTGGTCTGGAAGGCCTGGACGGCCTTGCAGTCGGTGACGGACTGCTTGCCGTCGACCGGCCGGCCCAGGAACTTCTCCACCTGCTTCTGGTACGGCCCCGTCCGCGTGGTGCAGCTCGCGGCCTGGGCCGGCGTCGCGGTCAGGGCGAGCGCGAGCGGCGCCACCAGTCCCGTCACGCCCAGTGCGACCACGCCTCGTCTGCGTATGACCCCCATGGCGGCCTCCCCTTCCCGGTGTTCCGTTCGTTCGCCCGGGCCTCCCCGGTGCTCCTCAGCGCGATTCCCGCGGTGTCGGACTACTAGACCCGGCGGGACACGGAAGGGTTGTGGTTCCGGTCAGGCTGTGACGAAACGGTGAACTTCAGGCCGTACGGCACTGTGCGCGGTCACACACCCGCTGCGGCCCGGCCGCGGGCGGTGCGGTCTACGCTGCGGCGCATGCACCGTACCCTCGCCGGTGATCTGTCCCGGCTCCCCGAACTGCTGCAGGCCGCCCGCGACCTCGCCGTCCGGGAGGTGGCGGGACTGGCCGAGCGGCCGGTCGCCGCGCCCGGCCGGGCGCCCGGGCGGGCCCCTCTCCCCGACGGGGGCGTGGGCGGCGACGGCGCCCTGGCCCGGTTCGCCGAGCGGTGGGCGCCCGGTTTCTCCGGCTCCGCCGGCCCGCGCTACCTCGGCCTCGTCACCGGCGGCGCGACGCCCGCGGCCGTCGCCGGGGACTGGCTGACGGCGGCGTTCGACCAGAACCTGTGCGGGGCGGGCGGCTCCTGGGCGCAGGAGCTGGAGCGGGAGACGGTGGCGTGGCTGCGCGAGCTGTTCGGGCTGGGCGAGGCGCACAGCGGGGCGTTCGTGACGGGCGCGACGATGTCGAACACGGTGGGGCTGGCGATCGGCCGGGAGTGGGCCGGGGAGCGGCTGGGCGTGGACGTCTCCCGGGCGGGCGCCGCCGCGCTGGGCCCGCTCGACGTGCTCTCGGGCAGCCCCCACTCCAGCATCGCGAAGGCGATGTCGATGCTGGGCCTGGGCCGGGACCGGCTGCGGCGGGTGCCCCTGCTGCCCGGTGGCCGGGAGGCCGTCGACGTGGCCGCGCTGGAGGCGGCGCTGGCCGAGCGGGCCGGCCGGCCGGTGCTCGTGGTCGCGAACGCGGGCACCGTGAACACCGTCGACTTCGACGATCTGCGGGCCATCGCGGCATTGAAGGAGCGGTACGGCTTCTGGCTGCACGTGGACGCGGCGTTCGGCGCCTTCGCCGCGCTCTCCCCACGGCACGCCGCGCTCGTCGACGGGCTGGACGCGGCCGACTCGGTCTGCGTGGACCTGCACAAGTGGCTCAACGTCCCCTATGACGCGGCCGTCCAGTTCACCCGGCGGCGCGATCTGCAGGTGGCGGTGTTCCACAACGCGTCCGCGTATCTCGGTCTGCCCGAGGACGAGCCGGAGTTCCTGCATCTGACGCCGGAGAACTCGCGCCGGCTGCGGGCGCTGCCGGCCTGGTTCTCGCTGGTGGCGTACGGGCGGGCGGGGCACCGGGAGATCGTGGAGCGCAGCGTGGCCCTGGCCCGCCGGCTCGGCGCGGGCATCGAGGCGCTGCCGGGGCTGCGGCTGCTGGCTCCGGTCCGGCTCAACGTGGTCTGCTTCACGCTCGCCGCGGACCCGTCGCGGGAGCGGGTGGCCGCGCTGGCCCGGGCGGTCGCCGCGTCCGGAGAGGCGTATGTGACGCCGACGGAGTTCGGCGGGGTGCCCGGACTGCGCGCGGCGTTCAGCAACTGGCGCACCACCGAGGCCGACACCGAGCGGGTGCTGCGGGTGCTGGCGGCGGCCTCGGGCTGAGGCTCAGGCGCGTCCGGAGCGTCGTACAGCCGCGCGGAAGCCGGTGTGGACGGCGGTGAGGCCGCCGTCCACCACCAGGGTGGTACCGGTGATCCAGGCGGCGTCGCGGGAGGCGAGGAAGGCGACCGCGGCGGCGATGTCCTCCGGCTCGCCGACGCGGCCGAGCGGGTACAGGGAGCGGACGGCTTCGAGGTCGTCGTCGCGGCCTTCCCACGCGGAGGTGCGGACCGTCCCCGGCACCACGAGGTTGACCCGGACACCGCGGGCCGCCGCGTGCCCGGCGAGGGTCCGCGTGAGCGAGCCGAGGCCGGCCTTGGCGGCGCTGTAGGCGTGGTTGCCGAAGTCGTGCAGTCCGTTGACGGAGCCGATGCTCACGATCGCCCCGCGGCCGGAGGCGGCGAGGTGCGGCAGCGCGGCCCGGCAGCAGCGGTGCGCGCCGGTGAGGGTGATGTCGAGGTCACGCGCCCAGGCGTCGTCGGGGTCCTCCTCGAAGAGCGGGGTGTCCGGGGTGCAGTGGGCGGCGCAGTTGACCAGCACGTCCAGCGCACCGAAGGCGGCGACGGCGCGGGCGACGGCCGCCTCGACGGCGGTGCGGTCGGCGACGTCGCAGGTGAACGCCTCGGCGGCCAGGCCCTGCCGGCGAAGGCCGGCGGCGGTCCGCTCTGCCTCGGGCAGGTCCCGGTCGGTCACCAGGACCCGGCCGCCTTCCTCGGCGAGCCGCCGGGCGACGGCCGCGCCGATGCCGCGGGCGCCGCCGGTGACCAGGACTGCGTGCTCTGCGAAGCGGGTCGGATCAGTCATGCGCCGACGGTACGGCGCCCCGGGCGCCGATTCACCGGTACGGCGCCGGGTTTCACCGGTATCCGGTGGCGTCCGCCGGCTTGCCCGCGTCCTGCACCTCGACCAGGTACCGCCAGGCGTCCGGCCGGCTGCCGTCGAGGTCGGTGAAGCCGTACTCCCGGGCGAGGCCGCCGCTGGAGAGCGAGCTGCCGTTGAACCGGGCCACGTCGGGGTCGGCGGCCAGGGCTGCGACGGCCCGGCCGGTGAACCGCGGGGTCTCGGAGATGGCGAAGTGGGGTTCGCGGGCCAGGGCGTCCCGCCAGTTCTCCTCACGGACGCCGTACGCCTCCAGCATGATCTCCGAGCGCATCCAGCCGGGGGTCAGGGCCACGGCCGTCGCGCCGCGCGGGCCGATTTCGTGGCCGAGGGCGAAGGCCATGCGCAGCACGGACGCCTTGGCGAGGTCGTAGAAGAAGTTCACGCGGTAGGTGTCGCGGTTGTACTCGGCGGTGCCGTCGGTGACCTCCACGACCAGGCCGCCGGGCCGGCGCAGCAGCAGCGGCAGCGCGCAGTGGCTGGTGACGGCGTGGGTCTCGACGGCGAGGCGGAGCAGCCGGAGCCCGTTGTCGAGGTCGTGCTCCCACACGGGGGTGTCCCACTCGAAGAGCTTCTCGCCGCCCCAGATGTCGTTGACGAGGACGTCGAGGCGTCCTTGCTCGTCCGCGATGCGGCCCACCAACTGCCGTACGGCGGAGGGGTCCAGGTGGTCGGCGGGTACGGCGATGCCCTGGCCGCCGGCCGCGGTGACGAGGTCGGCGGTGTCCTCGATGGTCTCCGGGCGGTCGTACTCGGAGCGGTGGGCGCGGGTGCTGCGGCCGGTGACGTAGACGGTGGCGCCGGCCGCGCCGAGTTCCACGGCGATGCCCCGGCCGGCACCCCGGGTCGCCCCGGCGACCAGCGCCACCTTGCCTTCCAGCGGTCCTGACATGTCCTGACTCCCGTGTGGTGCGACTGCTGTCGTCCCTCACTGTCCTCGGGAAGCCGGACATCTTCTGTCGGGTTTTACGCGCGAAGTCTCGTGTCGCGCCCCCCGGTGTCCGGCTCAGTGGCCGCGGGCGATCCACTCCTCCAGATGGGGGGCTTCGGCGCCGATGGTGGTGGAGTCGCCGTGGCCGGTGAGGACCTTGGTCTCCGGCGGCAGGGTGAGCAGGCGGTCGCGGATGGAGTCGATGATGGTCGGGAAGTGGGAGTAGGAGCGTCCGGTGGCACCGGGGCCGCCCTGGAAGAGGGTGTCGCCGGTGAAGACGGTGCCGAGGCCGGGGTCGTACAGGCAGACGGCGCCGGGGGCGTGGCCGGGGGTGTGCAGGACGGTGAGGTCGGCGCCGGCGGCCTCGATGACCTGGCCGTCGAGGAGATGCCGGTCGGGGTCGCGGTGCGGGTGGGTCTGCTTCCACAGCGGCAGGTCGTCGGGGTGCAGCCAGATGGTGGCACCGGTCAGGTCGGCGAGTTCCGGTGCGGCGCTGACGTGGTCGTTGTGGGCGTGGGTGCACACGATGGCGGTCAGGCGCCGGCCGGCGACGGCGCGGGCGATGGCCTCGGCGTCGTGGGCGGCGTCGATGACGATCACCTCCCGGTCGTCGCCGACGATCCACACGTTGTTCTCGACGTCCCAGGTGCCGCCGTCGAGGGTGAACTGGCCGGAGGTGACGAGGCGTTCGATGCGCGCGGTCATCACAGCACCACCACCGAGCGCAGCACGTCACCGTGGTGCATCCGCTCGAACGCCTGCTCCACCTGGTCCAGCTGGACGGTCTCGGTGACGAACGCGTCCAGCGGCAGGCGGCCTTGCAGGTGGAGGTCGATCAGCATCGGGAAGTCCCGGGTGGGCAGGCAGTCGCCGTACCAGCTCGACTTCAGGGCGCCGCCGCGGCCGAAGACGTCCAGCAGCGGCAGTTCGAGCTTCATCTCGGGCGTGGGGACGCCGACGAGGACGACGGTGCCGGCGAGGTCGCGGGCGTAGAAGGCCTGCTGGTAGGTCTCCGGGCGGCCGACGGCCTCGATGACGACGTCGGCGCCGAAGCCGCCGGTCAGCTCCCGGATCGCCGCGACCGGGTCGGTCTCCTTGGAGTTGACGGTGTGGGTGGCGCCCAGCGTGCGGGCCTGTTCCAGTTTGCGGTCGTCGATGTCCACGGCGATGATCTTCGCCGCGCCGGCCAGGTTCGATCCGGCGATCGCCGCGCCGCCGACGCCGCCGCAGCCGATGACGGCGACCGCGTCGCCCCGGCCGACGTTCCCCGTGTTGATCGCGGCGCCGATGCCCGCCATCACCCCGCAGCCGAGGAGGCCCGCGACCGCCGGGGAGACGGCCGGGTCGACCTTGGTGCACTGGCCGGCCGCGACGAGCGTCTTCTCGGCGAACGCGCCGATCCCGAGGGCCGGGGACAGCTCCTGGCCGGTATCGGCGAGGGTCATCTTCTGCCGGGCGTTGTGGGTGTCGAAGCAGTACCAGGGCCGGCCGCGCAGACAGGCCCGGCACTGCCCGCACACCGCACGCCAGTTGAGGACGACGAAGTCACCCGGTGCGACGTCGGTGACGCCCTCGCCGACCGACTCCACGACACCGGCGGCCTCGTGGCCGAGCAGGAAGGGGAAGTCGTCCGAAATACCGCCCTGTTTGTAGTGCAGGTCGGTGTGACAGACCCCGCAGGCCTGGACGCGTACGACGGCTTCGCCGGGTCCCGGGTCCGGCACCACGATCGTCTCGACCCGTACGGGCTCGTTCTTGCCCGGTGCGATCACGCCGCGTACTTCCTGCGCCATCGTCTGGCCCCTTCCTTCGATTGCCTTCTCCGCCGACCCTACGCGCGACCGATCGGTAGCGGGACGGACCAGGTGGGTGATCGTGGATCTTTCCGCCACCGCACAGCGCCGAGGGCCGCCCCCGGCGGGGACGGCCCTCGGCGCGGGAGGCGCGGTCAGTGGATGCCGGAGGCCAGACCGAGGACGGGCGCCGCGGGGGCGAGGACCTGCTCCAGCTGGTTCAGCTGGTTCAGCTCGCGCAGGTGCTTCAGCTCCTGCAGCTGCTGGCTGACCCGCGGGACGCGGTCCCGGTGCGGTGCGGGGATGTCACCGGCGGTGAGGGTGTCCAGCGTGCTCAGCGCGCCGAGCCGCCCGACGAGCGGTGCGCCGGTGTCCGCCGCGTGCGCCTGCGGTACGGCGAGGCCGGCGACCCCGGCGGCCAGTCCGACGGCGGCGACGATACGTCGTGTTGAGATCATGCCCTCAGCAACGGCCGCGGGCCCCGGCCGGACACGGGCGGCGGACCGCCCTCACCCGTGAGGCGGAGCACGGCGGCTGCGCTTGCCGTGTCCGCCGGGGCGGAGGAGTCTCGGAGAAGGGGTCCGTGCGGCCCGCTCCTGGCCGGGCCGCGGGCGCCTGAAGGAGGTCACCATGGGTACCGCGGCGGGGTCCGCTTTCGACACCGAGACACTGCGCCGGGCCATCGAGGGCAACACCGGCAACAACCTGCTGTCGCTCTACACGGACGACGCGGAGATCCGCATCGTCGACCGCGACAACCAGCCCAGTCACCCCACGGTCCTGCACGGCCGGGGCCAGATCGCCGAGTTGCTGGACGACATCTACAGCCGCGACATGACGCACAAGCTGGACCAGTGCGTCGTGCAGGGCGACCGCGCCGCCTACAGCGAGTCCTGCGAGTACGCGGACGGCACCCGGGTCCTCGCCGAGTCGATGGTCACCCTGCGGGACGGCAAGATCGCCGACCAGCTCATCATCCAGGCCTGGGACGAGTAGGCCCGGCCGGGCGCGGGCGGCGCGGCTGCGTCCGCGCCCGGGGCCGGGTGCAGGGTCGGGGTGGGAAGGTCGTACGCACGCTCGGTTACGCTGTACGCGGGCCGTGACTGGCGCTGAGGTGGAGCACCACCGGGGAGCGGTCCGTGGTGGTTGCCGCGCGCCTGGGCGAGGAGAGTCGATCCAGCTCAGGAGTGTGCAGCATGACCCAGGCCCGTCTGATGGACGGCACCGCGCTCGCCCGCCGCATCGTCGAGGACACCGCGCAGCGGGCCGCCGTCCTCACCGAGCGCACCGGTACCGCGCCCTGTCTCGCGACCGTGCTGGTCGGCGAGGACCCGGCGTCCGTGACGTACGTCCGCATGAAGCAGAACCGGTGCCGCAAGGCCGGCATCGAGTCCCGGCACGTGGCCCTGCCCGCGGCCACCACGACCGCCGAACTCGTCGGTACGCTGCGGGAGTTGTCGGCGGACCCCGGCGTGCACGGGATTCTGCTCCAGCACCCGGTGGGCGACCACGTGGACGAGCGGGCGGCGTTCGAGGCGATCGCGCCCGAGAAGGACGTGGACGGCGTCACCTTCGCGTCGTTCGCCACGATGAGCTTC
Organism: Streptomyces tricolor; assembly: GCF_002155905.1. Lineage (GTDB taxonomy): Bacteria > Actinomycetota > Actinomycetes > Streptomycetales > Streptomycetaceae > Streptomyces > Streptomyces tricolor. Next base: position 2,078 of record NZ_MUMF01000222.1, on the reverse strand, counting down.
GGACTGCCGGGCTTCGTCTCCTGCACCCCCGGCGGCATTCTGCGGCTGCTGGACGAGTACGGCGTGGACCCGGCCGGGAAGCGGGCCGTGGTGGTGGGCCGCAGCGCGATCCTCGGCAAGCCGGTGGGCATGCTGCTGCTGGCACGGGACGCGACGGTGACGTACTGCCACTCGCGCACCCGGGACCTGTCGGCGGCGGTCCGCGAGGCCGACATCGTCGTGGCGGCGGTCGGCCGGCCGCGGCTGATCCGCGGGCAGGACATCAAGCCGGGCGCGGTGGTCGTCGACGCGGGCTACAACCCGGGGAACGTCGGCGACGTGGACTTCGACTCGGCCGTGGAGCGGGCCTCGCTGATCACCCCGGTGCCGGGCGGCGTCGGTCCGATGACGATCGCCACGCTGCTGGAGCAGACCGTGACGGCCGCCGCCCGGCAGCTCGGGGCGTAAGGGGCGCGGGGGCGGGAGGTCAGCGCATCCAGGCGCTGTACTCCATGACGTCCCCGGCGTGCACACCGTACTCGGGGGCGTCCTGTCCGAAGGTCGTCTCCAGACCGAGGACGGCACCGGTGCGCGGATCGAGGATCAGCATCCGCCGGCCGCCCTCGCCCGCGTACACGTACGCCTGCCCCGGGCGGCCGAGGCGGTCCGTCACCTGCCCCGCGGGCCGCAGCCCCTCGGCGTCCGCGAGGACCCGCACCAGGGCCGCCGACTCGCGGGCCCCGAGCATCCAGTGGTCCAGCAACTCCCTGACGGCGTCCAGGAGTTCCGGGGTGTCCAGGGAGTCGGTGCGGGCGGTTTCGGCGAGGTAGGCGCGCAGGGCCGCCGGGGTGTGCGGCGGGGGTGCCTCGGGCGGGGCGTCGCTCCAGCTCGGCGGGTAGGTGGTCCGGCTGAGGACGTGGCCGTCGGCCACCGTGCGGGGCTCGCCGCCCGCGTCGGTGAGGACCGGGCGGCCGGGGTGGCGCGGGTCGGTCGCCACGACCAGTTCGGTACGGCTGTCGTCCGCGTGCCAGCGTACGACCCGCTCCTCGGGGAGGGTGACGGGCGGTGTGCCGTCGGCCAGGCCGAGGCTCCACGACTGCACGTGCGTGCCGCGGCGCAGCCGTGGGGAGCCGTCGGCGGCGGCAGCCGCGGCCAGTTCGGCCAGTTCCGTCAGCGGTACGGGCGTGGAGTGGGCGTGGACGGTCAGCGGCCGGGGCGCGGCGAGGGCGGGCCGGCTGTTGGGCCCGCCGAGCAGCGCGGCGAGCGCGGTCACCACGACGACACCGCCGGCGGCCAGGCCCCACAGCAGCCGGGCGCGGGGCGCGCGGCGCACCGGCCGGTCCTGGGCCAGCAGCCGCTCCAGCCGCCGCTCGGCACGGTGATCCAGCGGGCCGTCACCGAAGTGCGGGCCGTCCGCGGGGACCGGGTTGGCCCGGCGGAGAAGGTCGAGTTCGTCAGACATGTCGGGGGTCCTTGCGCGGGCATGCTTCAGCTGGGGGCACGGGGCGGGTGTCTCGCCGCCCGACACCGGCCGCCCCGACAGCCACCGAGCCGTCGGACCGGCCTCCCTCCCTCACCCGCTGCCCTGCGGGGCCGCCATCGGCCGACGGCTCCGCAGACCACGGACGGGACTCGCACCGCGGAACGGCGGACGGCGCCGTGGGCCGGAGAGGGGGTTCGGGTGAGGGGGCGACGGACGGTGCCGTGGGCCGCAGAGAGGGTTCGGGTGAGGGATCGACGGACGGTGCCGTGGGCCGCAGAGAGGGTTCAGGTGAGGGATCGACGGAGGGTCCCGTAGGCCGCAGAGGGGGTTCAGGTGAGGCGTCGACGGACGGTGCCGTGGGCCGCAAAGGGGGTTCGGGGACCGCATCGGCCGACGGCCCCGCAGGGCGCGGGCCGGGCCCGGACGACGCGCCCTCCGATGCCGCCGGGAACCAAGGGCCGGGCTCGGCTGCTCCCGCAGCCGATCGTGCCGAAGACCGCGGACCGGACCCAGACGGCTCACCCACGGATCGCGCCGAAGACCGCGGGGCGGAACCAGACGGCTCACCCACCGGTCCCGCCGAAGACCGCGGGGCGGACCCAGACGGCTCACCCAC
>NZ_MUMF01000221.1:13731-13879 GCF_002155905.1 Streptomyces tricolor | reverse complement strand
CGCCGGCCACCCCGTGGACTGAGCCCGCCTCGGGGACGAGCCGCCTCGGGGACCGGGGTCACCCCGTGGACGGGCCGCCTCCTCCACCGAGGCGCGCCTGCGGGACCGAGCCCTTGGAGCAAGCGGGCCGCGCCGTCAGCCGTCCGCC
>NZ_MUMF01000221.1:0-13645 GCF_002155905.1 Streptomyces tricolor | reverse complement strand
TCGACCAGGCCGTCGGTGTAGAGCAGCAGCCGGTCCCCGGGTTCCAGCCGCAGGTCCAGCGATTCGAAGGCGGGGGCGGCCATCGCGCCGAGCAGCATGCCGCCGGGCCGGTCGAGGAAGCGGACCTCGCCCCGGCGCACCAGCAGCGGCGGCGGGTGTCCGGCCTGCGCCCAGGCCAGGACCTGCCGGTCGGGGTCGTAGCGGGCCAGCACCATGGTGGCGGTGATCTGGCTGTCGCGGGAGTGCAGCAGCAGCTGGTTGAGCCGCGCCAGCGCCCCGGTGAGCGAGGAGCCGGTGCTGACCATGCCCTTCGCGGTGAATCTGAGCTGGGCCATGGTGGCCACGGCGTCGATGCCGTGGCCCGCCACGTCGCCGACCACGAACAGCGCGTCGGAGTCGGGCAGTTCGATGGCGCTGAACCAGTCGCCGCCGACGTGGATGCCGGACTGCGCGGGCAGGTAGGCGACCTCGACGCGCAGCCCGGCCAGCCGCACCGGCTTGCTGGGCAGCGGCAGCAGGGCGTGCTGCAGCCGGGCCGCCAGGGCCCGCTCGGCCTGGAGGATGCCGCGTTGCAGCAGCATCGCGCGTTCGCTCTCGACCAGCGCGAGTTCCGCGCTGCGCTGCGCGGTGAGGTCCTGGACGAAGCCGTGCACCTCGACCGGGGTGCCGTCGGGCGCCGTCACGGCCTCCGCGACCATCCGCAGATGCCGGACGCCCGCGGGCGTCTCGATCCGGAACGGCACGTCGAACGGCCGGCCCTGGGAGACGAGTTCGTCGATCGCGTGGGCCAGCGACCCGGTGTCCTCCGGGAGGGCCAGACCGGGCAGCCCCTCCAGCCGTACCGGCTCCTGTCCGGGAGTCAGGCCGAGCACGGCGTACGTCTGCGTGGCCCAGGACGTCTCCTGGGTGATCAGGTTCCAGTTCGCCCAGCCGAGGTTGCCGAGCCGTTGCACATCGGCGAGGCGCTGCTCCTGCCGGTCCATCGGGGCGTGCCGCAGCCAGGTCACCACCAGGCCCTCGCCCAGCGGGGCCGCCCGCACCGTGTAGGTGGCGGTCACGGGCATCTCGCCGACCACGTCCTGGTAGGCGAACGGCTCGCCCTCGAAGGGGACTCCGGTTTCGAGGGCCTGCAGGTAGCCCTGCCACAGCGGTTCGCCCGCGACCGACGGGTAGCTCTCCAGGATGTGCCTGCCGACCATGTCCCGGCCGGTCCGGCCGAACACGTCGACCGCCTCCGGGGTGGCGGCGTCGATGCGGTAGTCCTCCACCTCGCCGGTGGGGGAGCGCAGCGGGCTCAGCAGGATGGCCGCGCCCGGCAGTGCGTCGAACAGCGCCTGCACGGTCTGGGCGACGCCCCCGGGTGCGCCGGCCGGAGGGTCGTCGAAGGCCCGCAGCCGGCCCGCGCACAGCCGGGCGGCGGCCCGCAGCAGCTCCCGCTCGCGCGGCTCGAACGGCCCGCTGCGCCGGCGCAGCACCCCGAGGGCGACGTGTGAGGCGTCCCCGGCCGGCATGGGCAGCCAGGCCCGGCTCAGCCACCGCTCCGGGGGGTCTCCGATGAGCAGGTACCGGGTGCGGTCCGTGGCGATGTCCTCCAGCCAGCAGGGCTCCCCGGACCGCAGGGCGTCCAGCGCGGGGATGCCGGCCAGCGGGGGGACCTGGCGCCACTGGGCGGCCAGGGTCGGGTCGAGCCCGGCGTACCCGATGAGCCTCAGCCCGCCCTCGGGCAGCCGCTCGTACAGCATCACCGCGTCGGCGCCCGCCTGGGGAGCCAGGTGGTCCAGCAGGCGGCCGGCCAGTTCGTGCGGCGAGCCGACCCGCACCAGGTCACGGCCGACGCGGCCCAGCACCTCCGCCAGGTCCGTGCTGCCGGCGGGCGCGCTCCCGCCGGAGCCTACGGCGGGCGGTGGTGCCGGCGGGCCGGCGGGCTCCTGTCCGGGCGGCAGGGTGCCCAGGGTGAGCCAGCACTGTTCGAGGAGGGTGCGGTTGCCGTCCCGGGCGCGCCGGGCCAGTTCCTCGTGGGCCGCGCTCGGCGTACAGCCGGTGACGGCCATCAGCACGCCCTTGGCCCGCTCCAGGACCGCCGAGGTCGCCGCCAGGTCCCGCAGCCGTGCCATCTCCGCGCGCTGCCGGGCCACGACCTTCACCAGCGCCGCCAGGTCGGCGTTGGTGCCGGGATCCACCGGAGGCAGAGGCTCGCTCGTCACGCGTTGAGCATTGCACACCTGGGCCCGCTCGATCACTCGTCTGCCGGGTCCGGACTCATATGACCGTCCGACAAGCTCCCCGTCGGGGGATCGGTGCAGGTCGGAGAGGGTCAGCGACCGGTGCCGCGACCGGCCAGGGCCTCGCTGACCGCGCGCACGCTGCGCGCGATGTGCTGCAGTTGCAGGACCTCCGCCGCGTACAGCTTGATCGTGTGCTCGATCACCGATTCGGGCAGACCGAGCACCGGCAGTTCGGCACGCGCGGTCTGCAGGGCGGTCCGCGCGACCCGGATCTCCTGCTGTACCTGGATCTGCGCGTGCCGGGCGAGCAGGATCGGGTGCCGGATGAGCGCCGGATAGCTGGCGTAGCGCGCGGGGATCAGGTCGCGCAGCCACTTGGCCGCCGAGCGCTCCCAGTCGTACGAGCCCGGCGTCTTGACCTGACAGGGCCAGTCGGGGCTGATGCGCGTGCTGGTCAGGGGCATGATCATCGCTTCCGGTGTGCGGCGTCGTGGGGAGATCGACGGGTTCGGGGCGGCCCCGGCCTAGGGGATGACCGGGGCCGCCACGGGCGCGTCGCGCAGACGACGCGCCCCGGTACACCCCGGATGCCGACGTGGGTAGGGGTCGGCGGCGCGGAGTGTCCGTGCGGGAGCCCCGGGCGCGGGGAACCGGCGCTGCGTGCGGTGGTGCGTGCGCATGGGCGGTCCGTCGGCTTTCTCGGGGCGGTGTGTGAGGGGTGCGTCCGCCGAGCAGTATTTATATATACCGAGAGGTTTGCAAGACGCATGAAAACATTCATGCGCGATATGCGGTGAATCATCCCCGTCCAGGGGGTGTGAGACCGCAAGATCTTCACGGATGCCCGGCGCGGGCGGAAGGATCGGCCGCCCGCGCCGCGGCATGGTCCGCGAAGGAGGCCAGGGGTCAGTCCTTGAGGAAGAACTGGTGCTGCTCGGAGAGCTGTTCGTACTTCTCCAGCCGGGCCTGGGTGCGCTCCGGATCGGCGTCCGTCATGGCCTGCAGCAGCGCCGCGGCCAGCACACCGGCCGCGGCGTAGGAGTCGAACACCAGCCGGGAACCGGTGCCGGTGGCGAAGGTGATGTCCGCCTCGTCGGCCAGCGGTCCGAGCGCCAGGTCGGTCACCAGCGCGACCTTCAGACCCGCGCCGCGCGCCACCCGCACCGCCTGGAGCGTCTCCTGGGAGTGCCGGGGCATGGCGAAGGCCAGCACCCAGCTGCCGCCCGCCTCGCGGGACTGCAGCAGCGCGTCGTAGGCCACGCTGCCGCCGCGGGTCACCAGCCGCACGTCCGGGTGGATGCGGCGGGCGGCGTAGCCGAAGTACTCGGCGAGCGAGACCGAGATACGCAGGCCCAGCACGGTCAGCGGGGTGGAGCGGGACAGCTCGCGGCCGACGTGGATGACCCGGTCGGGGTCGGCGAAGTCGCGCCGCAGGTTCTCCAGGTTCGCGATCTCGGCGTCGACGGCCGCCTGCAACTCGTTGGCCCGGTTCTCCTCGCCCGGTCCGCCGGCCAGGCTGCTCAGCGCGATCGACTGGAGCTTCTCGCGCAGCGCCGGGTAGCCGCTGAAGCCGACGGCGGCGGCGAAACGGGTGACCGAGGGCTGGCTGACTCCCACCCGGTCGGCCAGCTCGGTGATCGACAGGAACGCGGCCTCGGTGATGTGCTCGATCAGGTACTGGGCGATGCGCCGCTGCCCCGGCGACAGACGCGGGCCGTCGAAGAGTTCCCGCAGCCGGGAGGTCGGGGCGGCCTCGGCCTCGGGCCCCGTCTTGCCCGACGTGATCGCTGATGCCTGTGCGCGTGCCTGCTGCGGCGAGGGCACCGGTCGGCTTCCTTTGTCTGCCACGAGCACTCAACATAGCTCACCGACCGCCGTGACCAGGGGGTTGAGGCACCACGATCAGCGCCGGTACAGGCTGATGGAATGGCCGACCGTGTCGACGGGCCGGCTGCTCGCGATCAGTTCGGCGAGCCGTCCGCGCGCCTTGGCGACGGCGGAGTCCGACACCACCAGCAGCCCGTGCACCCGGTCCGGCGGCACTGTGCGCGGATCGGCGGCGCGGATGCCGTAGTACGACGGCACCCCGCTGCCCTTGTACACCAGCCACACCCGCTCGCCGGGGTACCGCTCCCGCAACCGGTCGGCGAGCCGGCCCAGGTCCTGTCCCCAGTCCACGTTCGAGTCGTGCAGCAGCAGGTGGGTGCGCGCCGGCCCGCCGAACGCCTCGTTCGCGTACGGCAGGTAGTACGGGAACGTCCGCACCGAACTCACCGCCGCGCACAGCACCAGCGCGCCGGTGACCAGCCCGCCCCACCGCCACCGCAGCGCGCGCAGGCACGCCGCGGCCACCGCGAGGAACACCGGGACGAACAGCGCGTACCGGGTGCCGAAGTCCCGCGATCCCGTCATCGCCGCCGCCAGCAGCACCGCAGGCGGCAGCAGCAGATACGGCGCCGCGGGCCGCAGCCGGCGCCGCGCCACGACCGCGACGGCACCGGCCGCGCCCAGCGCCAGCAGCCCGAGCGGGGTCTTCACCAGCAGCGCGGCCGGCAGGTAGTACCAGAGCGAACCGGTGTACAGACGCCCGAACAGAAACCCCTCCCACGGCTGCTCCTCCAGCCCGAACTGCACCCGCATCCCCGCCCGGTACGCCGGCGGCACCGGCAGCGCCTCCACCAGCCTCCCCCGCAGCCCGTGCACGGCCGGCACCGGCTCGGCGGGCACGAACCGCAGCCGCGGATCGACGGCGAGATACGCGGCCCACACCACGACGACCGCCATGACGGCCACCACGACCGCGCCCCCGAGCGCCGCCACCGCCCGCCGCTGCGCGAGCCGGCGGACGCCCGCCCGGGCGGCCCGGAAGGCCGCGAGCCGCTGCCGCCGGACCCCGCCCGTCCCTGGTGCGGCCGTACCGGACCGCCGCGCGGCCATGACGGAGACCGCCGCCAGGGCCATCAGCACCGGTACCGCCGGCAGCGTGCTCATCTTGGTCGCCACGGCGGCGCCCAGCGCCGCGCCCGCGAGGGGCAGATACCGGGCGGGGCGGCGCCGGGCCCGCCGGACGAGCCAGGCCGACGTCACGACGAAGCCGGCCGCCGGCAGGTCCAGGGTGGCCAGCGAGCCGTGCGCGAGCACGTCGGGGGAGAAGGCGTACAGGGCGAGCGCGGCCAGTCCGCCCAGGGTGCCCGCCAGGTCCCGGGCGAACGCGAACACGACCAGTCCGCACAGCAGCGTCAGCGCGATCACCGGCAGCCGCGCCCACAGCATCAGCCGCCAGGGGTCGTTGCCGGAGGCGTACAGCAGATGCCGGCCCACCTCGCCCTGGCTGCCCGGGTACGACGGGTCGTAGCGCGGGTCCGCCACCGCCACCCCCGCCGCGATCAGCAGCTTTCCGAGCGGCGGGTGCTCGGGGTTGTAGCGCAGCCGGTGCTCGCGCAGATAGTCGGTGGCCGTCGCGACGTACACCGGTTCGTCGATGGTGGGGGTCTGCCGGACGGCCGTGGTGACCATCGCCGCGGCCATCTGCCCCAGCAGCAGGACGACCAGGAGCGGCGGCAGCCACCGCCGGAGCCGGCGCAGCCGCGGGTACCGGCCGGCCGGGAGCTGCCGCGGCGGCCCCGCCGGAGCCTCGGGTGCGAGGACCGGGTGCTGTTCGTGCGCCATCATCCGCCCCGCGGCGGCACCGGCCGGGCGGCGGGAGGGCTCGGGGACCGGATCATGGGCCCTACTGTGGCACCGCTCCCGCCGCCGCGGCCGTCACCGCCGCACGAGTCGTACCGACAGACCTTCTGCCGTGTCCACGGGTACGGCCCGCAGCCCCGCGCGGTTCACCCCGGTCCGCTCGAACCGCCCGGCCGGCCGGGGCGCGCCGGGCGCCGGCGGCGTGCCGCCCGCGGCGGGCGGCCGTGCGTCCTCCAGCGGCAGCGCCGATACCACGGAACCGCAGCGCCAGCACCGCCGAACCGTCGAACCGCCGGCACCGTCGAACCACCCGGCGCCCGGATACGAACGCCCGTCACCGCACCCCGCCCGTCACCGCACCCCGCGCGTCACCGCTCCCCGAGCGGCGGAGCGGGCAGCGCGCCGGCCGGGACCACCAGGTCCGCCCGCTCCCGGGTCGACGCCACCAGGTCGGCGTTGCGCTGGTCGGTGCCCAGCACCCAGGCCACGGCCGCCGTGTGCTCCTTGCCGAACTCCTCGTGCCGGGCCACCAGTCGGCGGATCCGCTCCGCCTCGTCGATCTCGCAGAACCACACCTCGTCCAGGCACGGTCGCACCCGCGCCCACGAACCCTCCCGCAGCAGCAGGTAGTTGCCCTCGGTCACCACCAGCCGGACCTGCGGCGGCACCGGCAGCGCGCCCGCGAGCGGCTGCTCCAGCACCCGCTCGAACCCCGGCGCGTACACCACTTCGTCGGTCTCCTCGCGCAGCCGCCGCAACAGCGCCGCGTACCCGCCCGGGTCGAAGGTGTCCGGCGCGCCCTTGCGGTCCCGGCGGCCCAGCCGGTCCAGTTCGGCGTCGGCGAGGTGGAAGCCGTCCATGGGTACATGCGCCGCCCACGGCGGCCCGTCGCCGTTCAGGGCGTCCACCAGACGCTCGGCCAGGGTCGTCTTGCCCGCACCGGGGCTGCCCGCGATCCCGAGCAGGGCGCGCCGGCCGCCGTGCGGCAGGGCGCGGGCACGGGCGAGGAGGTCGTCGAAGGTCAGCGGCACACCGGAAAGTGTGTCACCGTCCGCCCGCACGGCATGTGGTGTGCGCCACTCACTGGAGCGCTCCGGACGGGGAACAGTCCGGATATGACTCAGCTCGGTCTGCCCGACACCATCCAGGCCTGCCTCTTCGACCTCGACGGGGTCGTCACCAAGACGGCCGTCGTGCACGCGGCGGCCTGGAAGGAGACGTTCGACGCCTTCCTGCGCGACTACGAGGGCGAGCGGGGACGGCCGTTCGACGCCGTCGCCGACTACGACGAGTACGTCGACGGCCGCCCCCGCGCCGACGGCGTCCGCGCCTTCCTCGCCTCGCGCGGCATCGAGCTGCCCGAGGGCGATCCCGGTGACCCGCCGGACGCCCGCACCGTGCACGGCCTGGGCAACCGCAAGAACGAGCTGCTGCTGGAGAGAATCCGCACCGGCGGGGTCGAGGCCTACGAGGGCACCCTGCGCTATCTGACCGCGGTCCGCGCCGCGGGCCTGCGCACCGCCATCGTCTCCTCCAGCGCCAACTGCCGGGACGTGCTCCGCTCCGTCGGCGCCGAGCACTTCTTCGACGTACGCATCGACGGCGTGGTGGCCGTCGAGCGGAACCTGCCGGGCAAACCGCGCCCCGACACCTTCCTCGCCGCCGCCCGTGACCTGGGCGTCGAGGCGTCCCGCGCGGCCGTCTTCGAGGACGCGCTGGCCGGCATGGACGCGGGCCGCGCCGGAGGCTTCGGGTATGTCGTCGGCGTGGACCGGACGGGCCAGCGGGACGCACTGTACGCGCACGGCGCCGACATCGTCGTGCAGGACCTCGCCGAACTCGGAGGCAAGCAGTGATCACCGACCGGTCGTACGCCGTCGAGCCGTGGACCGTCCGGGAGACCACCCTCGATCTCGACGTCCTCGCCCAGAGCGAGTCGGTGTTCGCCCTGTCCAACGGGCACGTCGGCTGGCGCGGCAACCTCGACGAGGGCGAACCGCACGGGCTGCCCGGCAGCTACCTCAACGGCGTCCACGAGGTGCACCCGCTGCCGTACGCGGAGGCCGGCTACGGCTACCCGGAGTCCGGACAGACCGTCATCAACGTCACCAACGGCAAGATCCTGCGGCTGCTCGTGGACGACGAGCCGTTCGACCTGCGCTACGGCCGGCTCGTCGCCCATGAACGCGTCCTGGACCTGCGCCGCGGGGTGCTGGAGCGGACCTGCGAGTGGACCTCCCCGGCCGGCTCGACGGTGCGGGTGCGCTCCACCCGGCTGGTGTCCCTGACCCAGCGGGCGGTGGCCGCCGTGGCCTACGAGGTGGAGGCCGTCGGCAGCCGCAGCCGGGTGGTCATCCAGTCGGAACTGGTCGCCAACGAGAGCCTGCCCGACCCCGACGGCGACCCGCGCGCGGCGAAGGCGCTGAAGTCGCCGCTGGAGCAGGAGGACGGCTTCGCCTCCGAGGGCCGGCTGCGGCTCGTGCACCGCACCCGGCGCAGCGGCCTCAGGGTCGCCGTGGCCGCCGACCACGTCGTCACCGGCCCCGAACGCACCACCACCCGCAGCGAGAGCGGCATCGACGTCGCCCGGCTGACCGTCACCTCCGTGCTGGAGCCCGGGCAGACGCTGCGGGTGGAGAAACTGGTCGCGCACGGCTGGTCGGGCGCCCGGTCGCTGCCCGCGATGGCCGACCAGGTCGACGCCGCGCTCGCCGCCGCCGGACACGACGGCTGGCAGGGACTCCTCGCCGACCAGCGGGCCTGCCTGGACGACTTCTGGGCCCGCGCCGACGTCGAGGTGGAGGGCGACGAGGAGATCCAGCAGGCCGTCAGGTTCGCGCTGTTCCACGTGCTGCAGGCCGGGGCCCGCGCCGAGCAGCGCGCCATCCCGGCGAAGGGACTGACCGGATCCGGCTACGACGGGCACGCCTTCTGGGACACCGAGATGTTCGTGCTGCCCGTGCTCACCCACACCGCGCCCCAGGCCGTCGCCGAAGCGCTGCGCTGGCGGTACAACACCCTGGACGAGGCCCGGGAACGCGCGGTCCAGCTCGGGCTCGCCGGGGCCGCGTTCCCCTGGCGGACCATCGCCGGCCCGGAGGGCTCCGCGTACTGGCCGGCCGGCACCGCCGCCTTCCACGTCAACGCCGGCATAGCCGACGCGGTCGTCCGGTACGTCGAGGCCACCGGCGACACCGCCTTCGAACGGGAGACCGGCGTGGAGCTGCTGGTCGAGACGGCCCGGCTGTGGCGGTCGCTCGGCCACCACGACAGCCACGGCGTCTTCCACCTCGACGGCGTCACCGGCCCCGACGAGTACAGCGCGGTCGCCGACGACAACACGTACACCAACCTGATGGCCCGCCAGAACCTGCGCGCCGCGGCCGACGCCGTGGAACGCCACCCGGGCGAGGCGCGGCGGCTCGGCGTGGACGAGGAGGAGAGCGCGGCCTGGCGGGACGCCGCCGACGCCATGCACATCCCCTACAACGACGAACTCGGTGTCCACGAACAGCACGCCGGCTTCACCCGCTACCAGCGCTGGGACTTCGCCGGTACCCGCCCCGACCAGTACCCGCTGCTGCTGCACTTCCCCTACTTCGACCTCTACCGCAAACAGGTCGTCAAACAGGCCGACCTGGTGCTGGCCATGTACACCTGCGGCGACTGGTTCGAGCAGGAGTACGACGAGGAGCAGATCGCCCGGAACTTCGCCTACTACGAGCCGCTGACCGTCCGCGACTCCTCCCTGTCCGCCTGCTGCCAGGCCGTCGTCGCCGCCCGGACCGGGCATCTGGACCTCGCCTACGCCTACACCACCGAGGCCGCGCTGATGGACCTCCAGGACCTGGAGCACAACACCCGTGACGGGCTGCACATCGCCTCGCTCGCCGGTACCTGGATGGCGCTGGTCGCGGGCTTCGGCGGCATGCGCCGCGACGGCGACCGGCTGCGGTTCGCGCCCCGCCTGCCCGAGCGGCTGCGCCGCCTCGCCTTCAACGTCCAGTTCCGCGGGCGGCGGCTGCGCGTCGACATCGGCGCGGACAAGGTGACGTACGCACTCCTGGACGGGCCGCCGCTGACGCTCAGCCACCACGGCGAGCCCCTGACGATCGGCACCGACGAACCCGCCGTCCGCGCGGTACCGCCGGTGATCCGCCGTCCCGCCCCCGGACAGCCGCCGCACCGCGCGCCGAACGGCGGCTGACGGCAGCGGCGGCCCGGTGCGGCGCCCGGGAGCCCGCCGCGGGGGTGCGGGTGCGGCTGCCGGGCGGGGGAGGTGCGTGATCGGTCGCGCAGTTGCCCGCGCCCCTCAGGGAGTCCGGCCGCGACCGGGCCGAGGGGCGCGGGGAACTGCGCGGACAGCCTCCACGCGCCCGCACCCGGCGGACGGCTCCACCCCTACGACGTGCCCCCGTCGCCCCCGGCGAGCAGCGCCCGCAGCGCCCGCTCCTCCTCGGCGCTCAGCCCGGTCACGAACTGCCGCAGCGCGGCGATCGGGTCCGGCCCCCGGTCCAGGGCCTCGCGCATCGCCGCGGCGGTCAGCTCGGCCGCGTTCTTGGCCGCCCGGTACGCGCCGCGCCGACCGTCGGCGTCCCGCAGCACCAGCCCCTTGTCGTGCAGGCGGGTGAGGATCGTGTGGACCGTGTTGTACGCGAGTCCGCCCCCGATCTCCTGCTGGATCTCCGCCGGGGTCAGCGGCCGCTCGGTGGCCCACAGGGCGGCCAGCACCTCGCTCTCCAGCTCCCCGGCGCCGCGCCGCTCCGCCCTGCCGCGGGACCCTGTGCCAGCCATACCCCAACCTTACAGCGCGTAGGGCCACCGGCCGGATGGCCCTGCCTGCCGGGCAGCGCCGGGTGCTTCGCGTTAGTTTGGCGGTGTTCACCGGAGGGGTGGTCATGGCCGGCAGTGCGCACGCGACACTCGACGCGGCGAGCCGCGAGCGCGGACGCCGCGGCTCCGCCGGTTCGGCGCGCGCCGTCTGGCCGCCGGCGGCGGTCGCCGCGGGCTTCACCCTGGCCCAACTACTCCTCGTACGGCCCGGCATGGGACTCGGCTGGGACGAGACGGTGTACGTCAGCCAGGTCAGCGGACACGCTCCCGCGTCCTTCTTCAGCGCACCCCGCGCCCGGGGCGTCTCCCTGCTGGTGGCACCCGTCGCGGCCTGGTCGTCGTCCACGGCCCTGCTGCGGGTCTACCTCGCCCTCCTCTCCGGCCTCGCCCTGTTCCTGGCCCTGCGCGCCTGGCGCGGACTGTTCCCGGTACGGGTAGTCGCCCTCGGCGGCGCCCTGTTCGCCTCCCTGTGGGTGACCCTGTTCTACGGCCCGCAGGCCATGCCCAACTACGGGGTCGCCGTGGCCGCGCTGGCCGCCGTCGCCTGCTTCCTGCGCGCCCCCACCGACCGCGGCGCCCTGTGGGGCCTGGCGGGCAGCGCGGTGCTCATGGCGTGGATGCGGCCGGTGGACGCGGTCTGGACGGCCCTGCCCCTGCTCGTCCTCGGCCTGGCGCGGCGCCACCGGCGGACGCTGCTCGTGCTGCTCGCCGGGCTCGCCGCCGGCGCCGCCCAGTGGGTGATCGAGGCGTACACGAGCTACGGCGGGCTGGCGCGCCGGCTGTCCGACGGCTCGGCGATCCAGGGCGGCCTCGGCTGGCACTTCGCCGTCGTGGACCAACTGCGCAGCCTCGGCGGGCGGACGCTGTGCCGGCCGTGCACCGTCCCCCTGCCGAACCCGCTGCTCACCCTCTGGTGGTTCGCGCTGCCCCTGCTCGCCGCGCTCGCCCTGGTGCTCGCCGTCCGCGCCCGGCGTACGACGGCCACGGCGCTCCCGCTCGCCTGCGCGGCGACCGCCGCCTTCCCCTACCTGTTCCTCATCGGCTACGCGGCCCCCCGCTTCCTGCTCCCCGCCTACGCCCTGCTCGCCCTGCCCGTCGCCGACGCACTCGTCCGCCTGCTGACGCCCTCCGCCCCGCCCCACCGCCGGACCGCCGCCCAGAGCCAGAGCCAGGGTCAGGGTCAGGGTCAGTCGTCGCCCCCGGCCCGGTTCCCGATCCGGCGCCCGGTCGTCACCGCGCTGGTCTGCGCGGGGCTCGCCGGGCACCTCGCGGTGCAGCTCACCGTGCTCGTGCATACGGTGGACAACACCACCGCCGCGCACCGGGCGTGGGCCCGCACCGCCGCCGAGCTGGACCGGCGCGGTGTCCGGCCGCCCTGTCTGGTCACCGGCCACGAGGCCATCCCGGTGGCGTTCGCCGCCCGGTGCGCCTCGGCCGCGACGACCGGCCCCAACGCCAACATCACGGTGGACGGCATCGTCGGCGCCGCGCGGCGGGCACCGGTCGCCGTGCTGGTGCGGGCCGGGTCCGCACCGCCCCGGTACGCACGGGACTGGGCGTCCGTACGCGTCGGCGAGGTCCGGTTCTACTACGTCGTGCCGGGCGCCGGCTCGTGACGGCACCGGCGGGACTCGCCGCTCCGGTCGGCCGCCGGCACGCCCGCTGGCAGGCCGGTGTCGGTCTCGTCGTCCTGCTCGGCGCGCTGTACCTGGCACGGCGGCACTGGCCCGCCGTCGAGAGCGGGGCCGTACGGCTGGCCGTCGCCGACCAGGGCTGGCTGCTGCTCGGCGCGACGGCGGCCCTGGGCACCTGGGCGGCTTCCGCCCTCGCCCAGCAGGGCGCCGTCGTACGCCGGCTGCCCGGACCGCGGCTGCTCGCCGCCCAGTTCGCCGCCTCCGCCGCCAACCACCTGCTGCCCGCGGGACTCGGCGCGGGCGCGGTGAACGTGCGCTTCCTGATGCGCTGCGGGCTGCCGGCCGGCCGCTCGGCCGGCGCGCTCGCCGTGAAGGCCGCCGCGGGCGCCACCGCCCGCCTCGCGCTGCTCGCGCTGCTCGCGCTGCTCGCCCCGGCCTGCCCGGGGCTGCTGCGCCTGCCGCACGTCCCCCCTACGGCGGTCGCCGTCGCGGCGGGCGTCGCCGTCCTCGGGGCCGCCGTGCTCGCCACCCCCCTGTGGCCGCGCTGCCGGCGGGCGCTCACCGCCGTACTCGCCGACATCCGCGCGCTGCACGCCTGCCCGGCCCGCGCGGCGGCCCTGTGGGGCGGCTCCCTGGCCTTCGCCGCGCTGCACGCGCTGGTCCTCGTCGCCGTCACCCGGGCCGTCGCCCTGCCCCTCGCCCCGCTCCAGGTGGCCCTGTTGTACCTCGCCGCCAGCAGCGCCGCCGCCCTGCTGCCCACACCCGGCGGTCTCGGCTCGCTGGACGCCGCGCTGGCCCTCGCCCTCACCGCCGCCGGCACCTCCGGCGCCGCCGTCGCGTCCGCGGTGCTCGGCTACCGGCTGCTGACCGTGTGGCTGCCACTGGTGCCCGGCCTGCTGGTGCTCGCGGTGCTGGTGCGCCGCAAAGCCCTGTGAGAGCCCGGGAGTTTCCCGGTCGCCCGGGTCAGGTAGGAGACGGGTACTGCCGTATGACACAGGAGGGGGAGTCATGCAGGGGTACGACAGCGCGGGACTGCCGAGCGTGGCCTTCTTCACGCCGGGGACGTCGTCCTTCACCGAGTTCGTGGCCGCGCACCGCCCCCGGCTGCTGCCCACCGCACCCCCGGTCCCGCCGGGCGTCCGGATGGGGCCCGACCGGTTCCCGCACGGCACCACCGTGCTCGCCCTGACCTACCGCGACGGCGTGCTGATCGCCGGCGACCGCCGCGCCACCATGGGCAACCTCATCGCCCAGCGCGACCTGGAG
>NZ_MUMF01000220.1 GCF_002155905.1 Streptomyces tricolor | reverse complement strand
ATCGTCTGACGCCCGGGGACGCGCCGTGGGACGCAGCGCGGTCCCACGGCGCTGCCAGGCACGTCCCGGGTGAGCCGCTTGCCGTGCGTCGACCACGGCTGGAGCACCTCGGTGATCGGCAGCGCGTTCTTCATCGCCGCATCGCCGCATCGCCGCATCGCCGCATCGCCGCATCGCCGCATCGCCGCACCGCCGCCCCCACCCCCGCGGCCCCCGCCCCCCGCAGTCCCCGCCGCTTCCGAAGCCGCCGTACGAGAAGCCGCCCCCAGCTGCCGGCACCGGCACCGGCACTGGCACCACCGGCGCGGGCTGCCGCGCGCCTTCGAGGCGCTGCTCGGGCTGCCGGAGAATCTCCTGCGGCCGGTTCCGGACACCGCGAATCGGTCGCTCATCCTGACCGAGACCGAAATGCTGCGGAATCTTGATGTGGAATTCCGCGGCAATGGGTTCCGGGGCGAGCTGTATTCCCGACTTGTCCGCGGCGGACCGGATCGCCGCGCCCGGCGTCCGCGCGTTCGGTGATCCGGCGGCGCGGCCTGTCCGCGCGGCGTGACGAGACGTCGTCGAAGGAACTCGTGAGGACGCCGGGACACCGCTGCCCGAAGCGGCTGGGGAGGCGCCGAACCCCCGCTTGCGGAGTCCTGTGGACTTACTCACAGCAAATTCACGGGCGTTCACCGGGCCCGCCGCCAATCACCAGGAGTGCAAGGTGAATGACAGGTTGCGCGCACATATGCAGCGAAGGTCACTCACCTTGCACTGCGGTTACCGGAAGTGGGACCATTTCACGGTTCCCTGTCGCCCCAAGGTAGGTCACCTGTGTCCCAGCACATAGCCAAGCCCCGTACCACCGCAGTGATCCTGGCCGGTGGCACCGGTCAGCGGGTGGGTCTGTCGATCCCCAAGCAGCTGCTGAAGATCGCCGGGAAGGCAGTCATCGAGCACACCCTGACCACCTTCGAGAAGGCCGACTCGATCGACGACGTCATCGTGCTGATGGCCCCGGGCTATGTGCCGGACGTCGAGAAGATCGTCGCCAAGGCGGGCTTCACCAAGGTGAAGAAGATCATCGAGGGCGGCTCGACCCGGAACGAGACCACCGAGCGCGCCATCGAGGCCCTCGGTGAGGGCCTGGCTGAGGGCGAGGACCTCAACGTCCTCTTCCACGACGCCGTGCGCCCGCTGCTCTCGCAGCGCGTCATCGACGACTGCGTGGCCGCGCTGGAGCGCTACCAGGCGGTGGACGTCGCCATCCCGTCCGCGGACACCATCATCGTCACGCGCACGCACGGCGAGGACGGCGAGTTCATCACCGAGATCCCGGACCGCTCCCGGCTGCGCCGCGGCCAGACCCCGCAGGCCTTCAAGCTGTCCACCATCAAGCGGGCCTACGAGGTCGCCGCCGGCGACCCCAACTTCCAGGCCACGGACGACTGCTCGGTGGTCCTCAAGTACCTGCCGGACGTGCCGATCCACGTCGTCGCGGGCGACGAGTACAACATGAAGGTGACCCAGCCGGTCGACGTCTTCATCGCCGACAAGCTGTTCCAGCTCGCCTCCACCGCCGCGCCCGAGCAGAACGGCGAGGACGCCTACCGCGAACTCCTCACCGGCAAGACCGTCGTCATCTTCGGCGGCTCCTACGGCATCGGCAAGGACATCGCCGAACTCGCCGAGTCCTACGGCGCGCACGTCTACGCGCTCGGCCGCTCCACCACCGGCACCCACGTGGAGAACCCGGAGGAGGTCGACGACGCGCTGTCCAAGGCGTACGCGGAGACCGGCCGGATCGACTACGTCGTCAACACCGCGGGCGTGCTGCGCATCGGCAAGCTCGCCGAGACCGACAACGCCACCATCGAGGAGGCGCTGAAGGTCAACTACCTGGCCCCGGTGCAGATCGCGCGCTCCTCCTACAAGTACCTGGCGGAGACCAAGGGCCAGCTGCTGCTCTACACCTCCAGCAGCTACACCCGCGGCCGTGCCGAGTACTCCCTGTACTCCTCCACCAAGGCCGCCATGGTGAACCTCACCCAGGCGCTGTCCGACGAGTGGGCCGGCGACGGCATCCGGGTCAACTGCATCAACCCCGAGCGCACCGCCACCCCGATGCGCACCAAGGCCTTCGGCCAGGAGCCCGCGGGCAGCCTGCTGTCCTCCGAGGCCGTGGCCCGTACCTCCCTGGACGTGCTGCTGTCGGAGCTGACCGGGCACGTCATCGACGTCCGCCAGCAGGACCCGACCGCGGGCGCCGCCAAGGCCTCCGGCTTCGAGCAGGCGCTGGCCTCCGTGCTGGACCGTCAGGACGGCGTGTAATAATCAGGCGTAATTAAGATTTTGGGAATTCAGGCCTCTGTGGGTACCCGTTCACCGGGTATTCGCAGGGGCCTGTCTCCGTACCCCCGACGAATTTCCGGCTTTTTCCGGCATTCCTGAACAAAACCGGCACTCCCCCCTCCCAGAGCAGGTTCTCCGTGATATCCACCGCTATTCGCGTCGCCCGGGTGGGCAGCGCGGCCGAGCTGGCCGCGGCGGCCCTCGTGATGCTGGGCTTCCCGGCGCTCATGCTGGCCGCGCTCGTCCCCAGCGTTCCCGCCTTCGCGGCCCTGGCCGCCGTGACGTACCTGGCGGACCACTATCTGCACCGCAAGGGCAGCTACCTGATCAACCGCCTCAGCAAGGTCCGGGCGGGCCTGTCGATCCGCTTCCTGATCCGGCAGCTGCTGCTGGTCCTGCTGCTGGCCCGGCTGTCCCTCTCGGACGACCTGATCTTCTACGGCGCGGTGGCCTGCTTCATCGCCTTCTACGGCCTCCAGGCCCCGCACGGTGCCCTGGTCACCCTCATCCGCAACCGCCGCCGGATGCCGGTCGCCACCCGCAACATCGACCTGAAGTCCCGCATCCGCATCCCGGACGCCCCGCCGCGCCGGCTGCTGCACCGCTCCGCGGAGAAGATGCTCCACCTCGACCTGTTCGCGGTCGCCGGCATCCTCGTCTCCGCCGCGCTGGACTCCGCCGTCGCCGGCTTCACCGGCATCGGCCTCACCGTCGGCCTCGGCTGCCTGTACGTCCTCGTCCTCATGCCGTACGTGCGCGGCCGGCGGGTCCCGCCGCGGGCCGAGACCGTGCTCGCCGCCGTCGACGACTGGCTGGCCGCCTACAAGCCCGAGACGGTCCTGTACTTCTCCGGCTCCAAGGACTCCGCGTACCAGGTCAACATGTGGCTGGAGACGATGGAGCAGCTGGACACCCGGCCGCTGATCATCCTCCGCGAGCGGGTCATCCTGAACAACCTCGCCCCCACCACGGTCCCCGTCATCTGCGTGCCCGGAGGGGTGCACCTGATGAACCTGGACCTGTCCACCGTGCGGGTCGCCCTGTACGCGGCCAACGTCGGCAAGAACATCCACCTGCTGCGCGTGCCCACCATGAAGCACGTCTTCATCGGCCACGGCGACAGCGACAAGCTGGCCAGCGTCAACCCGTACAGCAAGGTCTACGACGAGGTGTGGACCGCCGGCCGGGCCGGCCGCGACCGGTACGCCATCGCCGACGTCGGCGTCCGCGACGACGACATCGTGGAGGTCGGCCGCCCGCAGCTGGCGCCCATCCAGACCTGGCAGGGCACGCCCGAGGGACGCATCCCGACCGTTCTCTACGCCCCCACCTGGGAGGGCTGGGACGGCAACCCCGGCAACACCTCGATCGTGCTCGCCGGCGAGAACATCGTGACGAGGCTGATCGCGGCCGATCCGCCGGTCCGCGTCCTGTACAAGCCGCACCCGTTCACCGGCACCGTCAGCAAGGACGCCAAGGCCGCCCACCAGCGCATCACCGCCCTGGTCGAGAAGGCCGCCGCCGAACGGGCCGCCGACCCGCGCTTCACCGCCGACAAGGCCGCCCAGGCCCAGGCCAAGGCCGAGCTGGACCGGATCGAGGCCCGGCTCGCCGAGCTGGCCGGCGCCGGCGGCAGCAAGGGCGACGAGGCCGAGGCCACCCGCGACGGCATCGTCGACGTACACAAGCACGAGGAGATCGCCCGGCTGCGCGCCCAGTGGAACGACGCCTACTGGCGCTCCTTCCCGTCGTACGAGCACCGCGTCATCAGGGGCGCCCAGCCGCGGCTGTACGACTGCTTCAACGTCTCCGACGCGATGGTCTCCGACATCTCCTCCGTGGTCTCCGACTTCATCGCGAGCGGCAAGCCGTACGCCGTCACCGACTCCGGCGAGCTGGGCGTGGAGGAGTTCAAGCGGCAGAACACGGCGGTACGCGCCGCGGTGATCCTGTCCAACAGCGCGACCGAGCTGGGCGAGCTGCTCGACGCCGTGCGCGACCCGGCGGCCGACCCGCTCGCGGACGCGCGCAAGGAGCTGAAGCAGTACCTGCTCGGCCCGGACGAGCCGAAGTCGATCGACCAGTTCAACGCCGCGGTCGCCGACCTGGCCCTCAAGGCCGAGGCCCGCAACGTCGGCCAGCAGTCCCGGCTGGGCGCCGCGAACGCGGACCCCGCCGAGTCGGCCGAGCTGACCAACGCGGTCCCGGGCCAGCGCACCGCGTCGGCCGGCGAGACGGACGGCGTGAACGCGGGCTGACCGCCCCGGCACCGCCACCGGGCCCCCGAGGAGCACTCCTCGGGGGCCCTCGTCGTGCCGCGTTCACCGCCGATCCCGGAATGTACGTGAGGTGCATCACTCATTACCCTCGGTGGGGCAACCGCTTCCCCCAGGTACCCGTCTAACACATTGCGATTGAGGTGATACGGGGGAAATATTCCGTGACTAGGGGGAAGAGTGACCGTCGTGACGCAGCCTGATGTCAGTGTGATCATCGGGGCGTACGAAGCGATGCCGTACCTGGTGGAGTGCCTGGCATCCGTCGAGGCACAGACCATCGATCCGGCGCGCATGGAGGTCATCGCGGTCGACGACGGCTCGACCGACGGCACGGGCGAGTACCTGGAGGAGTTCGCGGCCCGCGCCCCCATGTCCGTCACCGTGATCCGCCAGGAGAACTCCGGCGGCCCCAGCGGGCCGCGCAACGTCGGCCTGGCCAAGGCGACCGGCCGTTTCGTCTTCTTCCTGGACGCCGACGACCGGCTCGGCCCCGAGGCCCTGGAGCGCATGATCGCCATGGCCGACAAGAACGGCACGGACGTCGTGCTCGGCAAGGTGGAGGGCGTCAACCGCAGCGCGCCGAAGTCGATGTGGGGCAAGACGCTCGACCGGGCCGACGTCTACACCTCCAACATCAAGTTCACGCTCAGCGCGCAGAAGCTGTTCCGCCGCTCCCTGCTGGAGCAGCACGGCATGCGCTTCGACGAGTCGCTGTTCACCGGCGAGGACGCCCTGTTCACGCTGGAGGCGTACCTGCGCGCGAACGGCGTCTCCGTGGTCGCCGACTACACCTGCTACTACCTGGTCGGCCGCGACGACGGCAAGCAGGTCACCAAGACCGGCAGCTACACCCTGCGCTTCGACTCCGCGCGCGCCCTGATGAAGCTGATCGCCGACATGGTCCCGGCCGGCGACAAGCGCGACCTGCTCATGGTCCGCCCGTTCCTCATCACGCTGCTGCCGCAGTTCGGACCCAAGTTCCTCACCGACAGCGAAGAGGTGCGGCGGCACAAGTTCGAGCTGGCCAAGCCGCTGATGGACGCCTACTGGACGCCCGGGGTGGCCCGCCGCCTCAAGGTGCACGAGCGGCTGCGGCTGCACCTGGTCGCGATGCAGAGACCCGATCTCCTCGTGGACGTCGTCGCGTTCGTCAAGGCGAAGAAGCAGGCCGCGGCCGTGCTGGAGAAGCGCGGCACCCGCCTGTACCTGATCTACCCGCACTTCCGGTCCAGGGCGGCCCGCATCCCCGACGAGATCTACCTCGCCGATCCCCGCGAGGCCCGCCCCTTCCTCGGCTACCGCGAGGCCGTCGCCAACTCCTTCCCGCGCCGCGCCCTGCGCAAGGTCCGGCGGACGCTCCGGCGGGTACTGCCGGGCAAGGGTTTCGGCGCGGCGGCGGCCTGAACGGCGGCGGTATCACGAGGGCCCCGGAGCCGAGGCGTCCGAGGCCCTTCGTGCCGTCGCGGGCGGGCTACTGCTTGCCGGACTGCAACGCGCGCCGCAGGGGGCGGCCCACCACGCGCCGCGCGCGCCGGTAGACGGAGGCGGCGGGGGCCGGCACCACCGCTGCGGCCTTCTGCTTCGCCTTCTGCGCCTTCGCCAGCTCCCGCCGCAACTGGGTGTTGTGCTGGGTCAGTTCCGTCACCTGGCTGTGCAGCCAGCCGAACCGGCTGCTCAGCGAGGCGAGATCGGTGTCGTTCCACGGCCGCACGCCCGGCGGGAACGACAGCGCGCGCATCCGCTCCTCGAACGCCGCCCCGCCGTCGCCGTGCGTGAAGGTGTTCCGCAGCCCGTTCTTGTCCAGGAACCTCTCGAACCGGTCGAAGCGCTCCGCGTGCCCCCCGACCAGTCCGCTCAGATCGGCCTGCGCGTACAGCCGGACCGGGTCCGCCGCCTCCGGGTCCTTCGCGGCCTTGTCCAGCCGCACGTGCGGGATCTCGAAGTACCGGCACAGCTCCAGCGTGCGCGAGTCGCCGCACAGCACCGTCGCGGGCGTTCCCGCGAGCAGCGCCGCGATGTTGCCGTGGATGCGGGAGCCGAAGGAGAAGTCGAAGGACCGCAGGTCGTCGATCCAGGTCACCGGATCGACGTACACCCGCACCTTGCCCTCCCGGTACATCGGGTGGTCCGGGTGCGTCGGCATCGCCGTCACCCGCGCGTTCGGGTCCGTGAGGTCCCGCCAGTGCAACTGCCGCGCGTCGCTGATGTTCTGCCCGACGAAGCACAGGTTCGGGTAGCGGGCGTGGGTCCGGCTGATGATCCGGTCCAGGCCCTGCTTCTGCACCGCGCTGTGCGAACCGTTCACCGCGATCCGCGCGTCCGCGGCCAGCTCGGGCAGCCGCTTGCGTACGTCGAGGTCCCGGCCGTACATGAACAGTGACGGGCAGCCGATGACCTCCACGTCCCGGAAGCCCATGTCCCGCAGGTACTGCTCGGTGAACTCGCCGCGCACGCCGATCGAGGCGCTGCGGTCCAGCACGGCTGCGCAGAACTCGCGCACGGACTGCTCCATCGGCTTCAGCCGCGACGGGTCGTAGCTCAGCCCCGTCTGCGCGCCGACGCCCAGCACCACCACCGGGATCCGCAGCTTGCCGATCAGCCGGGTCAGCCGCTTGAGCCGGCCCTCGAAGGACGGCCGGAAGGCGTTGGCCAGCGGCACGACGAACGCGTCGTACTCCTCGTTGATCCGGGCCGCCGCCGACACGTCCGTGCCGATGCCGTTGGAGACGACCTCGGTCTCCGGCGTCTCCAGGATCTTGTGCGCGGCGTCGCTGAAGATCAGGTTGCCGGCGTTGGTGGCGATGACGTCCCTGTGGAGGGCCTCCTCGATGGAGAGGACGTCGTACGGGCTCTTGCCCGAGCGCAGCAGGATGCGCTTCACGGGGTGAACGGTAGGTGACACAAACTTAAACTTATGTTGAGAAGAGATTTTATTTCTACAGGCAACCAACACAACCTTTTTGCCGTACGCAAATGGTGAGCGAACGACTACGCAGGACGACGGACCACCTGTCCGGGAGGTGGACCGGCGCGCACCACCCGATCCACTTCGCGTAGATTGCCGCACAGGCAGCAGCGACGCGCGAGGGGACCGAGGGCAAGGTGGCAAGGGCAAGGCAGGCCGTGGGCGAGGCCCGCAGGATCGTCGTCAAGGTGGGCTCCTCGTCGCTGACCACCGCCGCCGGCGGCCTGGACGCCGACCGCGTCGACGCTCTCGTCGACGTCCTCGCCAAGAGCCGCAGCGGGGGAGAGCGGGAGGTCGTGCTCGTCTCCTCCGGTGCCATCGCCGCCGGGCTCGCCCCGCTCGGCCTGCGCCGCCGCCCCAAGGACCTGGCCCGCCAGCAGGCCGCCGCCAGCGTCGGCCAGGGCCTGCTCGTCGCCCGCTACACCGCCTCCTTCGCCCGCTACGGCGTCCGCGTCGGCCAGGTGCTGCTCACCAGCGACGACATGAGCCGCCGCGCCCACCACCGCAACGCCTCCCGCACCCTCGACAAGCTGCTCGCCATGGGTGCCTTCCCGATCGTCAACGAGAACGACACCGTCGCCACCGACGAGATCCGCTTCGGCGACAACGACCGTCTCGCCGCCCTCGTCGCCCACCTCGTCCACGCCGACCTCCTGGTCCTCCTCTCCGACGTCGACGGCGTCTACGACGGCGACCCCAGCAAGCCCGGCACCTCCCGGATAGCGGAGGTCCGCGGGCCCGCCGACCTGGCCGGCGTCGAGATCGGCAGCGCGGGCAAGGCCGGCGTGGGCACCGGGGGCATGGTCACCAAGGTGGAGGCCGCCCGGATCGCCGCCGCCGCCGGCATCCCGGTGGTGCTGACCAGCGCCGTCCACGCGGCCGAGGCCCTGGCCGGCGGCGACACCGGCACCTACTTCCACCCCACCGGCAAACGCTCCGCCGACCGCCTCCTGTGGCTCCAGCACGCCTCCACCCCGCAGGGCGCCCTGATCCTGGACGACGGCGCGGTGGACGCGGTCGTGAAGCGGCGCACGTCGCTGCTGCCCGCCGGAATCGCCGCCGTCGAGGGCGAGTTCAGCGCCGGCGACCCCGTCGAACTGCGGGACACCGCGGGCCGCGCGGTGGCCCGGGGGCTCGTCAACTTCGACGCCAAGGAGATCCCCCGGCTGATCGGCCGTTCGACCCGGGAGCTGGCGCGGGAGCTGGGCCCGGGGTACGAACGCGAGGTCGTACACAGGGACGACCTCGTCCTCCTGCACGCCTGACTCTCGCAAAACAGCTCGTAAAACGGGGCGTAAGGAACGCCCCCGGTGGGGGACGTTCCGTAAAACCGCCACGCGGAGCCGTGCGGCCTGCTCAACTTTGTCTCGGGGACATGTTGACTCGGGACATGTCGAAGGACACGTTCCGTCACGGGGTCATGCGAGCCAGACCAGCCATACGAGTCATGCACGCCATACGCGTCATGCCAGTCATGCGCCATGCGAGCCATGCGTGAAGGAGGCCGTCGTGAGACGAGTGCGCCCTGGGACGGCGTCCCGCGGTGCTCTGACGAGCGTCGCGGCCGGGGACACCTATGAGGAGCCCAAGGACCTGCCCAGGCTGTGGCACGTCACCCTCAGCGTCTCCGGGGAGAAGGTGCCCCTGCCCGAGCTGCGGCGGGCCCTGGAACAGCTCGCCCACGACCACCCCTTCCTGCTGACCAGCAGATACGCGACCGACCACGCGGAGATCCGGTACTGGGAAGAGGCCCGCGACCTGCACGACGCCGCCGCCGTGGCGCTGCGCCTGTGGGGCGAGCACCGGCAGAGCGCCGGCCTGCCGCCCTGGGAGATCGTCGGCCTGGAGGTCATCGACCGCGAGACCTACCACCACCGCATCGCCGAGGGCTACGGGCCTCCGCCGGCGACACCGGTGGGGGTTCATCCGTTCTGATCCCGGGGGCCCTGGAGAAGGTGCCAGGGGAGGCCGCGGGGGAGGGGTTCACCCCTTTTGGGGTGTCTCGGGGTGTGGGACGACCGCTGAACCGCCGCGTCCCGCGCACTACCCTTCCCTCATGACCACGCTCTCGCCGTACGACTCGATGTCCCCGGTCACCCAGGCCGCCTACCGGGCCAAGGCCGCCGCCGCCGACCTCGCGCCGCTCCCGCGCGCCGTGAAGGACGACGCGCTGCTCGCCATCGCCGACGCCCTGGAGGTCCGGACCGCCGAGATCGTCGAGGCCAACGCCAAGGACGTGGCCAAGGCCCGGGAGAACGGCACCAGCGAGGCCATCGTCGACCGGCTCACCCTCACCCCCGAGCGGGTCCGCGCCATCGCCTCCGACGTCCGTGACGTCGCGGGACTGCCCGACCCCGTCGGCGAGGTCGTCCGCGGCTCCACCCTGCCCAACGGCATCGACCTGCGCCAGGTCCGCGTCCCGCTCGGCGTCGTCGGCATCATCTACGAGGCCCGCCCGAACGTCACCGTCGACGCCGCCGCCCTCTGCCTGAAGTCCGGCAACGCCGTCCTGCTGCGCGGCTCCGCCTCCGCCTACGAGTCCAACACCGCCCTCGTCCGGGTGATCCGCGACGCCGTCGGCGGCGCCGGACTGCCCGCCGACGCCGTCCAGCTCGTGCCCGGCGAGAGCCGCGACTCCGTCCGCGAGCTGATGCGCGCCCGCGGCCTGGTCGACGTCCTCATCCCGCGCGGCGGCGCCTCCCTGATCCAGACCGTGGTCAACGAGTCCACGGTCCCCGTGATCGAGACCGGCACCGGCAACTGCCACGTCTACGTCGACGCCCAGGCCGACATCGACACGGCCGTGGAGATCCTGGTCAACTCCAAGGCCCAGCGGGTCAGCGTCTGCAACGCCGCCGAGACCCTCCTCGTCCACCAGGACATCGCCGCCGAGTTCCTGCCGCGCGCCCTGGACGCCCTCGCCGAGGCCGGCGTCACCGTCCACGCCGACGAGCGGGTCATGGCCTACGCCAAGGACTCCAAGGCCACCGTGGTCGAGGCGACCGCCGAGGACTGGGAGACCGAGTACCTCTCCCACGACATCGCCGCCGCGGTGGTGGACTCGCTGGACAAGGCCGTCGAGCACATCCGGCTGTGGACCTCCGGCCACACCGAGGCCATCGTCACGACCTCCCAGCAGGCCGCCCGCCGCTTCACCCAGCTGGTCGACTCCACCACCGTCGCGGTGAACGCCTCCACCCGTTTCACCGATGGCGGCCAGTTCGGCTTCGGCGCCGAGATCGGCATCTCCACCCAGAAGCTGCACGCCCGCGGCCCCATGGGCCTGCCGGAGCTGACCAGCACGAAGTACATCGTCACCGGCGACGGACACGTACGACGCTGACCCTCCCGTCGGTGGGGGCCGCGGCCGAAAGCCGTCTCACCAGTCAGACGAATTTCCATACCGTCTGCCCAAATTGACCCCCCAGGTCTACTCTGGATCCGTGCCGGAGGACGTGGGGGGTACGCCGTTCCCTGACGGCTGGGAGCCCGACGACGACCACGACCACGGGGTGTCGGACGAAGAGTTCGCCTCCGTGGTCTTCGACGAGGCCTTCGTACAGGCGGCCACGGTCCATGAGCCGACCGCGGTGGAACGCCTGCTGGCCGCCGCCCAGGCCAGAGCCGAGGCCTCCGAGGCGGAGGCCCGCCGCGCCCACGCCCGAGGCGAGCGCTACGACGACGGCTACGGCCCCGACGGCGCCGAATTCGGTCAAGATCACGACGATGAGCCGGACGACGCCTACGCCCTCGGCGACGATCACGGCGCCTTCGGCTCCTACGGCAAGCAGGTCCGCTGGCACCGGCCCGTGGCCTGGGTCCTCGCCGTCGTGATGGGCATCGGCATGGTCGCCCTGGCCTTCGCCGCCGTCTACCGGGGAGGTTCCTCGGGCACCCGCGACCGGATACCCGCCCCCGCCTCCACCGGCCTGGAACACGGCGGCTCCGCCACTCCCGGCGCCCCCGCCGACCACTCCCGACCGGCCGTCTCGGCCGTCCCGCACTCCCCCTGAGCCCTCGCCCGCGCCCGTTGCGGAGCTGTTGAGAACCTGTCAGAAGTTGGCGCCGGCGGAGCGTTTACCCGGGCCCCACGAGACCTACTCTGAAGGTATGGGCGGGCCTGGAGACCCACCGGAGGGGGCACCCGAGGGCGGCCCCGGCGGTGCGGAGGACGAATACCGATCCGTCGTCTTCGACGAGTCGTTCGTCCGCGCTGCCCGCCTCCAGGAGTTCTCCGCCAAGGAGCGGATGGCCGACCACACGCCCGCCGTCCGCCGCCGCCCGCCCCTGCGCCGCGGGCTCAGCCGGCAGGTCCTGATCCTCGTCCTGCTGATCGCCGTCGCCTTCAGCACCGCGATCTACATGAGCGTCCGCCACCCCTACAACTCCGCGCAGACCCGGCGGCCCGTGGAGTCCCTGCGGATCACGGTCATCCCGCTCGCCCCCCAGGGCAAGGTGCCCGGCGCCACCGACACCCAGAACCTGTACGCCCGCAGCCCCGCCGCCCCCTTCGACGTCGGCGCCGAGGGCATACCGCTGCCGCCCTCCCGCAGCACCGCCCACTTCTCCGACAGCCAGGTGATGGCCGCCCTCACCACCGTGAAGGACTACATCGTCCGCTCCTCGCTCCACCCCGAGGTGCTCACCGGCCGCGAGGTGCGCCCCGCCCGGTCCCTGATCGACTCGGACCAGCTCCATCAGTTCGACCAGAGCTTCGACCACCCGGCGGCGGACGGCCGGCACACGCCCACGGGCTGGGTGGTCCGCATCGACCCCGCCCGTGCCCAGCTGGCCGACGACCGGATCCGGGCCTCGGGCAGCCTGCGGGTCACCGAGGCGGACTCGGCGACGCTGGAGGTCACCGCCGACCACACCTTCGTCTACGCCCTGCGCCCCACCGGCGCCCCCGCCGAGGCCCCCGCGTCCCTCTTCACGGTCCGCCGCGAGCTGACCTTCCACCTCGACCGTGACGACCTGCGCACCCGCCAGGTCCAGCTGCTCACCTCCTACGTCCAGGCGGGCCCCCTCGCCTGCGCCGAGGACTCCTCCGCCTACCTCCGCCCCCTCCTGGCCGGCCAGACAGCCAGATCGGGCGGCCCCGCAGGCACCAACCCCTACGAGACGGACAGCGCAACGGCCCTGTGCGGAACGCTGGCCACTGGGGCTCAGCC
>NZ_MUMF01000219.1 GCF_002155905.1 Streptomyces tricolor | reverse complement strand
CTCCGGGGGCGTGCTGGGGGTCGGCTCCGGCTCCGCGGGCGTGCTCGGGGCCGGCTTGGGGTCCGACCAGGCCAAGTACGCCCCGCAGTTGCCGCAGAAGTCGTCCGTGGGGCTGTTGGACGCCCCGCACGAGGGACATGCGCGCATGGCGTCACCTCCCTTCGTCGGCGGGCGGGCCGGGCAGGATCTCCACCCGGCAGACGGTGTGCGCCGGGCACATGGCCCGGACGATCTCGCGGACCCTGTCCGGGTCCACCCGCGCCGCACGGTCCGGCCACACCCGGACCAGGGGCCCGGCGGGGGACTCCGGCGGAAGCTCGGCACCGGGGGTGCTCGACCAGACCGCGCCACCGTCCTCGGTCACCTCCGCCCGCACGCCGAGCGCGAGCCGCAGGGCCTCGACCAGACCGCGCCCGGTGCCGCGCCACCGGTGCAGCTCGACCGCGCGGACGACCGCCTCCCGGCGCAGCTCCTCCGGCCACTGCGCGTCGTCGGCGGCGCCCACCCACGAGGCCAGCCAGGCCAGGAAGTCGGCCGGCGTCACCCGGGGGTCGAGGTAGGCGGGCAGGGTGTCGAGCGTCAGGAACACCGGGGCGAGGACGGTGTCCAGGCCGGCGGTGAACCGCTGCGCGAAGTCGTCGTCGGCGTACAGGGCCGGCAGCTGTCCGCCGATCGGGTGCCTGCTCGGCAGGCCGGGTACGGCGGCGCGGCTCATCGTCGTACCTCCGGCTCCACGGCCGTACCGGCGCTCATCCCCACACCCCCGGCTCCGCGGCCGTCACGACCACCTGGTGCTGGTGGGAGAAGACCAGCGCGCCCGGGGACACGTCGATGCGGTCCGTCGGGGTGCCGCGGCGGCCGGTGATCGGGTCGGCGGGGAAGAGACGGATCTCCTCCACCAGGGCGTCCCGCGCGGCGCGCTGGAGCACGCCGAACAGTTCGCCGTACTGCACCGGGCGCCCGAAGGGCCAGCCGGTGCCGTCCGGGCCGCCGTGCAGCGGGTTGAGGTGCCGGTACAGCGCGGCGAGCGCCGCCTCGCGGACCCGGTCGGTGTCGCCCGGGGCCGCCGTGAGCCGGGCCACGACGGTGACGCCCTGGTAGACCGGCGGCTCCACCACCACCCGGGTGCCGATCAGACGCCGCTCGTCCAGGCTCGCGGTGATCGCCGCGAGGACCTGCTCGGAGGGGATCAGCTGCTCGAAGCGGAGCCGGTCGTCGCCCTCGTCGGCCACCGCGTCCGGCACCACCAGCACCCGTACCGCGCCCCCGCCGTCCGCGGCGGGCAGACAGCGCACCCGGCGGACCGAGGGCGCCGCCTGGCGGCTGATGATCTCGTAGTCCTCGGCGGTCACCGCGCGCTCCTGCATCCGCAGCGCCTGCGGTGCCCGCAGCTTGGCGTTCTCGACGGTCTCCCCGGCGACCCCGCCGCGCGCCGCCTCCCGGTTGCCGACCCGGGCGACGTACGGCACGGAGCTGCGCAGCACGGAGATCGCGCCGCGGGCGACGTTGCCGGCCGGGCCGCCGCCGGTGCGGTAGCGGGCCACCCGCACCTGGGCGCCCTTGGGCGGGACGGCGCCGCAGTACCGCAGGGTGCCGTCCGGTTCGCGCAGCGCCGGCGGGAAGGTGAACGCGCCGGTGGTGGCGTCCACCCGGACGTGCCGGTCGGCGGGCCCGGAGCGGCCGAAGTGCTCGACCACGTCCCAGCGTTGCCAGCCCTCGGGCGAGGACACCTCCACCACCGGCGGCTCGCCGTCGAGGAGGACCGGCGGGCGGGCGAGAGCGAACGACTGCCCCGGGACGCCCTCGGAGGTGCCGAGCGGCACGTCGGTCACGGTCTCGGCGTGCTCGACGGTCATGGTGCCGCCCACGGTGAACACCGCCGCCTCGCGGACCGTCGGGGACTCCGAGTAGAACGGCTGGCCCGGTTCCGCCTCGGTGACCCGGCAGCGCAGCCAGCCGGCCCGCGTCCCGCCGATCACCGACGCCGTGTGCCCGGCCGGCACGTGCACGACGACCTCGCCGGGCCGGTTCAGCCCGCCGGTGGTGTCGGTGCCGGTCTCGCACGCCCGCCAGCCGCCGCCGTCCCACGCCTCCCACACGAGCGGGGGCTGGCGCGGGTCCACGCCGACGCCCTCCACGCGGCTGTCCAGGCGCACCGCGACGATGCAGCTCGGCACCGCCGTCGGCAGGCCGAACAGCAGCGCGTCCCCCGGCTCCGGCGCGGCCTGGAAGCAGGGGATGTCCCGGCCCTCGGCGAGCGTCCCGGTCCGGTCGGTCTGCTCACCGGTCCGGTACGCCGTCACCAGGCGGATCAGCTCGCTCGGCACGATGTGCAGGGGGCCGGTGGTGGCGAACACCACCGCCTCGTCGGTCTCCCCGCCCGCGGTGGTCACCTCGGTGCCCGCGGGCAGCGCCACCGTGTCCGGCTGCGGCGCCGACAGCCAGAAGTCGACCTCGGCCACGGCCGCGGCCGGCGGGAAGAGGCGGACGCCCAGCAGGTCGAGGAAGGCGGTGTAGTTCTTGTCCGGGACCCGGTTGAGCCGGTACAGCAGCTGGTCCACGAGGTAGGCGAACGTCTCGATGAGGGTGACGCCCGGGTCGGAGACGTTGTGGTCGGTCCACTCCGGGGCGCGCTGCTGCACGTACCGCTTCGCCTCGTCGACGAGTTGCTGGAACCGCCGGTCGTCCAGGTTCGGGGAGGGCAGGGCCATCAGTCCGCGACCCCGTCCTCGGCCCCCTCCTCGGAGGGGATCGTGTAGAAGGGAAAGACCAGGTTGCGGCGGTCGTTGGTGGACCGCACGGTGTAGTGCACGTCGATGTAGAGGGTGCCGTCCTCGACGGCGTCGAAGGCGACCACCACGTCCTCCACCGCGATCCGCGGCTCCCACCGCTCCAGGGCCTCGCGCACGCCGGGCTCTACGGTGCCCAGGTCCTCGCCGATCACGACGGCCCCGGCGCGGGTCGCCTCCAGGGCCAGGATCGCGAGCATGGCGTCGGCGTCGTAGCGGACGTAGGTGCCGTCGGTGGGCGGGCTGCCCTGGGGCACCCACCAGAGCCGGAACAGGCCCATGACGTGGTCGATGCGCAGGGCGCCGGCGTAGCGGAAGAGGGCGCGCAGCAGATCGCGGTAGGGGGCGTGGCCGCAGGCGGCGAGCCGGTCGGGGCGCCAGGGCGGCAGGCCCCAGTCCTGGCCGCGGGCGTTGAAGGCGTCCGGGGGCGCGCCGACGGACATGCCGGCGGCGAACACGTCCTGCTGCGCCCAGGCGTCGGCGCCGGCCGGGTGCACGCCGACGGCGAGGTCGTGCACGATCCCGACGGGCATGCCGGCCTCGCGGGCGGCGCGCTGGGCGGCCCGGAGCTGGCCGTCGGTGAGCCAGGCCAGGCGGGCGTGGAACTCGACCCGGTCGGCGAGGTCGGC
>NZ_MUMF01000022.1 GCF_002155905.1 Streptomyces tricolor | reverse complement strand
GCGAGGACGGCCGGGTGCGGGCGGTGGCCACGGAGGACGCCGAGTACCCGGCGGACGTGGTGATCCTCGGCATCGGCGTCCGTCCGGAGACGTCCCTCGCCCGCGCGGCGGGGCTGCCGCTGGGCTCCCACGGCGGTCTGCTCACCGACCTGGCGATGCGGGTGCGCGGGCACGAGAACATCTGGGCGGGCGGCGACTGCGTGGAGGTGCTGAACCTGGTCTCCGGCCAGGAGCAGTACGTGCCGCTCGGCACCCACGCCAACAAGCACGGCCAGGTCATCGGCACCAACGCGGGCGGCGGTTACGCCACCTTCCCGGGGGTCGTCGGCACGGCGGTCAGCAAGGTCTGCGACCTGGAGATCGCCCGGACCGGCCTGCGGGAGAAGGACGCCCGCCGCGCCGGCCTGCGCTACGAGGCAGTCACCATCGAGTCGACCAGCCGCGCCGGCTACTACCCCGGCGCGGCCCCGATGACGGTCAAGATGCTCGCCGAGTCGCGCACCGGCCGGCTGCTGGGCGTGCAGATCGTCGGCCGGGAGGGGGCGGCGAAGCGGGTCGACATCGCGGCGGTGGCGCTCACCGCGCGGATGACGGTGGACGAGATGACGGCCCTGGACCTGGGCTACGCCCCGCCGTTCTCGCCGGTGTGGGACCCGGTGCTGGTGGCGGCGAGGAAGGCCGCCTCGAAGGTTCGCGCTTCCTCAGCGCTCTGAACCCGGCTCGGCGGCACCGCCCGGGGCCGCTTCGGATGGGGTCTGCCCGGGCTTGGTGTGCAGGATCGCGCGGGCCTGCTCCGCGGCGCGGGCGGTGCTCTCGCTGACGAAGTCGAGGAAGCGGGCGATGTTCTCGAACCGGGCGCCGGCCGGGGTGTCGGCGCCGAGGACGCCGACACCCTGCCGCGCGGTCTGCACGATCTGGGCGATCGCCCGGGCGCTGGCCATCATCGACTGGTACATGATGTCGTCGTCGATGACATAGCGCTCGCGCCGGCGCTCGTCGCGCTCCCGCCGGACCATGCCCTGGCTCTCCAGGAACGCGATCGCCTTGGAGACGGACGCCGGGCTGACGTCGAGGCGCCGGACCAGTTCGGACGCGGTGAGCCTGCCGGTGTCGGTGAGGCTGAGCGCGGCCATGACCCGGGCCATCATCTTCGGCATGCCCGACTGCATCATGACGGTGGCGAAGGTCTCCTCGTACGCGCGCACCGCCTCGGCGTCGCGCCCGTGGGCCTGCGCGGGCGCCCGCTCCCCCCGGGGCGCGGCCTGCCTGCGCCGCTGGGCGCGGTGTTCGGTGGCGCGGTGGGCCAGGTCGGCGCGGTAGGCGGCGGGTCCGCCGTTGCGCATCACCTCGCGCGTGACGGTCGAGGTCGGACGGTCGAGACGTCTGGCGATCTCCGCGTAGGCGAGGCCGTCGGCCAGCCCCAGCGCGATCTGCTGACGTTCCTGCTGCGTGAGCCTGCCTCCTGGCATCGCGGTCTCCTTCGTACTCCTCAAGTACCGCCACCGTAGCGTTCGCCCTCATGTCATTGCAACACGCTGGCCAGCATTGTTGCATTAAACGACAGACCATTGCAACGATTTCGATGCTTTGACCTGTGTAAATACCAATCCAACGCAATGAAGTTGTTGCTGGATCCATAAACGCAACGTAGCTTTTCCGTTGTCGGAAACAAGAAGCCGAAGGAGAGCACGATGCAGAAGTTCGCCACCCCCGCCCCGATCGCCGCCGTCCTCGACATCCCCGCCGGACGCGTCCAGCTGATCGCCGCCGACCGGGCCGACACCACGGTCGAGGTCCGGCCCGCCGACCCCGCCAAGAGCCGCGACGTGAAGGCGGCGGAGCAGATCGAGGTCGTCCACGGAGACGGCGTCCTGCGGATCGCGGCGTCGGCCGCGAAGAACCAGTACTTCGGCCCCTCCGGCTCCGTCGAGGTGACCGTCCAGCTGCCCGCCGGTTCGCGGGTCGAGGCGAAGGCCGCCGGTGTCGAGTTCCGGGGCGTCGGGCGGCTCGGCGACGTCACCCTGGAGGGCGCGCACGGCCCGGTGAAGATCGACGAGGCCGCGAGCGTGCGCCTCACCGTCTCCGCCGGCGACGTCACCGTCGGCCGCCTGGCCGGCCCCGCGGAGATCAGCGTCCAGAAGGGCGGCATCGACATCGCCGAGGCCCTCTCCGGCGACCTCGTGCTGCGCACGCGGATGGGCGACGTGTCGGTCGCCGCCGCGGCCGGGGTCTCCGCCTCCCTGGACGCCGGCACCGGCTACGGCCGGATCCACAACGCCCTGAGGAACACCGCCGGCGCCGCCGGCCTGACCGTCCACGCGACCACCGACCACGGCGACATCACCGCCCGCAGCCTCTGAGGCCCGCGGCCTCCGAGGAAGGAGCACCCCTCATGACCGACCTGGCCATCGCGGCGAACGGGCTGCGCAAGTCCTACGGCGACAAGGTCGTACTCGACGGCGTCGACCTGGCCGTCCCGGAAGGAACGATCTTCTCCCTGCTCGGCCCGAACGGCGCCGGCAAGACCACCGCCGTCAAGATCCTCTCCACCCTGGTCTCCCCCGACCCCGGCAGCGGCCGGATCAGCGTCGGGGGCCACGACCTCGCCACCGACCCACAGGCGGCGCGCGCCGCGATCGGCGTCACGGGGCAGTTCTCCGCCGTCGACGGCCTGATCACCGGCGAGGAGAACATGCTCCTCATGGCGGACCTGCACCACCTCTCCCGGCACGAGGGACGGCGGGTCGCCGCCGAACTGCTGGCGCGCTTCGACCTCACCGAGGCCGCGAAGAAGCCCGCGTCCACCTACTCCGGCGGTATGAAGCGCCGCCTCGACATCGCCATGACCCTGGTCGGCGCCCCGCGGATCATCTTCCTCGACGAGCCGACCACCGGTCTGGACCCGCGCTCCCGGCACACCATGTGGCGGATCATCCGGGAGCTGGTCGCCGACGGCGTCACCGTCTTCCTCACCACCCAGTACCTGGAGGAGGCCGACCAGCTCGCCGACCGCATCGCCGTGCTCCACGACGGCACGATCGCGGCGCAGGGCACCGCCGAGGAGCTGAAGCGGATCGTCCCCGGCGGACACGTCCGGCTCCGCTTCACCGACCCCGCCGCCTACCGGAGCGCCGCCACCGCCCTGCGCGAGGCCTCCCCGGACGACGCCTCCCTCGCCCTCCGGATACCGAGCGACGGCAGCCAGCGCGCCCTGCGCTCCGTCCTCGACCGGCTGGACTCGGCCGGCGTCGAGGCCGACGAGCTGACCGTGCACACCCCCGACCTCGACGACGTCTTCTTCGCCCTGACCGGCGGCGTCGACCTCCCCCACCAGCCCACGGAGGCGGCCCGATGAGCAGTTCCCTCTCCCTCGCCGTACGCGACTGCTCCACGATGCTGCGCCGCAATCTCCTGCACGCCCGGCGCTACCCGTCCCTGACGCTGAATCTGCTGCTCACGCCGATCATGCTGTTGCTGCTCTTCGTCTACATCTTCGGCGACACCATGAGCGCGGGCATCGGCGGCGGCGCGGACCGCTCCGCGTACATCGCCTATCTCCTGCCGGGCCTGCTGCTGATGACCATCGGCTCCACCACGATCGGCACCGCGGTCTCCGTCGCCACCGACATGTCCGAGGGCATCATCGCCCGCTTCCGCACGATGGCGATCCACCGCGGTTCGGTGCTCGTCGGGCACGTCGTCGGCAGCGTGCTCCAGTCGGTCCTCGGCGTCGTGCTCGTCGGCGCCGTCGGCGTGGCCATCGGCTTCCGCTCCACCGACGCCACCGCCCTGGAGTGGCTCGCGGCCTTCGGACTGCTCGTGCTCTTCGCCACGGCGCTCACCTGGATCGCGGTCGGCATGGGCCTGGTCAGCCCGAACGCCGAGGCCGCCGGCAACAACGCGATGCCGCTGATCTTCCTGCCGCTCATCTCCAGCACCTTCGTGCCGGTCGACGCGATGCCGGGCTGGTTCCAGCCGGTCGCCGAGTACCAGCCCTTCACGCCGGCCATCGAGACCCTGCGCGGCCTGCTGCTCGGCACCGGGATCGGCCACAACGGCTGGCTCGCCGTCGCCTGGTGCCTGGGCCTCACGGTCCTCGGCTGGTTCTGGTCGGCCGCGAAGTTCGACGGCGCCGCGGAACAGCGGCCGTGACCTCGCGGGCCGGCTCCCGCACCCCGCCGCACGCGAGGGCGGCGTACCCCGACACCCCCGTCGGCGTACGCCGCCCCGTTCGCGTGCGGGCCGGCCGGCGGCTACGCCGTCCCGCTGATCCGCGGCAGCGAGGTGACCGCCGAGGACACGGCCGCCGGCTGCTCCCCGGAGGGTTTCGCGTGGGTGGCCGACGGCCGGGCGGACCGCAGCCGGTAGCTCACCGCCTCGTCCAGCGTCACGGGCCGCTGCATCTGCGAGGCCAGCCGCCCCGCCTCCTGGCCGAGCCGTGCGACGTCCTCCCAGGGAAGCCGTACCACCAAGGACAGCTCGGCCTCACCGTCGGGCAGAGCATGCATCGCCGAAACCTGCGGAGCGTTCGTCATCGCCTGATCCTCACGTCGGTTGAGAACACATACGCGCACCCGCCCGGCGCCGTTCACCGATTCGCAAAGCCGATCGGGGGCACTACTTCTGTGTGGTCATCCCCGTCCATGACGTGAACCCGGCGCGCCGCACCCCCTGGGTGACGTACGCGCTCCTCGCCGCCAACGTGCTGGTGTTCCTCACCATGCCCGGCACGGCCGGGTCCGTGGCCGGCGGCGACAAGCTGGCACAGCTGTGCGATCTGCGGGCCTTTCTGGACCACTACGCGGCCGTCCCGCGGGAGCTGATCCACCATCAGATGCCCCGGCTCGTCCCGACCGGAGACGTCGGCGTGGGCCCGGGCGGCCCGGGCTGCGTCGTGGCGCCGCCCGGCTACGACAAGTCCCCCGAACTGTCGGTCTTCACGGCGATGTTCCTGCACGGCGGCTGGCTGCACCTGCTGGGCAACATGCTCTTCCTGATGATCTTCGGCAACAACGTCGAGGACCGGATGGGCCACATCCGCTACTTCCTCTTCTACGTCGCCTGCGGCTACGCGGCCGGTTACGGCTTCGCGCTGCTCAACGCCGACTCCGGCGACCCGCTGATCGGCGCCTCCGGCGCGATCGCCGGGGTCCTCGGCGCCTATCTGGTGCTGTATCCCAAGGCCAGGGTGTGGGTCCTGGTGCCGTTCCTGGTCTTCCTGCCGCTGCGGCTGCCCGCCTGGCTGGTGCTGGGCTTCTGGTTCGGGCTCCAGGCGGTGTACTCCTCCGGGCACGGGGTGTCCGGCGGCGGCACGGTGGCGTACGCGGCGCACGTGGTCGGCTTCGTGGCGGGCATGCTGCTCGCCTGGCCGCTCAAGCCCGGCACGCCGCCCCCGCCGGAGCCGCCCGGCCTGCTGTTCGGCAGGCGCGCGCGGCCCCGCTACACGTGGTGAGCCGGCCCGCGCGTCAGCGCGCGGTGGCGGTGTGGACGTACTCCACGAGCCGGGTCAGCGCGTCCGGGTCGGTGTTCGGCATGACGCCGTGGCCGAGGTTGAAGACGTGCCCCTCCAGGCCGGCGGCGGCGTCCAGCACCTCGCGGGCCTTGGCGGCGACGGTGTCCTTGTCGGTGAACAGGACGGTCGGGTCCAGGTTGCCCTGGAGCGCCTTGCCGGGGCCGACGCGGCGCCGGGCCTCGTCCAGCGGGACGCGCCAGTCGACGCCGACGACGTCCGCGCCGGCCTCGCCCATGAGCCCCAGCAGCTCGCCGGTGCCGACGCCGAAGTGGATGCGCGGGACGCCGTACCCGGCGACGGCGTCGAAGACCTTCACGGAGGCGGGCATGACCGAGCGCCGGTAGTCAGCGGGGGCCAGCGCGCCGGCCCAGGAGTCGAAGAGCTGGACGGCGCTCGCGCCGGCCTCGATCTGGACCTTCAGGAAGGCGGCCGTGATGTCGGCGAGCCGGTCCAGCAGGTCGGCCCACAGCTCGGGGTCGCCGTACATCATCGCCTTGGCGTTCTCGTACGTGCGCGAGGGGCCGCCCTCGACCAGGTAGCTCGCGAGGGTGAAAGGCGCGCCGGCGAAGCCGATCAGCGGGGTGGCGCCCAGTTCGCGGGTGAGCATGCCGATGGCCTCGGTGACGTACGGCACGTCCTCGGGGCTGAGGTCGCGCAGCCGGGCCAGGTCGGCGCGGGTGCGGATGGGCTGCTCGACGACCGGGCCGACGCCGGGCTTGATGTCGAGGTCGAGACCGATGGCCTTCAGCGGGACGACGATGTCGCTGAAGTAGATCGCCGCGTCCACGTCGTGCCGGCGCACCGGCTGGAGCGTGATCTCGGTGACCAGCTCGGGCCGCATGCACGACTCCAGCATCGGGACGCCCTCGCGCACCTTGCGGTACTCGGGCAGCGAGCGGCCGGCCTGGCGCATGAACCACACGGGGGTGTGCGGCACGGGTTCGCGCCTGCACGCCTTGAGGAAGGCGCTGTCGTACGTCGCTGTCGGCTGCGTGGTCTCATTGGCGGTCACGAGGCAAGTTTCGCATGCCGCCGGACGGCACCCGTGCCGCCCCGGGCGGCACGACCGCCCACGGCTGTCCATGTGTCTTGCCCTGCGCCGAGCCCCGCTTCCCCTTACTCTTCCCCGCATGGCTGCGGCTCACGGACGAATGTCGGACAGCGCTGACGGAACGGACGACGTGAAGGACACCGAGGAGGCGGACGGGCACCCCGGTGTCCCGGGTCCGCCGGCTTTCCGCACCGCGGTCGAGGCCCTGCGCGGCACCCGGCTCCGGCCGCAGGTGGAGGTGGAGCCGACGCCCGCCCCGCAGCGGCTCGCGCCGTACGCGTACGCGCTGGAGGCGGTGGTGGTCGACGGCGAGCAGGAGCTGGCCGACGGGCGGCTGGTGCTGCTGCACGACCCGGCCGGGCACGAGGCCTGGCGGGGCACCTTCCGGCTGGTGACGCTGGTGCGCGCGGAGCTGGAGCCGGAGATGGCGGCGGATCCGCTGCTGCCCGAGGTGTGCTGGTCGTGGCTGACCGGGGCGCTGGGGGCGCGCGGACTGGGCTACGGCGAGCCGAGCGGCACGATCACCCGCGCCGGTTCGCACTACTTCGGCGGGCTCGCCGAGCGGCCGGCCGCCTCGCAGATCGAGATCCGCGCGTCCTGGACGCCCCGCGAGGGCCTCGGCGGGGTGCCGGACACCGCCGCCCATCTGGCCGCCTGGTGCGATCTGCTGGCCCAGGTCGCGGGCCTGCCGCCGGCCGGTCCGGGGGACGCCTCGGTGGTCACCCTGCCGCAGCGCCGGGGCCCGCAGTCCCGGTGAACGGCCGCCGCCCGGTGGGGAGCGAAACGCTCTGTTGACCATCTCTTTGTCGATACGGCCACTTTCCGTACTCGAATCGCACCTGCTCGAACCGACTCGATCTTCGGGTGATCGATCGCGTGTCCGAATTGCACAGATTGTTACTCACTAGATCGTGATCATTCTCTAAAGGCGGACGAGTTTGCTGCCGAAGACGACTGTGACCTTGAAAGCACGGTTCGTCCCGGCTTCATCCCCACAAGCCGGCCCCGTCCCCCACCCAGGAGGCCTGGTGTCCGTTCTCCTTGAGCAACCCGCAAGCCTGGTCGCCTACCGCCCGAACAAGCCGACCGCCATGGTGGTCGTGGCCGACCCGCGCGTCCGCTCCACCGTCACCCGCCATCTGTGGGCGCTCGGCGTGCGCGATGTCATCGAAGCCTCGTCCATCGCGGAGGCTCGTCCCCGCATCGGCAACCCGCGCGACATCTGCGTCGCCGACGTCCACCTGCCCGACGGCTCCGGCCTCACCCTCTACCGGTTCGACAAGGACACCGCCAACCCGCCCAAGTCCAACTGTGCCGACGACTGCGCCACCACCTGGCCGCCCGTCCCCGCAGAGGACGCCACCGCGGGCGCCGGCATCGACAAGGCGCTGCTCGGCGAGGTCACCCGCCCCGACGGCACCAAGCAGCTCACCATCGACGGCTGGCCCGCCTACCGCTACGCCAAGGACGTCAACGCCGGCGACGTCAACGGCCAGGGCGTGGGCGGCAAGTGGTTCGCGCTCGCCCCCTCCGGCAAGAAGGCGAAGCTGTCCGACCTGCCCGGTCTGTCCGTCCGCAAGGACCCCAAGCTGGGTGACATCGTCGTCGACAGGAACGGCATGACGGTCTACCGCTTCATGAAGGACGAGGCCTGGCCGAAGCCCGTCTCCAACTGCACCGGGGCCTGCCTGGAGAAGTGGCCGGCCGTCGCCCCGGTGAACGCGGACGACACGAAGGGCGTGAAGAAGAAGGGCCTGATGTCCTTCACCCGTTCCGACGGCGGCAAGCAGATGACCGTCAACTGCTGGCCCATCTACACCTTCGCCGGGGACAAGGCCCCGGGCGACACCAACGGTCAGGGCGTGGGCGGCACGTGGTACGCCGTCTCGCCCGACGGCAAGCCGGTCGGCGCGCCGGGCGAATAGATCACCTCCCCAGGGTCGATCGCCCCGCCCGACCCGGCGCGCGCGGCCGAAGATCCGCCCCCTCCGCACCGCACGGAGGGGGCGGATCGTTGTGTGCGGTGAGCGCGCACGCGGCCGGACACCCGTCACACAGCGGGATCGTCCGGGCACTTGCCGCAGGCAGTGACCGGGAACGGACGGTCAATTTCCGGTTCGGGTCGCTCCTTTGGCGGGCGATCAGTAGCCTCAGCTCGAACACCGGATCGCCTACATCTGTCCACGCCTTGGAGAGTCACATGGAGCGTCCCGCCTGGGCCCCACGGAGCATCGACATCTCGGTGCCCAGCGTCTCGCGGATCTACGACTACTACCTGGGCGGTTCGCACAACTTCGAGGTGGACCGGGAAGCGGCCCGCAAGGCCATGGGGTTCATGCCGGGGCTGCCGAAGATCATGCAGGCCAACCGGGCATTCATGCGCCGGGCCGTGCGGTACGCGGCCGACGAGGGCATCACCCAGTTCCTCGACATCGGCTCCGGCATCCCGACCTTCGGCAACGTCCACGAGGTGGCGCAGGCGGCCGTGCCGGGCGCCCGGGTGGTCTACGTCGACCACGACCCGGTGGCCGTCGCCCACAGCCAGGCCGTGCTGGCGGGCAACGAGGACGCGGACGTGGCCGCCGCCGACCTCCGCAGGCCCGAGGAGATCCTCGCCAGCCCCCAACTGGAGCGCCTGATCGACCTGAATCGGCCAGTGGCCCTGCTGCTCGTTGCCATACTGCACTTCGTGGAAGACGCGGACGACCCGTACGGTGCGGTGGCCGAGCTGGGCAAGGCGCTCGCGCCCGGCAGCCTGCTGATCCTCACCCATGCCTCGTACGAGGGAATCCCGCTGCCCGCCGAGCGGGCCGCGGGCGCGGTGGACGTATACAAGGACATTCGCAACCCGCTGATCATGCGCTCGCGCGAGGAGATCGCGCGGTTCTTCGAGGGGTACGACATGGTGGAACCCGGACTGGTGCCGATGCCGCTCTGGCGCCCGGACACGGCACCGGAGGACGAGGATCCGTATGCCTTCTCCGGATTCGCCGGCGTGGGGCGTACGGCGTGATCGCGGAGCCGGACGGGCCGGAGGACAGACTGCGCCGGCTGACGACGATCTGGAGCCGGGCGGTCTTCCCGGTCACCTCGACGTCGCTGACCCGCGTCGAGTTCGAGGAACAACTGCTGCCGCTCGCACGCCGGTTGAGCGAGCTGCTGCGCGCCCGCAGCTACGACGCGGACGCCGCCAAGGCCGTCGGCGCGGCCCTGGTCGGGGCGCACTGCACCGACCCCGAGGCACTGGCCCGCACCCTGGACTGCATCGACGCCTACCTGGTCCTGTACTGCGGCGAGGACGGCCCCCAGGACGAACTGCGCATGCGCTCCTCGCGGTTGCAGCACGCGATGGCCGCCGGCTACGCCCAGGCGCTGCGCGAGCGCACCCTCGCCGAGCAGGAGGCCATCGCCCAGGCCGCGTTGCAGGCCCAGGGCGTGGTGGCGCAGGCGCTGCACGCGAGCGAGGCCCGCTTCCGCGCGGTCTTCGAGGGCGCCGCCATAGGGATCGGCATCGCCGACCTCGACGGCAACGTCCTCCAGGTCAACGAGGCGCTGCTGCGCATGTTCGGCCTCACCGAGCAGGCCCTGCGCGGCCGGCGGGTGCAGGACTGGGTGCACCCCGAGGACGCCCCGCAGACCTGGCGGCTCTACGACGAACTCGTGCGCGGCGAGCGCGAGCACTACCACGTGGAGAAGGCGTTCAACCGCACCGACGGCACGGTCCTGTGGACCAACCTGACGGTCTCCCTGCTGCGCGACGCCGACGGCACCCCGCAGTACCAGCTGGCCCTCATGGAGGACACCACCGAGCGCCGGCTGCTCAACCTCCGGCTGCGCTACGAGGCCACGCACGACGCCCTCACCGGCCTGCCCAACCGCTCCCTGTTCTTCGAACGGCTGGAGAAGGCCCTCAACGCGGGCGAGGGCCAGCGCTTCGGCCTGTGCTACCTGGACCTGGACGGCTTCAAGACCGTCAACGACAGCCTCGGCCACGCGGCCGGCGACCGGCTGCTGGTGGAGGTCGCCGACCGGCTCCAGTCCTGCGCGACCGCGCCCGGCGAGATGGTCGCCCGGCTCGGCGGCGACGAGTTCGTGGCCCTGACCACCGGCCCCGGCACCGAACGCACGGTGGACGAACTCGCCGAGCGCATCATGAACGCGCTGGTCACCCCGATCAGCATCGACGGCCGCGACCTCATGGTGCGCGGCAGCCTCGGCATCGTGGAGGGCCCGGCCGGGGAACGCACCGCGGCCGAGGTGCTGCGCAGCGCGGACATCACCATGTACCGGGCCAAGTCGGCCGGCGGCAACCGCTCCGAGCTGGCCGACCCCGAGGCCGACGCCCGCGCGATCACCCGGCACGGCCTGACCACGGCCCTGCCGACCGCCCTGGAGCGCGGCGAGTTCTTCATCGAGTACCAGCCCCTGGTCCACCTCGGCGACGGCAGCGTGCGCGGCGCCGAGGCCCTGGTGCGCTGGCTGCACCCGCAGCACGGCGTGCTCGGCCCCGACCGCTTCATCCCGCTCGCCGAGCACACCGGGCTGATCGTGCCGCTGGGCCGCTGGGTCCTGGAGGAGTCGATCCGCCAGGCCCGCGCCTGGCGCGAGCGCTACGGCCCGCAGACCGCCGCCGGTCCGCTGCGCATCAACGTCAACCTGTCCCCGTGCCAGCTCAGCCACCCCGGCCTGGTGCAGGACACGATCGACATCCTCGAACGGTCGGGCGTCACCCCGGACGCGCTCTGCCTGGAAGTCACCGAGTCCGCGCTCATCGGCGCCGACGACGACCTGCTCAAACCCTTGCGCCGACTGTCCGAGATGGGCGTCGACATCGCCCTGGACGACTTCGGGACCGGCTACTCCAACCTCGCCAACCTGCGCCGCCTGCCGGTGAGCATCCTCAAACTCGACCGCTCCTTCACCCAGGGCATGCAGCAGTTCCCCGCCGACCCCGTCGACCTGAAGATCGTGGAGGGCATCGTCTCCCTCGCCCACAGCCTCGACCTCGCGGTCACGGTCGAGGGGGTGGAGACCGGCGCCCAGGCCGAGCAACTGCGGATACTGGGCTGCGACACGGCCCAGGGCTGGTACTACGCCCGCCCGGGCCCGCCGGAGAGACTCCACGACCTGGCGCTGGTGGACGCGACGGGCTGACCCGCCGCGGCCGTGCCGCCGTCGCCTTCCCGGGCGGTCGCGGCCACGGCGGCGGCCGTCCGGACCAGGGCCGCGGTGGCCGTCGAGCGGGACTGCTGCGGCCAGGCGACCGCCAGCACCGACGGCGGCGCGTCCGGCACCGCCCGGTAGACGACGCCGGGGCGGGGATAGCGGTCGGCGACGGACGCGGGCAGCACGGTGACCAGCTCGCCCAGGGCGACGCGGGTGAGCAGCTGGGCGAGATCACGGCCGCCCTCGCGCCGGACCTCCGCCAGGAACCCGTGCAGATCCCCGGGGCGCAGCCCGAGATCGGCGAGCAGGACCCGCTCGCGGGCGGCGAGCGGATGGGCCGCGCCGAGCACCGCGACCCGCGGCTCGGCGAGCAGCGTCTCGGTGTCCAGGCCGGTGCGGTCGAAGGGCTCGTGGACCAGCGCGGCGTCGGCCTCCCCGCGCCGCAGCAGCCGCGGCAGTTCCTGCCAGCCGCCCAGGCGGACCGTCACCGGGACGGCGGCGGGCTCGGCGGCGTAGCGCTCCAGGATCGGCCCCAGCAGTCCCGCGTCGCCGTCGGCCTTGACCGCCAGCACCAGTGTCCGCTCCGGGGCGGCCGCGCGCCGGGTCCGCCGTCCGGCCGCCTCCAGGGCGTCCAGCGCGAACCGCGCCTGCCCGAGGAGCACCTCGCCCGCCGGGGTCAGGGCGACGCTGTGGGTGGTCCGCTCGAAGAGGGTGACGCCGAGATCCGCCTCCAGCCGGCGGATCGCCCGGGACAGGGGCGGCGCGGAGATGCCCAGCCGCCGGGCGGCGCGGGCGAAGTTGAGTTCCTCGGCGACGGCGACGAAGTAGCGCAGCGGGCGGGACTCCACGGCCTCCCCCTTCCCTCGGCATTGCCCTGAGGGTAACAACCGCGACCGCAGCGGTCCTTCAGTTCCGGGACGCCGAACGGCAGGCTCGCTCACGTCACTTCACATCCCCCTTCCGGCGCTTCCTCGTGCCCTTCTCCAGGAGTTCTCGATGATTCTCGTGACCACCCCGACCGGCCGGATCGG
This sequence comes from Streptomyces tricolor, assembly GCF_002155905.1. Classification (GTDB taxonomy): domain Bacteria; phylum Actinomycetota; class Actinomycetes; order Streptomycetales; family Streptomycetaceae; genus Streptomyces; species Streptomyces tricolor. Next base: position 7,448 of record NZ_MUMF01000022.1, on the reverse strand, counting down.
CAGCCGGGTCCTCGACGCCCTCCTCGACGCCGGGGACGCGGCGGGACCGGTCCGCGTGCTCGTCCGCGACCCGGCGCGCCTGTCGCCGCGGGTGCGCGCCCGCGTCGAGGCCGTCGCCGGCTCGCACGCCGACCCCGAGGTCACCGCCAAGGCCTGCGCGGGCGTCGACCGCGTGTTCTGGCTGGTGCCCCCGATGCCCACCGCCGACAGCGTCGAGGGGCACTTCCGCGCCTTCACCCGGCCGCTGGCCGACGCGATCGGCACCCAGGGCGTCGAGCGGGTCGTCACGGTCTCCACCCTGGGCCGCGGTGTCGCCCGGAACGCCGGGCAGATCTCGGCCTCCCTCGCCATGGACGAGGTGATCCGGGCCACCGGTGTCCACCACCGGGCGCTGTGCCCGCCGTTCCTCATGGAGAACCTGCTCCACCAGGCCGGGGCGCTCCGCGGCAGCGGCGTGCTCGCCATGGCGGCCCCCGGCGACCGGGTGCTGCGCACCTGCGCCACGCGTGACATCGGCGCCACTGCCGCGCGGCTGCTCCTCGACGGGTCCTGGACCGGCCAGGACGACGTCCCGCTGGTCGGTCCGGACGCGCTGACGCCGCAGGGCATGGCGGACGTCGTGGCCGAGGTGCTGGACCGGCCCGTCCGCTTCCAGCGGCTCAGCGGCGCGGAGTACACGGCGACACTGCTGCGGCACGGGGCGAGCGAGGACTGGGCGCGGGCCCTGACCGACCTCATGCACGCCACGGCCGAGCAGGGCTTCTACGGCGGCGCGGCGCCCAGCACGCCCGAGCACGCGCCCACGTCGTTCCGCCGGTGGTGCGAGGAGGTGCTGAGGCCCGCCGTCCTGGGCTGACCGGGCACCGGCTACCGCTCCAGCAGCATCCGCTGCAACTCCCGGGCCGCCCGCGGCGGGGCCACGTCGCTGCGGTGGGCCAGGGCGATCGTCCGGTGCAGACCGGGGCGGGCCAGCGGGGTGACCCGCAGCCCGCGCCCGGCGCGGGCGGCCACCATCCGCGGTACGACGGCCACGCCGAGCCCCGCCCGCACGAACCCCAGGACCGCGTCCATCTCGCCGCCCTCCACGGCGAAGTCCGGTTCGAAGCCGGCGGAGCGGCACGCGGCGACGGTCAGCTCCCGCAGGTCGTACCCGTGCCGGAACATCACCAGCCGCTCCCCCTCCAGGTCGCCGATCTCCACCGCCCGCCCGTCCCGGCCGGGCACCGGCGCCTCCGGTGAGGACACCACCACCAGGTCCTCCCGCAGCAGCTCCACGGTGGTCAGCGCGGGCGCCGGCGTCGGCAGCGGCAGCACGATCAGCGCGAGGTCCAGCGCGCCGCGCGCCAGCTCCCGCACCAGGTCGTGCGAGCCGCTCTCCTCGATCAGCAGGCGGATGCCCGGGTACCGGTCGTGGAAGGCGCGCAGCACATCCGGCAGCAGCCCCGTGCACAGGCTCGGCGTCGCCCCCAGCCGGACCCGCCCCCGGCGCAGCTGCACCAGCTCCTGCACCTCGTGCCGGGCGGTGTCCGCGTCGGCCAGGATGCGCCGGGCCAGCGGCAGCAGCGCCTCGCCGGCGTCGGTGAGCGTGATGTTGCCCCGGGCGCGCAGGAAGAGATCCGCGCCCAGCTCCCGCTCCAGTGCCTTGATCTGCTGGGACAGCGAGGGCTGGGCGACATGGACCCGCTCGGCGGCCCGGGTGAAGTGCCGGGTCTCGGCGACGGCCACGAAATACTGGAGCTGCTGGAACTGCATGGGGTCACGATAGCTTCCGGCTATTGAATCCAGCCGCACCATGTCTTGGACCGATGGGGTCGTTCGGCCCTAGCGTCATGGCCATGGCTCTGGCAACGCGGACGGACCGACGGCCGTCCATGGCGCGCACGATGTGGGACTCCTCCGTCGGCAAGAAGACGGTGATGGCGGTCAGCGGCGTGATCATGCTGCTGTACCTGGTCGCCCACGTCATCGGCAACCTGAAGATCTTCTTCGGCGCGGAGGAGTTCAACCGCTACGGGCACTGGCTGCGCACGGTCGGCGAACCCTTCATGCACTACGAGTGGACGCTCTGGCTCGTCCGGATCGTCCTCCTCGTCGCCGTGGTCGCCCACGCGACCTCCGCCTACCAGCTCAGCCGGCGCGACATCAAGGCCCGGCCCAGCAAGTACGTGCACAAGAAGCCGCGGGCCAGCTACGCGACCCGCACCATGCGCTGGGGCGGCGTCATCCTCGGCCTCTTCATCGTCTGGCACGTCCTCGACCTGACCACCGGCACCGTGCACCCCGGCGGCTTCCAGGAGGGCCACCCGTACCAGAACGTCGTGGACACCTTCTCCACCTGGTACGGCAACGTCGTCTACATCGCGGCGATGCTGGCGCTCGGCCTGCACATCCGGCACGGCTTCTGGAGCGCCGCCCAGACCCTCGGCGTCGGCAGCCGCACCCGCGACCGGGCCCTGAAGACCATCGCCAACGTCCTCGCGCTGCTGCTCACGGCCGGCTTCATCGCCGTACCCGTGGGCGTCATGACCGGAGTGGTGAGCTGACATGACTACCTACGCCGACTACACGACCGGCGCGCCGGTCACCGACACCAAGGCCCCCTCCGGGCCGATCCACGAACGCTGGGACAAGCGCCGCTTCGAGGCGAAGCTGGTCAACCCCGCCAACCGCCGCAAGCACACCGTCATCGTCGTCGGCACCGGCCTGGCCGGCGGCTCCGCGGGCGCCACCCTCGCCGAACAGGGCTACCACGTCGTCCAGTTCTGCTACCAGGACTCCCCACGCCGCGCCCACTCCATCGCCGCCCAGGGCGGTATCAACGCGGCGAAGAACTACCGCAACGACGGCGACTCCATCCACCGGCTGTTCTACGACACCGTCAAGGGCGGCGACTTCCGGGCCCGCGAGTCCAACGTGCACCGGCTCGCGCAGATCTCCGTCGAGATCATCGACCAGTGCGTGGCCCAGGGCGTGCCGTTCGCCCGCGAGTACGGCGGACTGCTCGACACCCGCTCCTTCGGCGGCGTCCAGGTCTCCCGCACCTTCTACGCCCGCGGCCAGACGGGCCAGCAGCTGCTGCTCGGCGCCTACCAGGCGCTGTCCCGGCAGATCGCCGCCGGGAACGTGGAGATGCACCCGCGCACCGAGATGCTCGACCTGATCGTCGTCGACGGGCGGGCGCGCGGGATCGTCGCCCGGGACCTGGTCACCGGGAAGATCGACACCTACTTCGCGGACGCCGTCGTCCTCGCCTCCGGCGGCTACGGCAACGTCTTCTACCTGTCGACCAACGCCATGAACTCCAACGCGACCGCCGTCTGGCGGGCGCACCGGCGCGGCGCCTACTTCGCCAACCCCTGCTTCACCCAGATCCACCCGACCTGCATCCCGCGCACCGGCGACCACCAGTCCAAGCTCACGCTGATGAGCGAGTCGCTGCGCAACGACGGCCGGATCTGGGTGCCCAAGGCCCAGGGCGACACCCGCCCGCCGAACGAGATCCCCGAGGACGAGCGCGACTACTACCTGGAGCGCATCTACCCGTCCTTCGGCAACCTCGTGCCCCGCGACATCGCCTCCCGCGCCGCGAAGAACGTCTGCGACGAGGGCAGGGGAGTGGGCCCCGGCGGACAGGGCGTCTACCTGGACTTCGCCGACGCCATCCGGCGCATGGGACGGGGGGCCGTCGAGGCCAAGTACGGCAACCTCTTCGACATGTACCAGCGGATCACCGACGAGGATCCGTACGAGGTGCCGATGCGGATCTACCCGGCCGTGCACTACACGATGGGCGGCCTCTGGGTCGACTACGACCTCCAGACCACCGTTCCGGGCCTGTTCGCGATCGGCGAGGCCAACTTCTCCGACCACGGCGCCAACCGGCTCGGCGCCTCCGCGCTGATGCAGGGCCTGGCCGACGGCTACTTCGTGCTGCCGGCCACCATCAACGACTACCTGGCCCGCAACCCCCACCAGGAGCCGGTCACCGACGGACACCCCGTCGTCCAGGAGGTGCTGGCCGAGACCGAGGACCGGATCAACCTGCTGCTGGCCGTGGACGGCGACCGCACCCCGGACTCCTTCCACCGCGAACTCGGCGAACTCATGTGGGAGTTCTGCGGCATGGCGCGCACCGACTCCGGGCTGCGCAAGGCCCTGGAGCGCATCCCGCAGATCCGCGAGGAGTTCTGGCGGCGCATCAAGGTGCCCGGCACCGGCGAGGAGTTCAACCAGTCGCTGGAGAAGGCCAACCGCATCGTCGACTACCTGGAACTCGCCGAACTGATGTGCCTCGACGCGCTGCACCGCACCGAGTCCTGCGGTGGCCACTTCCGCGAGGAGTCCCAGACCCCCGACGGCGAGGCGGCCCGCAAGGACGACGAGTTCGCCTACGCCGCCGCCTGGGAGTTCACCGGCACCGGCGAGGCACCCGTCCTGCACAAGGAAGACCTGGTCTTCGAGTACGTCCACCCCACCCAGCGGAGCTACGCATGAAGCTCACCCTGCGCGTCTGGCGGCAGAAGAACGCCGACGCCGAAGGAGCGATGTCCACCTACGAGGTGGACGACATCTCGCCCGACATGTCCTTCCTGGAGATGCTGGACGTCCTCAACGAACAGCTCATCCTCTCCGGCGAGGAGCCCGTCGCCTTCGACCACGACTGCCGCGAGGGCATCTGCGGCGCGTGCAGCCTGGTCATCAACGGCGACGCGCACGGCCCGGAGCGCACCACCACCTGCCAGCTGCACATGCGGTCCTTCCAGGACGGCGACACGATCGACATCGAACCGTGGCGGGCGTCCGCCTTCCCGGTGATCAAGGACCTGGTGGTGGACCGGTCGGCGTTCGACCGGATCATCCAGGCCGGCGGCTACATCACCGCGCCGACCGGCTCCGCGCCGGAGGCCCACGCCACACCGGTGCCGAAGGCCGACGCCGACTTCGCGTTCGAGCACGCGGAGTGCATCGGCTGCGGGGCGTGTGTGGCCGCGTGCCCCAACGGGGCGGCGATGCTGTTCACCTCCGCCAAGGTCAACCATCTCAACGTGCTGCCCCAGGGGGCGCCCGAGCGGGAGACCCGGGTGCTGGACATGGTGGCGCAGATGGACGCCGAGGGATTCGGCGGGTGCACGCTCACCGGGGAGTGCGCCACCGCTTGTCCCAAGGGGATCCCGCTGATGTCGATCACGAGCATGAACAAGGAGTGGCTGAGGGCCACCCGGAAGGCGGGGAAGCGGTAGCGCCCAAGAACGTTCGCCGATCGGTGGACGGGCGGGGCCGGGACTGGTGCTCCCCGGCCCCGTCTGGTTTTCCGGGCCCCCTGTAGTCTCCGCGCATGATCTTCGGAAACAAGGGGAGGGAGCGGTTCCTCGATGCCGTAGCCGGTTTCGAGGCCGCTGTGCGCGAACGGGACGCCGACCGGTCGCAGCAGCACTTCCAGGACATGCACCGGTTCTTCGGCGAGGCCGACGACCAGGAGTTCCACCGGGCCGGGCCACGGCTCGCCGGGATACTCGACGAGGTCCCGCCGGGACCCCGCGCCACCGTCGCGGTGATCGTCGGCGCGTGCGTCGAGCGCGGCGCCGACGCCTCCGTCTGCGGGCCGCAGGTCCTCGCCGGACTCGCCGAGACCCTCGACGGCGCCCGGGAAGCCAGCGAGCGATGGGAGGCGACCGGCGGCGGGGAGTTCCCCGACCCGGAGGCGGAGGAGGCGCACCCGGACCTCTTCGACCGGGTCGGGCCGGACGCCGCCGTCGCCTGGCTGACGCTGCACCAGTGGGAGATGGCCTCCGTCGCCATGCTCAACCACGCCGCCGTCCGCACCACGCTCGGCACCGACACGCGCGCCCGCCTGTTCCGGACGCTGCGCGCGGTGGAGGAGGCCACCGGGCACGACTTCAAGTGCCTGGCCTACGCCCTGCTCGTCCTGGACGACGAACCCCTGATCGTGCTGCACCGCCCCACCGGCACCGGCTACGCCCTGCGCATGACCGGCATCGGCGACAACTTCCAGCTGCACACCCTCCTCGCCGACGTCCTCATCGGCGGCGGCCATCTGCCCGGCCGCGCCCCCTCCGCCGAAGAGGCGGCCGTCTGCCGGGACCAGCCCGGGCAGGTCCACACCACCGGCTCCTTCAACCTCGTCACCCCCTCCGGGGACTGGGTGTGGAACGAGGGCACCCCCTCGGACATCCCCGTCGTGGACGGCGTACGCCTGCTCGTCCTGGACCCGCCGCCGTACGAGCGCAGCTGGCCCGCGGGCCGGTTCTTCCCGCACATGACCGGCGACCTGGTCCTGGAGCGGGTGCTCGACGCGGACGAGGCCGGACGGCTGCTCGCCGGGTGCGTGAGCAAGGACGCCTGACCCGCCGGACCCCGGCGTTCACCACCCTCACATCCGCTCTCCCGGCACCGGTCACGCACACGCCAACCGGCCTCGGAAGAACAGGAGCGGCGGGCCGCACGCACCAGGCCCGCCGCCCCCGTCGCCGCCCCGGCCCGTGACCAGGAGAGAGCCATGACCGGCGTGTCCACCCTCGACCGTCCCCCGCAGCCCGCGGCACCCACCCGCTACACCGTCACCCTCGCCCGTGACGAGGCCGACGTGCGTGCCGCGCAGAGGCTGCGGCACGACGTCTTCGCCGGGGAGCTGGGGGCCCTGCTGGCCACCGCGGAGCCGGGGCACGACGTCGACGCCTTCGACGCCCACTGCGACCACCTCCTCGTCCGCGACACCATGACCGATCAGGTCGTCGGCACCTACCGGCTGCTGCCCCCGGAGCGGGCCGCCGTCGCCGGCCGGCTCTACTCCGAGGGCGAGTTCGACCTGGCCGCGCTCGACGCGATCCGCCCCGGCCTGGTCGAGGTCGGCCGCTCCTGCGTCCACCCCGACCACCGCGACGGCGCCGTCATCGGCCTGATCTGGGCCGGCATCGCCCGCTACATGACCGACCGGGGCCACGAGTGGCTGGCGGGCTGCTGCTCCGTGCCGCTCGCCGACGGCGGCGCCCTCGCCACCGGCACCTGGGAGCGGGTGCGGGCCAGGCACCTGGCGCCCGAGGAGTTCCGGGTCCGGCCGCTGCTGCCGTGGACCCCGAACCCCGAGGCCCCGGCCGCCCGCACCGAACTCCCCGCCCTGCTGCGCGGCTACCTGCGGCTCGGCGCCTGGGTGTGCGGCGAACCCGCCCACGACCCCGACTTCGGCGTCGCCGACCTGTACGTCCTGCTGCCGATGCGCCGGGTCAACCCGCGCTACCTGCGGCACTTCCTCTCCCTCGTCCCGGCCTGATGAGCACCTGGCTGCCCACCGCGCCCTGCACCCCGGGCGCCTGCGTGGAGCCGGCCCGGGCCGCCGTGGCCGTACCCCGTGCCGTGCTGCGGCTGACCGCGGTCGCGGCCCTGCTGCTGGCCGGGATCGTGCTGTCCCCGCTCGGCAGGACGATCCCCGC
>NZ_MUMF01000218.1 GCF_002155905.1 Streptomyces tricolor | reverse complement strand
CGCGTGGGCGCGACCAGCCACGACGTGCCCGCGGCCCGGCGACGGCCGTGAGCCCCCGGCGGGGCCGGAGTGCCCCGCCGGGGGCTCTGAGAGACTAGGGGCGCGATGAGTGAGACAGCAGCTGTGCCGACCGCCGCCCTGCGCGCCCGCGCCGAGATCGATCTGGGCGCCCTGCGCGCCAATGTGCGGGCCCTGCGCGCCCGGGCGCAGGGCGCCGCCGTGATGGCCGTCGTCAAGTCCGACGCGTACGGCCACGGCGCGGTGCCGTGCGCCCGCGAGGCCCTGGCCGCGGGCGCGAGCTGGCTGGGCACGGCCACGGCCGAGGAGGCCCTCGCGCTGCGCGCGGCCGGGCTGCCCGGCCGCATCCTGTGCTGGCTGTGGGTGCCGGGCGGGCCCTGGCGGCAGGCGATCGAGGCCGACATCGACGTGTCGCTGAGCGGGATGTGGGCCCTGCGGGAGGTCGCCCGGGCCGCCCGGGCGGCGGGCCGCCCCGCGCGGGTGCAGCTCAAGGCCGACACCGGCCTCGGCCGCAACGGCTGCCAACCCGGCGCGGACTGGGCCGAACTCGTCGCCGCGGCGCTGCGCGCGGAGGCCGAGGGGCTGGTCCGGGTCACCGGGCTGTGGTCGCACTTCGCGTGCGCCGACGAACCGGGGCACCCGTCCATCGCCGCCCAGCTCGCCACGTTCCGGGAGATGACGGCGTACGCCGAGGAGCAGGGCGTACGGCCCGAGGTGCGGCACATCGCCAACTCGCCGGCCACCCTCACCCTGCCCGAGACCCACTTCGACCTGGTCCGCACGGGCATCGCCATGTACGGCGTCTCGCCCAGCCCGGAGCTGGGCACCCCGGCCGGCTTCGGGCTGCGCCCGGTGATGACGCTGCGCGCCGCGCTGGCCCTCGTCAAGCGCGCCCCGGGCGGCCACGGCGTCAGCTACGGCCACCACTACGTCACTCCCGGCGAGACCACCCTCGGCCTGGTGCCGGTCGGTTACGCGGACGGCATCCCGCGGCACGCCTCGGGCACCGGCCCGGTGCTGGTCGACGGCAAGTGGCGGACGGTCGCCGGGCGGGTCGCGATGGACCAGTTCGTGGTGGACCTCGGCGGCGACGAGCCCCCGGTGGGCAGCGAGGCGGTGCTGTTCGGACCCGGCGACCGGGGCGAGCCCACCGCCGAGGACTGGGCCCAGGCCTGCGGCACGATCGCGTACGAGATCGTCACGCGCATCGGTACGCGCGTCCCCCGCGTCTATGTGAACGGGTCCGCGTGAACCCGGCCACGTGAACGCGGCCACGTGAACCCTGTGTGTGCATGCGGCTGTCCGCACGCGTCCGCGGGCGCGTCCATGTGAGCGTATGCAGGTGAACGGGCAAGAAGTCGGGTAACCCGTTCCGCGGCGGCACCCACCCGGGCGAACTGTAGGGCGAAGAGGAGCGGTACGTGAGCGAGAGCAGCGCGGAGGCCGTGGCGGACATCGTCGCCTCGGCAGCCGCCGCCTCCGCCGCGGGGGCGGCCGGGAGCTGGCGCAGGGCGACCGGCATCGCCGGTGCCGCGATAGGCGTGCTCGCCGCGGGCGCGGCGGCCGGTGTCGCCATCGAGCGGATGACGGTGGGCCGCGCGGTGCGCCGCAAGGCCCGGCTGGCGCTGGACGCGGCGGGACCCTACGGCACCCTGCGCGGCACCCCCGGCAAGGCGTACGCCGACGACGGCACCGAGCTGTACTACGAGGTCGACGAGGCCGAGCCCGACCACGGCCCGGACGTCTCCCCGCGCCGGCGCCGGCTCTTCGGCCGCAAGGCGCCCGCCCCGGTCACCGTCGTCTTCTGCCACGGCTACTGCCTCAGCCAGGACTCCTGGCACTTCCAGCGGGCGGCCCTGCGCGGGGTCGTCCGGACCGTGCACTGGGACCAGCGCAGCCACGGGCGGTCCGGGCGCGGCGCGGCCCAGGTCCGGGACCGGGAGCCGGTCACCATCGACCAGCTCGGCCGCGATCTGAAGGCCGTGCTCGACGCCGCCGTACCGGACGGGCCGGTGGTACTGGTCGGCCACTCGATGGGCGGCATGACGGTGATGGCGCTCGCCGCGCAGTACCCCGAGCTGATCCGGGACCGGGTCGTGGCCACCGCCCTGGTGGGGACGTCGTCCGGGCGGCTCGGCGAGGTCAACTTCGGGCTTCCGGTGGCCGGTGTCAACGTGGTGCGCCGGATCCTCCCCGGGGTGCTGAAGGCGCTCGGGCAGCAGGCGGAGCTGGTGGAGAAGGGGCGCCGGGCCACCGCCGAGCTGTTCGCCGGGATCATCAAGCGCTACTCGTTCGCGGGCCGGGACGTCGACCCGGCCGTGGAGCGGTTCGCCGAGCGGATGATCGAGTCCACGCCGATCGACGTGGTCGCCGAGTTCTACCCGGCCTTCACCGACCACGACAAGACCGACGCGCTCGCCTGCTTCCGGGACATGCCGGTGCTCGTGCTGGCCGGCGTCCAGGACCTGGTCACGCCCAGCGAGCACAGCGAGGCCATCGCCGACCTGCTGCCCGACGCCGAGCTGGTGCTCGTGCCGGACGCCGGGCACCTGGTGATGCTGGAGCACCCGGAAGTGGTCACCGACCGCCTCGCCGACCTGCTCACCCGCGCCGGTGCGGTGCCCGCAGGGGCTACGGTAAGTGGCTATGGAAGCACCAGCAGCACCGCACAACCCCGCTGAGACCCAGCTGACCGTCACCTCCCCGGAGCAGATGCGGGAACTGGGCCGCCGGCTGGCCAAACTGCTGCGCGCGGGCGACCTGGTGATGCTCACCGGGGAGCTGGGCGCGGGCAAGACCACGCTGACCCGCGGGCTCGGGGAGGGCCTGGGCGTGCGGGGCGCGGTCACCTCGCCGACGTTCGTGATCGCCCGGGTGCACCCGTCCCTCGGCGACGGCCCGCCCCTGGTGCACGTCGACGCCTACCGGCTCTCCGGCGGCCTGGACGAGATGGAGGACCTGGACCTCGACGTCTCGCTGCCCGACTCGGTGATCGTCGTGGAGTGGGGCGAGGGCAAGGTCGAGGAGCTGACCGAGGACCGGCTCCAGGTCGTCATCCACCGCGCGGTCGGCGACACCACCGACGAGGTGCGGCACGTGACGGTGACGGGACTGGGGGAGCGGTGGGCCGAGGCCGGCCTGGAGACGCTGGCGGGCTGAGACCGCCCAGAGATTCCGACAGGCAGTCGGCAACATATTGCGCGGGACGCCTCAGGCGTGGTTAGGTCTACCTAACTAGGCCCGCCCCCGCACCTCAGGAGGCGTCCATGACCGCACTACGGCCCACCGGGGTCTCGATGCACGACCTGCTGGCGTCGTGCGAGGCGGCACAAGCGGTCTCCTGCCCGCCCCGGCCCCCGGAAACGCGCCCCAAAAGGGCGCGAGGAACTGCGCGAGCAACCAAGACGGCGCCGCAGCCGCCCGACGGCGTGCCGCGGCACCCACAGCAGACGGCTTGATCCGCGGAGCGGCTAGCGGATCACCACCACCCGCACCCCGATCGTCGCGAACTTCCACATCGCGTCCCCGTCCTCCCGGCTCTCCCGGATCCCGCCCGTCTTCACGCTCGGGTCGGCCGCCGTGTCCGACCCGCCGTTCACCGCCGCGCTGAACCCGATGGCCACGCCGTCGACGCTGGTGAACCGCACCACGTGCTCGATGGGGACGCCGTCGGTACCGGTGGCCGCGTTCGAACGCGACGTCACCCAGTACGTGCCGGCCGGCGGGTCGACGCTGCCCGGCCGCACCGGGAAGCTGCGCTGCACCCGGTTCCCCGGGGCCACCAGCCAGACCCGGTCGTCGTCCACCGAGTACACGACCCGTTCACCCGTTCCGGAGCCGCTCGGCAGGGCGGCCGGGTTGTGCTGGTCCCGAGGGGCCTTCGAGGGAGCCGTCGCGTGCGCCGTGGGCCCCGCGCCCAGGCTCGCCGGCACCGTCGCCTGGGCCCGGTAGGCGAGGAAACCGACCGTTCCCAGAGCCGCCGCGGTGAGGCCGGCCACGATCCCCGAGCTGGTCCCTGCCACCTGCGCCCACCTCTGCCTCGCGCCATATGTCGTACTTCGTACCGACCGTAGCAGCCGGTGACCGTCCGTCCCGGACGGCGATGCGCGAGCCGCGGGCGCCGTAGGCTGTTCGCGTGCTCTTGCTCGCTCTGGATACCGCAACACCCGCCGTCACCGTCGCGCTGCACGACGGCACCGCCGTCATCGCCTCGTCGAGCCAGGTGGACGCGCGCCGGCACGGAGAGCTGCTGCTGCCGGCCGTCGACCGGGTCCTCACCGAGGCCGGCCTCAAGCTGGAGGCGGTCACCGGCATCGTCGTCGGCACCGGGCCCGGCCCCTACACCGGCCTGCGCGTCGGCCTGATGACCGCCGACACCTTCGGCCTCGCGCTCGGCGTCCCGGTGTACGGCGTGTGCACCCTGGACGGCCTCGCCTACGCCGCCGACATCGAGAAGGGCCCCTTCGTCGTGGCGACGGACGCCCGCCGCAAGGAGGTCTACTGGGCCACGTACGCCGACTCCCGGACCCGGCTGACCGGACCGGCCGTCGACCGCCCGGCCGACATCGCCGAGCGGGTCGCGGGCCTTCCCGCGGTCGGCGCGGGCGCGCTGCTCTACCCGGACACGTTCCCGAGCGCCCACGAGCCCGAGCACGTGTCCGCCGCCGCCCTCGCCTCGCTCGCCGCCGAGAAGCTGGCCGCGGGTGAGGAACTCCCGGCGCCCCGGCCGCTGTACCTGCGCCGGCCGGACGCCCAGGTCCCCAAGAACTACAAGGTGGTCACCCCCAAGTGACACAGCCGGAACCCCCCCGACTGCGCGAGATGCGCTGGTGGGACATCGACCCGGTCCTGGCGCTGGAGCGGGACCTGTTCCCCGAGGACGCCTGGTCCCGGGGCATGTTCTGGTCCGAGCTGGCCCACGCCCGGGGCGCCGGGGCGACCCGGTGCTACCTCGTCGCCGAGGCCGCCGACGGCCGGATCGTCGGATACGCGGGCCTGGCCGCCGCCGGCGAGCTGGCCGACGTGCAGACCATCGCCGTCGCCCGCGACCACCAGGGCACCGGGCTCGGTGCCCGGCTGCTGACCGAGCTGCTGCGCGCGGCGACCGCGTTCGAGTGCCACGAGGTGATGCTCGAATGCCGGGTCGACAACCTTCCCGCCCAGAAGCTCTACGAGCGTTTCGGCTTCGTCCCCATCGGCTTCCGGCGCGGCTACTACCAGCCGGGCAACGTGGACGCCCTGGTGATGCGCCTGACCACGGGACCCGGCAGCGGCTCCGCCGCGGGCTCCGCCTCAGTACAAGGAACCGATATCAATGACTGACGAACCTCTCGTCCTCGGCATCGAGACCTCCTGCGACGAGACCGGCGTCGGCATCGTCCGCGGCACCACCCTGCTGGCGGACGCCGTCGCCTCCAGCGTCGACGAGCACGCCCGCTTCGGCGGTGTCGTGCCGGAGGTCGCGTCCCGGGCGCACCTGGAGGCGATGGTCCCGACCATCGACCGCGCGCTGAAGGAGGCGGGGGTCAGCGCCAAGGACCTGGACGGCATCGCGGTCACCGCCGGCCCGGGCCTCGCCGGCGCCCTCCTCGTCGGCGTCTCGGCGGCCAAGGCCTACGCCTACGCCCTCGGCAAGCCGCTGTACGGCGTCAACCACCTGGCCTCCCACATCTGCGTGGACCAGCTGGAGCACGGCCCGCTGCCCGAGCCCACCATGGCCCTGCTGGTCTCCGGCGGCCACTCCTCCCTGCTGCTGTCCACGGACATCACCTCCGACGTCCGCCCGATGGGCTCGACCATCGACGACGCGGCCGGCGAGGCCTTCGACAAGATCGCCCGCGTGCTGGATCTCGGCTTCCCCGGCGGTCCGGTCATCGACCGCTACGCCCGCGAGGGCGACCCGGAGGCGATCGCCTTCCCGCGCGGCCTGACCGGCCCGCGCGACCCGGCGTACGACTTCTCCTTCTCCGGTCTGAAGACCGCCGTGGCCCGCTGGATCGAGGCCAGGCGCGCGGCCGGCGAGGAGGTCCCGGTGCGCGACGTGGCCGCCTCCTTCCAGGAGGCCGTGGTCGACGTGCTGACCCGCAAGGCCGTGCGCGCCTGCAAGGACGAGGGCGTGGACCACCTGATGATCGGCGGTGGCGTGGCGGCCAACTCCCGGCTGCGCGCGCTGGCCCAGGAGCGCTGCGACGCGGCCGGCATCCGGCTCCGCGTGCCGCGCCCCAAGCTGTGCACGGACAACGGCGCGATGGTGGCCGCGCTCGGCGCCGAGATGGTCGCCCGCAACCGGGCCGCGTCCAGCTGGGACCTGTCGGCCGACTCCTCCCTGCCGGTGACCGACCCGCACGTGCCGGGCCACGACCACGACCACGTGCACGAGGTCAGCAAGGAGAACCTGTACTCATGACGGTCGCCCTGATGTGGGAGGCCCGGGCCGCCGACGGGCGGGGCGCGGAACTGCTGGCCTGGGTGCGGCGGCAGGACCTCGCCCCGGCTCCGCTGCGCCGGGAGACCTTCCGGGCGCCGCAGGACCGGGTCCTGGTGATCACGTGGTGGGACGCCCCGTACGACGCCGCCCTCCCCGAACTCCCCGACCCGCCCGCCGAGTCGGTGACCCGGGCCGTGCACCGCTGGCGGTTCGAGGCGGTCACGGACCACTGAGTTGCGGAAGCACCCCGCACCTGCGCTATGATCATCACACAGCGAACGGCCGGAGCCCGGGAGATCGGGAACCGACCCGGACGCAGTGCGTTGGTGGTCCAAGGAAAGACGCCCCGCTTCCTGCGGGGAGATGCAGGTGCAAGGCCTGCCCGGCGCTCCACTCGACACCCCGCCCCCGGGTTCCCGGCGGCGGGGTGTCGGCGTTCCTACGGCAGCACCTCGCAGCGCAGCCGCCGCTCGGTCCCGACCAGCCGCACCGGCCCGGTCAGCCGCAGCCGGGCCCGGTGGCGCACCTCGGCGCTCGACGGACCCAGCCGCAGTTCCAGCTCCCCGGGTTCCACCACCCGGGCTCCCGAGCGGTCCGTGAAGGACGACAGGTCGGTGTGGAAGCGGAAGGTGAGGCGGCGGGCGGCGCCCGGCTCCAGGTCCAGGCGCTGATAGCCGATCAGGCGGACGTCCGGGCGGGTCACCGAGGCCACCGGGTCGTGCAGATAGAGCTGGACGACCTCGGTGCCGGCGCGGTCGCCGGTGTTGCGGACGGTGACGGAGAGGTCGTACGAGCCGTCGGTGGGGATCTCGGCCGCGGTGCCCGCGAAGTCCTCCCAGACGAACCGCGTGTACGAGCGGCCGTGGCCGAACGGGTACAGCGGGGTCGGGTCCAGGCTGCTGACCTCGCCGGCCAGGCCCAGCGGCGGCTGGAGGTAGGTCCAGGGCTGGCCGCCGGGCTCCCGCGGCACGCTCACCGGGAGCCGGCCGGAGGGGTTCACCCGGCCGGACAGCACCCCCGCGACCGCCGGGCCGCCCTCCTCGCCGGGGAAGAAGGCCTGCACCACCGCGCCGAGCCGGCCGTGCCAGCGGCCCAGGGCGTAGGGGCGGCCGGTGAGCAGCACGAGGACCACCGGGACGCCCGTGGCCACCAGGGCGTCCAGCAGGTCGGCCTGGACGCCCGGGAGCCGCAGGTCGGTCGCGTCGCAGCCCTCGCCCGAGGTGCCGCGGCCGAACAGGCCCGCGCGGTCGCCGAGCACGGCCACGCACACGTCCGCCTCCGCCGTCCGGGCCACCGCCTCCGCGAAGCCCGCGGTGTCCGGGTCGTCGACCCCGCAGCCCTCCGCGAACGTCACCTTGGCGTCCGGGAGTTCGGTGCGCAGGGCGTCCAGCACGGTGGGAATCTCGATGCCGAGCGGGATCTCCGGGTGGTGGGTGAGGACATGGGAGGGGAAGGAGTAGCAGCCGAGCATGGCGAGGGCGTCCGCGGCGCGGGGGCCGACGACCGCGATCCGGGTGTCGGGGGCCAGCGGGAGCAGCCCGTCGGGGTTGTCCAGCAGCACCACCGACTCCTCCGCCAGCCGCCCGGCGAGGGCCCGGTTCGCCGCCGAGTCCAGGTCCAGCGGGCCCTCCGGCTCCGGCCGCCAGTCCTCGTCCAGCAGGCCCAGCTCGCACTTCTGGAGCAGGACGCGGCGGGCCGCGCGGTCCACCAGGGACTCCGGGACGCGGCCCTCCCGCACGGCCGCCACCAAGGGCTTGCCGTAGCACTTGACGGTCGGCAGCTCCACGTCGAGGCCCGCGGCCAGCGCCAGATGCGCCGCCTCCGCCTCGTCCGCCGCCACCCGGTGCAGGCTCTGCAGGAAGCCGATGCCGAAGTAGTCGGCGACCACGGTGCCGGTGAACCCCCACTCCTCGCGCAGCAGCCCGGTCAGCAGCCGCGGATCGGCGGAGGCGGGCACCCCGTCGGTCTCCGTGTAGGCCGCCATCACCGACCGGGCGCCGCCCTCGCGCAGCGCCATCTCGAACGGCGGCAGGGTGACGTCCGCGAACTCCCGTACGCCCGCCCGCACCGGGGCCAGGTTCCGGGCGCCCACCGAGGAGGCGTACCCCGCGAAGTGCTTGAGCGTGGCGACCACACCGGCCGACTCCAGGCCGCGCACATAGGCCGTGCCGATGGTGCCGACCAGGTACGGATCCTCGCCGATCGTCTCCTCGACGCGTCCCCAGCGGGGGTCGCGGACCACGTCCAGGACGGGGGCCAGGCCCTGGTGCACCCCGGCCGCGCGCAGGTCCCGGCCGATGTGCCGGCCCACCTGCTCGACCAGCTCCGGGTCGAAGGAGGCGCCCCAGGCGAGCGGCACCGGGTAGGCGGTCGCCCGCCAGGCGGTGAAGCCGGCCAGGCACTCCTCGTGCGCGACCGCCGGGATGCCGAAGCGGTTCGCGGCGGCGATCCGGCGCTGGGCCCGGGCCAGGGCGCGCGCACCGACGTCGGGGTCCACGGGCGCGGTGCCGAAGGAGCGGGTCAGCTGGCCGAGGCCGAGTTCGATCAGCTCGTCCCAGTCGTACTCGGCGGTCATCTCGCGTTGCAGCGGGGCGACTCCGTCGCCGTCCGTGGCGGCGCCCACCCACACGCCGTACAGCTGGGCGGCCTTCTCCTCCAGGGTCATCCGGGACAGCAGGTCGGCCACCCGGGCGTCGGCGGGCAGGGCGGGGTCGCGCCAAGGAGGGGTGGTCATGGAACTCCCGTCTCGACTCTGCTGCACCAGCGTCTAGTGCGAATGTTTCGATTAATACTCCGAATGTTCCGGGAACCTATGGCGCGCGAGGGCCTTCGTCAAGAGGCCCGGCAGGGATACGATCGCGGGCATGAAGCCTTCGAAGCCCGCAGCAACGCAGACGGCGACCCTCGCCGAGATCGCCCGTGAGGCCGGGGTCTCCGCTCCGACTGTTTCGAAGGTCCTCAACGGCCGTGCCGACGTCGCCCCCGCGACCCGCACCCGCGTCGAGGAACTGCTGCGCGCCTACGGCTACCGGCGGCGCCGCGCCGAGGCCTCCCGCTCGCCCCTGATCGACCTGGTCTTCCACGAGCTGGAGAGCGCCTGGGCGCTGGAGGTCATCCGGGGCGTGGAGAACGTCGCCCGGGACGCCGGGCTGAGCGTGGTCCTGTCCGAGTCGGCCGGCCGGCTCACCCCCGGCCGGACCTGGGCGGACCAGGTCGCCGCCCGCCGCCCGCACGGCGTGGTGCTGGTGCTGTCCGGGCTGGACGAGTCCCAGCGGGCGCTGCTGACGAGCCGCTCCATCCCGTTCGTGGTGATGGACCCGGCCGGCGACCCGGGCCCGGACGTGCCGTCCATCGGCGCCACCAACTGGCAGGGCGGGCTCGCCGCCACCCGCCACCTGGTGGAACTCGGGCACACCCGGATCGGCGCGATCAGCGGCCCGTCCCGGATGATGTGCAGCCGGGCCCGGGTGGACGGCTACCGGGCCGCCCTGGAGACCGCCGGGCTGCCGGCCGACCCCTCGCTCGTCCTGGCCGGCGACTTCCACCACGACGCCGGCTACCGCCTGGGCCTGGAGCTGCTGCGCCGCCCCGACCGGCCCACCGCCGTCTTCGCGGGCAACGACCTCCAGGCGCTCGGCCTGTACGAGGCCGCCCGCGAACTGGGCCTGCGCATCCCGGAGGACCTCAGCGTGGTCGGCTTCGACGACCTGCCGGTGGCCCGCTGGGTCGGCCCGCCGCTGACGACCGTACGGCAGCCGCTCACCGAGATGGCCGAGGCCGCGGCCCGGCTGGTGCTGGAGCTGGGGCGCGCGCAGGAGGAGCGGGCGGCGACCCGGGTGGAACTGGCGACGAGTCTGGTGGTGCGGTCGAGCACGGCGGCGCCGCCGGCGGCTTAGCAGGTCGGTTCCGCAACCGAAACTTTCGGCAGCCGCGGCCATCCGGTCTCCACGGTCACGCCGGGATGAGAAAGTCCCAAGAAAACCGGCTCTCGCCGACCCCGCTAACACTCCCTTCATAATTCGGACTTATGTTCCTGTCGTGACGCGACACGAGGAGCAAGGCGACGCGGGCAGACCGGTGGGCCGGCGGCCGAGAGCGCTGAAGGCCGTCGGCCTCACCCTGGCGGGTGCCCTGGTGCTGGGTGTGGCGGCGGCGGGCTGGGCCTACTGGCACCTCGACCGCAACATCAGCAGCGTCGACATCAACAGCGCACTCGGCGACGACCGCCCGCCCAGG
>NZ_MUMF01000217.1 GCF_002155905.1 Streptomyces tricolor | reverse complement strand
CCCCACTCCCCTTCCCTCCGCTATCCCCTCCGCCCGAATGGCCGGATACCCTCTCGCCATGGCAGCCCGGGACCTTCAGGAGCGGATCAAGAAGCTGATCGTGGACCAGCGGCTGCCCTCGGGCGCCCCGCTGCCCACCGAGCCGGAGCTGATGCGGCTGCTGGGGGCGAGCCGGAACTCGGTGCGGGAGGCGCTGAAGGCGCTCCAGGCGATGGGGATCGTGGAGATCCGGCACGGCTTCGGCACGTACGTCGGCTCGATGTCGTTCGCGCCGATGATCGAGGGGCTGGCCTTCCGGACCGTCGTCGGCCACTACCGCGGCGAGGACTCCCTGCTCCAGCTGCTGGAGCTGCGCGAGGCCGTGGAGACCGGGCTGGTGTCACGGCTGGCCGGGCGGCTGCCGGAGGCGGACCTCGGGGAGCTGGAGGCGCTCGTGGAGCGCATGGAGCAGCAGGCCGCCGAGGGCGCCTCCCTCGCCGAGACCGACCGGGCCTTTCACGCCACCCTCTACCGGGGGCTGGACAACGTGCTGCTCAGCGAGGTGCTGGAGGCGTTCTGGGACGCCTTCCACCGGGTGCGGCAGGACCTGGTGGAGGTACCGCAGGATCCCCGGGTCACCTGCCGTCAGCACCGGGAGATCCTGGACGCGGTACGGTCCGGCGACTCCCCGCGGGCCGAGCGGGCCATAAGGGACCACTTCGGCAACGTCCGCAGCCGGCTCTCGCCGGTGGCCGCGGTGCATCCGTGACCGCCGTCGCGCGGGACGCTCAGCCGCGCGTCCCGGTCAGGTACGCGGACACCACGACGTTCGCCGTGTAGCTGCCGCTGGCCCGGTCGAAGGAACCGCCGCAGGTGATCAGACGCAGCTCGGCGCGGCCGGGCTCGCGCGGCCCGTAGGCCTGCCGGGCGTCGAAGCCGTCGCGGGGCAGCACGCGGACGTCGTCGACGGTGAACTCGGCGACCTTCCCGTCCGCGCGGAAGACGCGGACCGCCTCGCCCGCCTTGAGGGTGCTGAGCCGGTAGAAGACGGCGGGCCGGGTCTCGGTGTCGACGTGGCCCACCAGCAGGGCGGGGCCGGTGGCGCCCGGCTTCGGCCCGGCCCGGTACCAGCCGACCACGCCCGGCTGGTCGTAGGGCGGCGGGTCGACCGCGCCCCGGGCGTCCAGACCGCGGGCCACCACCGGGGCCTGGACGCCCAGCCCGGGGATGTCGACGCGCTGGGGCACCGCGTCGGCCAGGGGTGTCGCCGGGCGCGGCAGCGGGCCGGTGCCGGCGGTCCGGCCGAGGGTGAAGACGTCACCCGTGGCCGGGGCGCCCGGCACCTCGGTCACGTGGCGGCCCCACAGCCACAGCCCGAACAGCAGCAGGGCCCAGGCCAGGCCGGTGACGAGCCGCCCGGTGCCGGTGGAGTGCCCCTCGTCGGTCATGGCGGGGCTCAGCGGGGACGGCGGCTCCGGCGGGCGCGCAGCCCGACGGCGACCGCGGCGATCCCGGCGAGCGCGAGGCCCGTCACCGCCTGCCCGGTGTCGGGGCCGGAGCCGCTGGTGGCCACCGTGGCGAAGTGCGCGGTGCCGCCCCCTCCCGCGGGGACCGGGGCGACCGGCGTGGGGGTGCCGGCGGGCGGCTCGACGGGCTCTGCCGGCCGGCCGGCGCCGCCCGCCTCCGTGACCGTGATGGTGCCGGTGCGCACGGAGCCGGCGCAGCTGACCTTCACCGTGTAGGCGCCGGGCGCCAGCGCGGAGCGGACGCGGGTCTCGCCGCTCAGGCTGCCCTGGGCGCCGGTCAGCTGGGCGTCGGCGACGAAGGCGGCCGAGGCGGCGGTGCCCTGCTCGCCGGTGCAGCCGCTGACCCGCAGGGTGATGTCGTCGCCCGGCGCCGGGCTGGCGGGGGTCACGCTGACCACGCCGCCGTCCGCCGC
This sequence comes from Streptomyces tricolor, assembly GCF_002155905.1. Taxonomy (GTDB): domain Bacteria; phylum Actinomycetota; class Actinomycetes; order Streptomycetales; family Streptomycetaceae; genus Streptomyces; species Streptomyces tricolor. The sequence goes on along the minus strand of NZ_MUMF01000217.1, from coordinate 3,728 downwards.
GTGGGCCGCCGGGGCGACCGCGGCGGCGGTGGCCACGGCGAGCATTCCGGTACAGAGAGTGAGGCGTAGTGAGCCCATCGTGAACCTCCAGATATGTGGAGGCTCCCCCCGGCGGGGCGCCACCGCATCCTCGGGAGGCCCCGCATTGCTCCGAACGGGTGAGGTCGGGTTTGCTGCGGGGTTCCGGCCGGGGCCGGTTCCGTACCGGGATTCGACCGATCCCCGCCCGGATCTGATCGGCTCCGCGCCCTGTCCGGCCGGTTCCCCCGCCCGGGGCCGGCCGCTCCCGTCCTCAGACCAGGTCGACCAGGTCCGCGATGGAGTCGACCACCTGCGAGGGGCGGAAGGGGTAGCGGTCGACGTCCTTCGGCCGGGTCACGCCGCTGAGCACCAGGAACGTGCGCATCCCCGCCTCCAGGCCGGCGAGCACGTCGGTGTCCATGCGGTCGCCGATCATCGCGGAGGTCTCGGAGTGGGCGCCGATCGCGTTCAGCCCGGCCCGCATCATCAGCGGGTTCGGCTTGCCGACGAAGTACGGCTTCTTGCCGGTCGCGGCGGTGATCAGGGCGGCGACCGAGCCGGTGGCGGGCAGGTCGCCCTCGGTCGACGGGCCGACGTTGTCGGGGTTGGTGGCGATGAACCGGGCGCCGTCGTTGATCAGCCGGACGGCCTTGGTCAGCGCCTCGAAGGAGTAGGTCCGGGTCTCGCCGAGGATCACGAAGTCGGGGTCGTGGTCGGTGAGGATGTAGCCGATGTCGTGCAGCGCGGTGGTCAGGCCGGCCTCGCCGATGACGTAGGCGGTGCCGCCGGGCCGCTGGTCGTCCAGGAACTGGGCGGTGGCCAGCGCCGAGGTCCAGATGTTCTCCACCGGCACGTCCAGCCCCATCCGGCGCAGCCGGGCGTGCAGGTCACGGGCGGTGTAGATGGAGTTGTTGGTGAGCACCAGGAAGGGCCGCCCCGACTCGCGCAGCTTCTTCAGGAAGGCGTCGGCACCGGGGATCGGGACGCCCTCGTGGATCAGGACGCCGTCCATGTCGGTGAGCCACGACTCGATGGGCTTGCGGTCTGCCATGCTGTGCGTCTCCTGGCGTACGTACGGTCGGAAAGGCGGGGGCGCCGGAACCACGGCGTACCGACGCCCCCAGCCTAGTCAGGACCGGCCGGTCCTGACCCCGTCGATCACCGGGCAACAGCTGTCGCCGAACCCCCGGAGGGATCAGCTGCCCGTGGCGGGCTTCCAGTCCTCCACGTACGACGGGGGGTCCGCGCCGATCTCGTCCCAGTCGGGCTCGAAGACCTCCGCACCGTCCATCACCTCCCGCGCGGCCATCAGGACCACGAGGGCGTCGAGGACGACGTTCTCACCGCGCTCCGGCGAGCAGGGCGGGCAGCCCGGCGACGGAGTCGAGCACGTGGGTGGCGCCGGCGGCGGTGAACTCCGCGTCGCCGTGGGCGCCGGTGCGCACGCCGGCGACCAGGCCCGCTCCGGCGCGTACGCCGCTGAGCACGTCGTACGACGTGTCACCGGCCACGGCGACCTGCCGTACGTCCTCGGCCGCCTTGGTCCGGACGAACGCCTCCAGCACCATGTCCGGGTACGGCCGCCCGCGTCCGCCCGCGTCGGCGGGGCACAGGGTGAGCGGGACGAGGTCCCGCCAGCCGAGGGCGGCGAGGACGGCGTCCTGGGTGACGCGGGCGAAACCGGTGGTGAGGACGACGGTACGGCCGCTGCCGGTCAGCTCCTCGATGGCCTCGCGGGCCCCGGGGACGGGGGCGACCAGGCCGGCGTCGACCAGGTCGCCGTACGCCTTCTCGAAGGCGGTGTTGGCGCGCCGGGCGCGGTCCTCGTCGCCGAACAGGTGCCGGAAGACGGAGATCTTGGACTCGCCCATGGTGGCGCGGACGTAGGCCAGGTGCTCGGCGTGCTCGGCGGAGCCGGGCTCGACGCCCAGCTCCGCGGCGGCGGCGGCGAAGGCCCGCTCGACCAGGCCGCCGTCGGCGACGGTCGTACCGGCCATGTCGAGGACGACGAGCCGGATGTCGGGGGTGACGGGGGTCGTGGACGTCATGGAGGTGCTCACCAGCCCAGTTCGTTCGCGGTGGTCTCGGCTATCGCGGGGGCGCAGGTCATGCCGCGCCCGCCGGGCCCGGTGACCAGCCACACCCCCTCGTGCACCCGCTGCCGGTGCACGACCCGGCCCGGCTCGGTGCACTGCGCGTACACCCCCGCCCAACGGCGCCGGATGCGCGGCAGCGGCCGGCCGAGGAGGGACTCCACGACTGCGGTGAGGTGCTCGTACGGCTCCTCGACGGTGTCGAAGGCGAAGGGGTGCTCGTACTCGTGGGTGTCGCCGATGGTCAGGCCGCCGTCGGCGCGCTGCACCATGAGCAGCTGCATGCGGTGCGCGGCGGCGGTCTCCGGCTGCGGCTGCCGGGCGTTCAGCTCGTCCACGGCCGGGGAGGCGTAGGCGGGGTAGTAGCGGAAGCTGTCGGCGTCGGCGACCGAGGTGGTCAGCGGCTCGCCGAGCGGGTCGGTCTGCATCATCTGCAGCCGGACGCGGCGCACGGGCAGGCCGGGGCCGGCCAGTTCGCGGACCAGTCCGCCGAGCCAGGCGCCGGTGCACAGGACGACGGCGTCGGCGTGGTGCACGTCCCCGTGGTCGTCGCGGACGGTCCCGGCGCCGGTCACCTCGCGCACCTCGCAGCCCGGCAGGAAGGTGTAGAGCGGGGACTTCAGCAGCTCGGCGCGCAGGGCGAGCTGGGCGGTGCGGGGCTCCACGGCCGCGTCCCGCTCGCAGTACAGGGCGGCGGTGAAGTCGCCGCGCAGGGCGGGGTTGAGGGCGCGGGCCTCGGCCGGGGTGAGCAGCTTGTAGCCGCGGGCGGCGGCGTCCGCGCGGGCCACCGCGGCCTCGGCGACGGCGAGTTCGAGCGGGCCGCGGACGGGGGTGAGGGAGCCGTTGGGGCGGAAGCCGAGCCCCGGCACCCGCCCGCCGATCCCCTCCCACAGCTCCCGGGCCCGCAGCGCGGTCTCCAGCTCTTCCCCGCCGGCGCGCCCGCTGACCCAGATCTGCCCGAAGTTGCGCAGCGAGGCGCCGCGCGCCTCCGACTCACGCTCGATCTGCACGACCTGGTGGCCGCGCGCCACTGCCTGCCAGGCGTGCATGGTGCCCACCACGCCGGCTCCGACGACTGTCACTCTCACGGCGGCAACGCTCCTCGCGATCCGGCATCCGGAAGCATCCGGCTGACAACGAGAGCGTGAACCACCCATCACGTTTGGGCTAGACCCGTTATCGTTTCGTGATCACATGGGCCCGTCATGTCGCGGACGGGCTGTCAGCCCTGGAGGCGTGTGGTGAAGGAGAACCGGTCGCCCCGGTACAGCGACCGCACCCGCTCCAGCGGCCGGCCCTCCGTGTCCCGGGACACTCGGTGGATCAGCAGCATCGGCAGGGCGGGCGGGGTGCCGATGAGCAGGGCCTCGCGGGGCGTGGCGAGCACGGTCTCGATCCGCTCGTCCGCGTCGCCGAAGGCGATGCCCTGGGCGGCGAGATACCCGTAGAAGGAGGAGTCCGGATCGAAGTCGGAGTCCAGCCGGGGCACGCGGGCGACGGCGACGTACGTGCTCTCCAGGCCGACCCGCTCGTCATCGGCGAGCAGCACCCGCTCCAGGTGCCACACCGGCTCGCCCCGGGTGAGGCCGGTCTCGGCGGCGAGCGGGTCCGGGC
>NZ_MUMF01000216.1 GCF_002155905.1 Streptomyces tricolor | reverse complement strand
CCGGAGCCGGACCGGAGCCGGACCGGAGCCGGGCCAGAGCCGGAGGAGGGCCGGAGCCGGAACGGAGGAGGGCCGGAACCGGAACGGAGGAGGGCCGGAACCGGAACGGAGGAGGGCCTGGCCTTGTCCGGCCCGGCCCCCTCCCGGTCTTCGCTCGGATGTGCCCTTCCCCGCCGCGTCGGGTCAGTGAGCCGCCGATTCCCAGTCGGGGCCCACGCCCACCGACACGTCCAGCGGAGCCCGCAGGTGGACGGCGCCCGCCATCTCGCGGCGGACGATCTCCTCGGCGGCCGCTCGCTCGCCGGGGGCGATCTCCAGGACGATTTCGTCGTGCACCTGGAGGAGCATGCGGGACTTGAGGTCCGCCTCCCGCAGCGCGCTGTCCACCTTGAGCATGGCGATCTTCACGATGTCCGCCGCCGTGCCCTGGATGGGCGCGTTCAGGGCCATGCGCTCGGCCGCCTCGCGGCGCTGGCGGTTGTCGCTGTTGAGGTCGGGCAGGTAGCGGCGGCGGCCGAAGAGCGTCGCCGTGTAGCCCGTCGCCCGCGCCTCGTCCACCGCCCGGCGCAGATAGTCCCGGACCCCGCCGAAGCGCTCGAAGTACGCGTCCATCAGCGCCCGGGCCTCGGCCGCCTCGATGTTCAGCTGCTGGGAGAGGCCGAACGCGGACAGGCCGTAGGCCAGGCCGTACGACATCGCCTTGATCTTGCGGCGCATCTCCGCGTCCACCGCGCCGGGCTCGACGCCGAACACCTGGGAGGCGGCGGTGGTGTGCAGGTCCTCGCCGGAGGTGAACGCCCGGATCAGGCCCTCGTCCTCGGAGAGGTGGGCCATCACGCGCAGTTCGATCTGGCTGTAGTCCGCGGTCATCAGGGACTCGAAGCCCTCGCCGACCACGAAGCCCCGCCGGATCGCCCGGCCCTCGTCCGTGCGGACGGGGATGTTCTGCAGGTTCGGGTCCGTGGAGGAGAGACGTCCGGTCGCGGCCACCGTCTGGTTGAAGGTGGTGTGGATACGGCCGTCGCCCGCGATCGTCTTGATCAGGCCCTCGACGGTGACCCGGAGCTTCGCCTGCTCGCGGTGCCGGAGCATGATGACCGGCAGTTCGTTGTCGGTCTGGGTGGCGAGCCAGGCCAGCGCGTCCGCGTCGGTGGTGTAGCCGGTCTTGGTCTTCTTCGTCTTCGGCAGCGCCAGCTCGCCGAAGAGGACCTCCTGGAGCTGCTTGGGCGAGCCCAGGTTGAACTCGTGACCGGCCGCGGCGTGCGCCTCCTTCACGGCCTGCTGCACCGCACCCGCGAACATCTGCTCCATCGCCTCGAGGTGCGGGCGGTCCGCCGCGATGCCGTGCCGCTCCATCCGGGCGAGCAGCGCGGACGTGGGCAGCTCCATGTCCCGGAGCAGGTCGGCGGCGCCCACCTCCTCCAGGCGGCCCTCGAAGGCCGTGCCGAGGTCCAGGACCGCGCGGGCCTGGATCATCAGGGCCTCGGCCTCGGCGGCGTCGTCCGCGCCGAAGGCCAGCTGGCCGTCGGCCGCGGCGGCCGGAGCCAGCTCGCGGTGCAGGTACTCCAGGGACAGCGCGTCCAGGTCGAAGGAGCGGCGGCCGGGCTTGACCAGGTAGGCGGCGAGGGCGGTGTCCATGGTCACGCCCTGGACGCTCCAGCCGTGCTCGGCGAAGACGCGCATGGCGCCCTTGGCGTTGTGGAACACCTTGGGGCGGTCCGCGTCGGCCAGCCAGGCCGCGAACGCGTTCTCGTCGGCCTCGTCCAGCTCCGACGGGTCGAACCAGGCCGCCGCTCCCCCGGCCGCGGCGAGGGCGACCTCGGCGACCGAGCCGGTGCCCAGCGCCCAGGTGTCGACGGTGGCCACGCCCAGGGGGCCGGTGCCGTGCTCGGCGAGCCAGGGGGCCAGCTCGCCGGTGCGCAGAACGGCGCCGTCGATCTCCACGCCGCCGGTGGTGACCGGGGTGGTCTCGGCCTCCTCGGTGCCGGGGTCGACGGCGAAGAGGCGCTCGCGCAGGGACGGGTTGCGGATCTCCAGGGTGTCCAGGACCATCGCGACGGCCTTGCGGTCGTACGGGGCCCGCTCCAGGTCGGCGACCGTCCTCGGCAGCTCGACCTGGCGCTCCAGTTCGGTGAGGACGCGGTTGAGCTTGACGGACTCCAGGTGGTCGCGGAGGTTCTGCCCGGCCTTGCCCTTGACCTCCTCGGCGCGCTCGACCAGCTCGGCGAAGGAGCCGAACTGGTTGATCCACTTCGCGGCGGTCTTCTCGCCGACGCCGGGGATGCCGGGGAGGTTGTCGGACGGGTCGCCGCGCAGGGCCGCGAAGTCCGGGTACTGGGCGGGCGTCAAGCCGTACTTCTCGAAAACCTTCTCCGGGGTGAACCGGGTCAGCTCCGAGACGCCCTTGGTCGGGTAGAGCACGGTGGTGTTCTCGGTGACCAGCTGGAAGGAGTCGCGGTCACCGGTGACGATCAGCACCTCGAAGCCCTCGGCCTCGGCCTGGGTGGCGAGGGTGGCGATGATGTCGTCCGCCTCGTACCCCTCGACGGCGAAGCGGGGGGCGTGCATCGCGTCGAGCAGCTCGCCGATCAGCTCGACCTGGCCCTTGAACTCGTCCGGGGTCTTGGAGCGGTTCGCCTTGTACTCGGTGAACCGCTCGGAGCGCCAGGTCTTGCGGGAGACGTCGAAGGCCACCGCGAAGTGCGTGGGCGCCTCGTCACGCAGGGTGTTGGCCAGCATCGACGCGAAGCCGTAGATCGCGTTCGTCGGCTGGCCGGTCGCGGTCGTGAAGTTCTCCGCGGGCAGCGCGAAGAACGCGCGGTAGGCCAGCGAGTGCCCGTCCATGAGCATCAGCCGGGGACGGGTGCCGCCGGGGGTCTTGTCGGTCTGCTTCGATGCTGTCTCTGCCACGCCCCCGATCCTGCCACGCCGCACTGACACTCCGGTCCGGGGCGCCGAGAGTCACCGGCCGTTACCGGACGTAGTGCCGGTGGTGCCCGAGTGGGCGGTGGGGTGAGTGAGGGGCGTTGTGACTGGTGGGTGGGGTCATGGTGGCGGTGGTGCGGTGAGGGGGGTGCGGTGAGTTCGGCACCGCCGGGCACCGCCGGGCACCGCCGGGCACCGCCGCCGTGGTTGATCGCCGTTGCGGCGGAGACCCCAGCGAAGGCCCGGCTCCAACGGGCCGAAAGGTGGCCGACCGGCAGACACAGCCGAGCGAGAGACGCGCGCGGGCAGAGAGCCGGCCGAGACACCGCCCACGGACAGACAGCCGGCCGAGACACGCCCCGCGAGCAGACACCGCCGCCCCAGACACGCCCCGCGAGCAGACAGCCGGCCGAAACACGGCCAACCGCGCCGGTGGCGGTCCTGGTCCTCGGGGGACCGGTGGACCGGGCGGGTTCATTGTCGGTGGGGCGTGGGAGGATCGTTCGCGTACTTCTCACACGCAGTCGAAGGGGAGCGTGCGATGGCGACGAAGCCGCCCAAGGGTGATCCGGTTCAGGACGCACCGCAGGTCGCGGAGCCGAAGCACGCGGCGGCGGGGCTCCCGGCCATCGGGCACACGCTGCGCATCGCCCAGCGGCAGATGGGCGTGAAACGCACCGCGCTGACCCTGCTGCGGGTGAACCAGAAGGACGGCTTCGACTGCCCGGGCTGCGCCTGGCCGGAGCCGGACCACCGGCACGCGGCGGAGTTCTGCGAGAACGGCGCCAAGGCGGTGGCGGAGGAGGCCACCCTGCGCCGGGTCACGCCCGAGTTCTTCGCCGCGCACTCCGTGGCGGACCTGTCCGGCCGCAGCGGCTACTGGCTGGGCCAGCAGGGCCGGCTCACGCACCCCATGTACCTCCCCGAGGGCGGCACGCACTACGAGCCGGTCTCCTGGGACCGGGCCTTCGACATCATCGCCGAGGAGATCGCCGCCCTCGGCTCCCCGGACGAGGCCGTCTTCTACACCTCGGGCCGCACCAGCAACGAGGCCGCGTTCCTGTACCAGCTCTTCGCGCGCGAGCTGGGCACGAACAACCTGCCGGACTGCTCGAACATGTGCCACGAGTCGTCCGGGTCGGCGCTCAGCGAGACCATCGGCATCGGCAAGGGAAGCGTCCTGCTGGAGGACCTGTACCAGGCCGACCTGATCATCGTCGCGGGCCAGAACCCGGGCACGAACCATCCGCGCATGCTCTCCGCGCTGGAGAAGGCCAAGGCGAACGGCGCGAAGATCATCAGCGTCAACCCGCTGCCCGAGGCGGGACTGGAGCGCTTCAAGAACCCCCAGACCCCGCAGGGCCTCCTCAAGGGCGCCGCCCTCACCGACCTGTTCCTGCAGATCCGCATCGGTGGCGACCAGGCCCTCTTCCGGCTCCTCAACAAGCTGATCCTGGAGACGGACGGCGCGGTCGACGAGGAGTTCGTCCGCGACCACACCTACGGTTTCGCGGAGTTCGCCGAGGCCGCGCGCGCCGCCGACTGGGACGAGACGCTCACCGCGACCGGCCTCACGCGCGCGGAGATCGAGCAGGCCCTCCGCATGGTGCTCGCCTCGCGGCGGACCATCGTCTGCTGGGCCATGGGCCTCACCCAGCACAAGCACGCCGTCCCGACCATCCGCGAGGTGGTCAACTTCCTGCTGCTGCGCGGCAACATCGGCCGCCCGGGGGCGGGCGTGTGCCCGGTGCGCGGGCACAGCAACGTCCAGGGCGACCGCACCATGGGCATCTTCGAGCGGCCCGCCCCGGCCTTCCTGGACGCCTTGGAGAAGGAGTTCGGGTTCGCGCCGCCGCGCGAGCACGGCTTCGACGTCGTACGGGCCATCCGCGCGCTGCGCGACGGCGAGGCGAAGGTGTTCTTCGCCATGGGCGGCAACTTCGTCTCCGCCTCGCCCGACACCGAGGTCACCGAGGCCGCGATGCGCCGTGCGCGGCTGACCGTGCACGTGTCGACCAAGCTGAACCGCTCGCACGTGGTCACGGGCGCGCGGGCGCTGATCCTGCCGACCCTGGGCCGGACGGAACGCGATGTGCAGGACAGCGGCGAGCAGTTCGTGACCGTCGAGGACTCCATGGGCATGGTGCACGCCTCGCGCGGGCGCCTGCGGCCCGCGAGCCCGCAGCTGAGGTCCGAACCGGCCATCATCTGCGGGCTCGCCCGCCGGGTGCTCGGCGAGCGCAGCGTCGTGCCGTGGGAGGAGTTCGCGAAGGACTACGCCACGATCCGGGACCGCATCGCGCGCGTGATCCCCGGCTTCGAGGACTTCAACGCGCGCGTGGCCCGGCCCGGCGGCTTCGCGCTGCCGCACGCCCCGCGCGACGAGCGCCGCTTCCCGACGGCCACGGGCAAGGCGAACTTCACGGCGGCTCCGGTGGAGTACCCGGCGCTGCCCGAGGGCCGGCTGCTGCTGCAGACCCTGCGCTCGCACGACCAGTACAACACCACGATCTACGGACTGGACGACCGCTACCGGGGCATCACGGGCGGGCGCCGGGTGGTGCTGGTGCACCCCGAGGACGCCCGCGCGCTCGGGGTCGCCGACGGGTCGTACGTCGACCTGGTGAGCGAGTGGCAGGACGGGGTGGAGCGGCGGGCGCCGGGCTTCCGGGTCGTGCTGTATCCGACGGCCCGGGGCTGTGCGGCGGCCTACTATCCCGAGACGAACGTGCTGGTGCCGCTGGACGCCACCGCCGACACCAGCAACACCCCGGCCAGCAAGTCCGTCGTCGTGCGGCTCGAGGACCACACCGGGGACACGGGGAGCCGTCTGGAACAATCGGCGACCGACTGAGCGTTTGCTCAGTGAGCCGACAGTCGGACGACGAACGGAGCCGGGCCCATGGGTGAGCAGCAGCAAGTGAAGTTCCCGCAGGAGGTCATCGACGAGTACGCCTCGCTCGGTGTGGACCTGCCCGCCCTGTTCTCGGCCGGACACCTGGGCACGCGGATGGGTGTGCAGATCCTGGAGGCCGCGGCGGACCGGGTCGTGGGGACCATGCCGGTGGAGGGCAACACCCAGCCGTACGGCCTGCTGCACGGCGGCGCCTCCGCGGTGCTCGCGGAGACCCTGGGTTCGGTCGGCTCCATGCTGCACGGCGGCGCCTCGAAGATCGCGGTCGGGGTGGACCTGAACTGCACGCACCACCGCGGGGTCCGCTCGGGCCTGGTGACGGGCGTGGCCACGCCGGTGCACCGCGGGCGGTCGACGGCGACGTACGAGATCGTGATCAGCGACGAGGAGGGTCGCCGGGTCTGCACCGCCCGGCTGACCTGCCTGCTGCGCGACGTCCGGCCGGGCGACGGGGCGCCCGCGGAGCCCGCCGGCGGCTGAGCCCGGCTCCGCCGAAGCGTTGCCCCTCGCCCTCCCTCCCTCTAGCTTCGGCACATGGGACGGCGAGGAGGCCCCCGGCCGGGGGCGAGGTTCCTGGTGGTCGGCCTGGCGCTGCCGGCACTGCTGTGCGCGACGGCCTGCGCCCGCCCCGACAGCCATC
>NZ_MUMF01000215.1:278-8799 GCF_002155905.1 Streptomyces tricolor | reverse complement strand
GGCGTAGCGGGCGATGACCGCGTCGAACCAGCCGCAGCGGCGGTCCCGGCCGGTGGTGACACCGCGCTCGCCGCCGATGCGGCGCAGCGCCTCGCCGTCCTCGTCGAACAGCTCGGTCGGGAACGGGCCGGCGCCGACGCGGGTCGTGTACGCCTTGAGGATGCCGATGACCCGGCTGATCTTCGTCGGGCCCACGCCGGCGCCGGTGCAGGCGCCGCCCGCGGTCGGGTTCGAGGAGGTGACGAACGGGTACGTGCCGTGGTCGATGTCGAGCAGGGTGCCCTGGCCGCCCTCGAACAGGACGACCTTGTCGTCCTCCAGCGCCTGGTTGAGGATCAGCACCGTGTCGGCGACGTACGGCTTGATCTGCTCGGCGTAGCCCAGCAGCTCCTCGACCACCTGGTCGGCGGTGATGGCGCGGCGGTTGTAGAGCTTGGTGAGGATCTGGTTCTTGACGTCGAGAGCCGCCTCCACCTTCTGCTGGAGGATCGACTCGTCGTACAGGTCCTGCACCCGGATACCGACGCGGTTGATCTTGTCGGCGTAGGTCGGGCCGATGCCGCGGCCGGTCGTGCCGATCTTGCGCTTGCCGAGGAAGCGTTCCGTCACCTTGTCGACGGTCACGTTGTACGGCGTGATGATGTGCGCGTTACCGCTGATCAGGAGCTTGGACGTGTCGACGCCGCGCTCGTTCAGACCGCTCAGCTCGGAGAGCAGGACCGACGGGTCGACGACGACGCCGTTACCGATGACCGGCGTACAGCCGGGGGACAGGATTCCGGAAGGGAGCAGGTGCAGGGCGTACTTCTGATCGCCCACGACCACCGTGTGGCCGGCGTTGTTGCCGCCCTGGTAGCGCACCACATAGTCGACGGATCCACCGAGCAGGTCCGTCGCCTTTCCCTTGCCTTCGTCACCCCACTGAGCACCGAGCAGCACAAGTGCGGGCACGCGCGTACACCCCTTCCGGGCGGGGCATGTCCAAGGTCGGGGGCGTGGGCGTAAGGTTCACCGCCGCGTACCACCGCGACCGCCGTTGGTCGCACAACCGTCGGACCGGATGCCCCGGAATAGACGAAGCCCCTGGCGCAATAGCGCAAGGGGCTCTTGCACAAAGATGCTACCCGAGGAAGCGAGGCAGGACCGAGGTGGCGACTTCTCCGACGTCCGATCAGCTGCTGGTGATCATCGATCCGGTCGCGCGGCAGACGGACGGAGAGTCCGTGCGTATCGCGAAAGACGTGCTCAGCGCGGGTGCGGCGGCCAAGCTCTGCCTGCCGGAGGGGCCGGAGGAATTCGCCCGGGCACTGCGCCGAAGGGGGTCCAGGCGGCCGGTCGTGGTCGGCGACGACCGGGCGCTGGTGCGGGCCGTCACGCTGCTGCACCAGGAGCGGGAGCTGGCCGGATGCGCACTGTCGGTGGTGCCGGTCGGGGACAGCGCGCTGGCCGAGTCGCTCGGGGTGCCCGGCGGGACGGTGGCGGCGGCGCGGGCGGTCCTGGACGGCGCCGAGCGGCGCCTGGATCTGCTGGTCGACGACAGCGACGGGGTGGTGCTGGGCGCGCTGGGCATTCCGCCGGCGCCGGTGCGGCCGGCCGCCGCCGAGCCGGTGCCGGTCGCCGCGGGCCGGCCCTGGTACCGCTCCCTGGTCCGCACCCTGGCCACCCGGCCCGTCCGGCTGTCCGCCGTGCCCTCCCCCGGCGCGACCCGGCTGCGGGTGGAGGTCGACGGGGAGACGGTGGTGGACCTGGACCAGCCGGTGCAGGCGGTGTCCGTGACGCCGGGCCCGGACGGGGTGGCCTCGGTGGAGGTGCGGCCCCTGTCGGTGGGCGCGGAGGCGACCCCGCTGCTGGCCTCCGGGCGCACGGTGACGGTCACCGGCGAGGCCTTCCGCTACCGGGCGGACGCGGCGGTCACCGGGCCGGTGCGGCGGCGGACGTGGCGGGTGGCGGAGGGGGCGTGGGGACTCACGCTGCCCGCCGACGCGTGATCCTCACCGCCCCACCTAAAGGTCTGGTGACACATATTTAACCGTGCCGACCCCTTCCCGGGTGCGTCCTTCGTCCACCACCCTGCTCCATCAGGACGCACGGACAGGACAGGGAAGGGGCCACCCCATGGCTGTGGACGAGGGCGTCGCGCCGACGACGGGCACGGGCGACGGCGAAACGGTTCACCGACTGAAACCCAATGCCGTGGGGCTGCTCGGGGTGGTGTTCATGGCCGTCGCCACCGCCGCGCCGATCACCGCGATGACCGGCAACGTGCCCTTCATGGTGGCGTCCGGCAACGGCGTCGGGGCACCCGCCAGCTATCTCGTCGCAATGGTCGTACTGGCAATCTTTTCCGTCGGCTTCACGTCGATGGCGAAGCACATCACGTCCACCGGCGCCTTCTACGGCTTCATCTCCTACGGACTGGGCCGGACCGTCGGACTCGCCTCCGGGCTGCTCGCCACCTTCGCGTACGTCGTCTTCGAACCCGCCCTCATCGGGATCTTCTCGACCTTCGCCACGACCACGCTCACGGACCAGACCGGGCTGCACGTGCCCTGGTGGGCCTTCGCCGTCCTGATGCTCGCGATCAACGCCACCGGCACCTGGTTCGGGGTCAGCGTCGCCGAGAAACTGCTGGTGGCGCTGCTGGCGACCGAGGTGACCGTGCTCGCGGCCATGGCGGTGTCCGTCGCCCTGCACGGCGGCGGGCCGCACGGCTTCACCTTCGCGCCGGTCGACCCCGTCAACGCCTTCAAGGGGACGTCGGCCGGCCTCGGCCTCTTCTTCGCCTTCTGGTCCTGGGTCGGCTTCGAGTCGACCGCGATGTACGGCGAGGAGTCCCGCGACCCGAAGAAGATCATCCCGAAGGCCACGATGATCAGCGTGCTCGGTGTCGGCGTCTTCTACGTCCTCGTCTCCTGGATGGCCATCACCGGCAACGGCGAGGCGGAGGCCGTGCGGGCCGCCTCGTCCGCCAACCCGCTCGCGATGTTCTTCGGCCCCACCGAGCGCTACGTCGGTCCCTGGGCGGTCGACGTCATGCAGTGGCTGATGATCACCGGCTCGCTGGCCTGCGGCATGGCCTTCCACAACTGCGCCGCCCGCTATCTGTACGCCCTGGGCCGGGAGGGCGTGCTTCCGTCGCTGCGGGACAGCATCGGGCGGACCCACGCCCGGCACGGCTCCCCGCACATCGCCGGCCTGGTGCAGACGGCCGTCAGCGCGGTCCTGATCGGCGCGTTCTGGGCCGCGGGCAAGGACCCGTACACCGGCACCTACGTCCTGCTCGCCATCCTCGGCACCATGGCGATCCTCGTCGTCCAGGCCGTGTGCTCCTTCGCGGTGCTGGTGTACTTCCGCTCCCACCACCCCGAGAGCCGGCACTGGTTCCGCACCTTCACCGCGCCGCTCCTGGGAGGCGTCGCGATGCTCGCCGTCGTCGTGCTGCTGGTGTCCCACATGGGCGTGGCGGCCGGGCCGGAGTCCGGCTCACTGGTGCTGCGGGCGACCCCGTGGCTGGTGGCCCTGGTCGCGGCGGCCGGCCTCGGCTATGCCCAGTACCTCAAGCGGCGCGCGCCCGAGCGGTACGCGCTGCTGGGGCGGACGGTGCTGGAGGAGACGAAGGAGCGGTGACGCTCCGCGGGGGAGCCGGAGCGCCGGAGCGCCACGGGCCGCCGGCGTCTGCTGCGCCGTCGTGGCGGGTCGCGCGCACGCGGCGGCAGCCGCACCTCCGGCAGAGCCCCGCGCCCCTTGGAGGCGCACCCCTCAGCGCAGCTCGACGTCCAGCCGCTCCAGCCCCCGGATGACGAAGTTGGGCTTCCGCTTCGGTTCGGACGCCAGGGCGAGGGTCGGGGCCTGCTGGAGGAGGGCCGTCATGGACGCCGCCAGTTCGATACGGGCCAGCGGGGCGCCGATGCAGTAGTGGATGCCCGCGCTGAAGGAGATGTGCGGGTTGTCCTCGCGGGTGAGGTCCAGGCGGTCGGGGCCGGTGAAGACCGCCGGGTCGTGGTTGGCGGAGCCGAAGAGCATGGCGATCTCCGCACCCCTCGGGACCGTCGTGCCGTCGATCTCGATGTCGTCCAGGACCCAGCGTTCGAAGAGCTGGAGCGGGGTGTCGTAGCGCATCAGCTCCTCGATCGCGGACGGGACCAGGGAGTGGTCGGCGCGCAGGGCCGCCAGCTGGGCCGGGTTGCGGAACAGCGCCCACCAGCCGTTCACCGTGGCGTTGACCGTGGCCTCGTGGCCCGCGTTGAGGAGCAGCACCGCCGTGGAGATCATCTCCTGCTCGGTCAGCCGGTCGCCCTCGTCGTGGGCCGCGATCAGGCCGGAGATCAGGTCCTCGCCGGGCTCCTTCCGGCGGGCCGCGATCAGCTCCCGCAGATAGTCCGAGAACTCCACCGACGCCCGGACCGCCCGCGCCGCCGACTCCGGCGACGGGTTCAGCTCGTACATCCCGCAGATGTCCGCCGACCACGGCCGCAGCAGCGCCCGGTCCGCCTCGGGGACGCCGAGCATCTCGGCGATCACCGCCACCGGCAGCGGTTCCGCCACGTCCGACAGCAGGTCACCGCCGCCCTCCCGGACCAGCGCGGCCACCAGCTCGTGCGCCAGCCCGTGGACGTACGGCCGCAGCCGCTCCACCGTGCGCGGGGTGAACGCCTTCGACACCAGGCGCCGGATCCGGGTGTGGTCCGGCGGCTCCAGGTCGAGCATCCCGTGGTCGTTGAGGGTGTGGAAGGGCTCGTGCTCCGGCGGGGGCGGGGTCCGGCCGAACTCCTCATGGGTGAACCGGTGCCGGTAGGTGCGGCCCAGCCGGCGGTCCCGCAGCAGCGCCGAGACGTCCGCGTGGTGCGGGACCAGCCACTGGTCCGTCGGCTCGTACCGGATCACCCGGCCGCGGGCCCGCAGCTCGGCGTAGGCCGGGTAGGGGTCGGCGACGAACGCCGGGTCCCAGGGGTCGAAGACGAGGTCCGCAGCAGCTGCCATGGACGGACGCTAGCCCGGCTCACCCCGGCGTGACCAGCCTCGCCTCGTAGGCGAACACCGCCGCCTGGGTGCGGTCGCGCAGGCCCAGCTTCACCAGGATCCGGCTCACATGGGTCTTGATCGTCGACTCCGCGACCACCAGACGCCCCGCTATCTCGGCGTTCGACAGGCCCTGCGCGATCAGCACCAGCACCTCCGTCTCGCGTTCCGTCAGCTCCCCGTACGCCGCCCGGGCCGCCGGCACCAGCCGGGGTGCGTCCGCCAGCCGGGAGAACTCCGTGATCAGCCGTCGGGTGACCGAGGGTGCCAGAAGCGCCTCGCCCGCCGCCACCACCCGCACCCCGTCGGCCAGCTGGCGCGCCGAGGCGTCCTTCAGCAGGAAGCCGGAAGCGCCCGCGCGCAGCGCCTGGTACACGTACTCGTCCAGGTCGAACGTGGTCAGCACCAGTACCTTGGCCGTCTCGTCCGCGGCGACGATCTCCCGGGTCGCCTCGATGCCGTTCAGCTCCGGCATGCGGATGTCCATCAGGACCACGTCCGGGGAGAGCGCGCGGACCCGGTCCACCGCCTCTCGGCCGTTGACCGCCTCGCCGACGACCTCGATGTCCGGCATCGCGTTCAGCAGCACCGAGAAGCCCTCGCGGACCATCATCTGGTCGTCCGCGATCAGTACGCGGATCGTCATGCCGTGCCCTCGATCGCGGGGGTCGCCGCCGGCACCGGCAGGAACACCGTCACCTCATAGCCTCCCTCGGCCGTGGGGGCCGCCGTCATCTCGCCGTCCAGCATCGTCACGCGCTCGCGCATGCCCGTGATGCCGTGCCCGGCGCCGGGAGAGGGCTTCAGCGGACCCGGCGCCGGGGGCGGCCCGTTGACGATGCGCAGGCCCAGGCCGCCGAGGACGTAGCCGATCTCCACGCGGGCGCTCGCGCCGGGCGCGTGCCGCAGGGTGTTGCTCAGCGCCTCCTGCACGATCCGGTACGCCGACAGCTCCACCCCCTGCGGCAGCTCGCGCACCGCACCGGTCACCGCCTTGTCCACCGTCAGGCCGGCCTCGCGCACATTGGCGAGCAGGCCGTCCAGGTCGGCCAGGGTGGGCTGGGGGGCGTCCGGGGCCTCGTAGTCCTCCGCGCGGACCACGCCGAGGACCCGGCGCAGCTCGGTCAGCGCCGCCACCGCGTTCTCCCGGATGGTGGCGAACGCCTTCTCCAGCTCCGGCGGCGGGTTCTCCACCCGGTAGGGCGCGGCCTCCGCCTGGATGGCGACCACCGACATGTGGTGGGCGACCACGTCGTGCAGCTCACGGGCGATCGTGGTGCGCTCCTCCAGCAGGGTGCGCCGCGACCGCTCGTGCTCGGTCACCGTCTGCTGGGCGGTCACCTCCTGCTCGGCCTCCCGGCGTATGTGCCGGACCGTGACGACCAGCAGGGCCAGCGCCGAGACGACCAGCATGGGAGCGGTGTCCGTGTCGTAGTGCCCGTAGCCGAGGACGGCCTCGGCCCAGAAGCCGTACAGCGCGGTCAGCAGCCACATCCAGGCCGCCGTGCGCGGGCGGGTGCGGCTCGCCACGACCGTGAGCACCAGCAGGTGGGAGACGAGGCTGCCCGGCAGCCAGGGCCAGCTGCCCCAGCTGCTGCCGAGGGCGGAGGTGGCCGCCGTCGCCGCGAGCGACAGCCAGAACGCGCCGACCGGGCGCACCAGGGTCAGCAGCACCGGTGCCAGGGCGAGCAGCCCGCACAGCAGGCTCGGCCCGCCGGCGTCGGTGCCCGCCATGCCGGCGGCCATCGCCACGAGGCCGCCGGCCGCCACCACGGCGTGCGGGGTCCAGGCGGCGTAGGCCCGCGGCCGGCCGGAGAGGTGGCGGGTGAGGGGGCCGTCCACCGCCATGCGGGGCAGCGGCCGGTAGGCGAAGGCCTGGTGGAACAGGTCCTGCCGCAGCCCCCGCAGGGCGTCCGCGGCCAGCCGGAACTCCGGGCTGCGCGGCCGGCCGGCCGGGCCCGGCGGGCTCGTCTGCGTGTGCGTCGTCTCGGTCACGGTCAGAACGGTAGGCGCCGTCCGGGGTCACGGTCGTCCCCTTGGAGAGGGGTCCTCCGGGGTCCCTCTCAGGTACTACGAGGAGTCCGGGTGCCGGACCCCGGCCGGAGTCGGGGTCAGCGGCCTCCGGGCCGGACCACGCCCGACTCGTAGGCGAACACCGCGGCCTGCGTGCGGTCGCGCAGGCCCAGCTTCACCAGGATCCGGCCCACGTGCGTCTTCACGGTCTGCTCGGCCACGACCAGCCGCTCGGCGATCTCCGCGTTCGACAGGCCCTGGGCGATCAGCGCCAGCACCTCCGTCTCCCGCTCCGTGAGGTCGCCCACGCGCCGCTTGAGCGGGGCGCGGCTGCTGCCGTCCAGGCGGGAGAACTCGGCGATGAGCCGGCGGGTGATGCCGGGGGCCAGCAGGGCGTCGCCCGCGGCCACCACCCGGACCGCCTCGGCCAGCTGGTCCGCGGAGGCGTCCTTGAGCAGGAAGCCGGAGGCCCCCGCCCGCAGCGCGTCGTACACGTACTCGTCCAGGTCGAACGTGGTCAGCACCAGCACCTTGACGGCCGGGTGGTCCTCGGTGATCCGGCGGGTCGCCTCGATGCCGCCCAGCTCCGGCATCCGGATGTCCATCAGCACCACGTCGGGGGCGAGTTCGGCGGTCCGGGCGATCGCGTCCCGGCCGTCCACCGCCTGCCCGATCACCTCGATGTCGGGCTGGGTGTTGAGCAGCACGGTGAAGCCCTGCCGCACCATCTGCTGGTCGTCGGCGATGAGGACCCGGATGCTGCCGGTACCGCTCGTCATGGGGTCTGTTCTCCTGTCGGGGACTGGTCGGACGGGGCCGGGGCGATGTCCCCGGGGAGGAAGGCCGTGACGCTGAAGCCGCCGCCCGAGGTGCGCTCCGCGGTGACATGACCGCCGAGCATCGCCGCGCGCTCCCGCATGCCGAGCAGCCCGTGCCCGGCGCCCGGGGAGGGCGGGACGGGGTACCGCGGCGCGGAGTTGGCCACCACCAGGTGCAGACCGTTCGGGAAGTGCCCGACCTCGACGTGCACCGTGGACCCCGGTGCGTGCCGCAGGGCGTTGCTCAGCGCCTCCTGGACTATGCGGTACGCCGACAGCTCCACGCCCGGAGCGTACGGCCGGACCTCGCCGACGACCTCCGCGGTCACGTCCAGCCCGGCCGCGCGGGTGTTCTCGATCAGCGCGTCGAGCCGGGCCAGGGTGGGCTGGGGGGCGTCCGGGGCGGCTCCGGTACCGGGGCCGCCCAGGCCGTAGGGGTCCTCGGGGTTCTCGGGGTTCTCGGAGCGCAGCACGCCGAGCACCCGGCGCAGCTCGGTGAGCGCCTCCAGCGCGTTGCCGCGGATGCCGGCGAGGTTCTCCAGCAGTTCGTCGGAGGGGTCCTTCACCAGATGGGGGGCCACCTGGGCCTGGATGGAGATCACCGACATGTGGTGGGCGACCACGTCGTGCAGCTCACGGGCGATCCTGCTGCGCTCCTCCAGCAGGGTGCG